>DATHDP010000086.1:0-58581 GCA_035318985.1 Chitinophagaceae bacterium
TAGTTATGATAATAATTTTTCTGCACAGGAATATTTACCCAAAGAATTATCCGGAACAAAATTTTATGAGCCGGGCAAAAATACAAGAGAAGAAGAGTTAAGAAAGTTTCTGAAAAGTTTATGGAAGGATAAATATGGTTATTAATTTAAAGGATCATATAGTAATGGAAAAAATTGCCCCTGCATCTTCTCTCCTTTCGGCACAACAGAAACTCCCTCCAGCAATGGTTCATTTGAATCGGAAATAACTCCATCAGCAAAAGCATTAATAACAAATGCTCTTCTTGGCTTATCACTTTTATTTTCTCCGGAACCATGTAAAGTCAATGAATGATGAAAGATCGCTTCTCCTGCTTTAACTTCAGCATATTGCGGATGGTCAAACTGTTTTTTCTGTTCATCATTTAAAAAATCTCTTATTCCCTGTATCTCTCCTGCAAGAACAGGTTTTGGCAATAAACCCCACCGATGACTTCCTGCAATGTATTGAAGACAACCATTCTCTTTTGTTGCATCATCCAATCCGCACCAGCAGGTAAGATGTGCCACAGGTTTTGTTCTTGTCCAATATGAGTAATCCTGGTGCCATGCGACAACACCACCTTTTTTTGCCGGCTTCCAAAAAAGTTGATCATGCCAGAAACGAACAGGAACATTCCCTAATAATTGGCTTGCTGCAACAAGAAAACGAGGGTTCCATAATACATCATGAAAACCCGGTCCAATGCGCCAGGCGCCTAATGCATGAAATAAAATGGTAGACGGATCAGCTGATTCGTTTAAATGAAATTCATAATACAACGAATGAGACGGATGATCGACATCAGCAATTTCAGAAAGCTCATTACTTAAAAAATTTACCTGCGCGTCATCCAGCATTTTTATCCCTGCCAGAAACCCATTTTCATTAAAGAATGATACTTGTTCGTCCGTCAGTTTAAATTTATCCCACTCGCTTTTTGAAGTTGGCCAATGAAACAGATCACTGACGAGCTTATGCACACGGCTAAGATCATTTACCGCCATAGAATTGTTTTTTTAAAATTACTGTTTTGAATGCAATGGCGGTTGTTTTCTTATTTTTAGCTCTAAATTTTTCGCATGAAAAAACTGTTTTTTGCTTTTGCCCTCATCGCTTCATGGAATTTATTGTTTGCCCAAACAAATCAAAAAGATCCAATGATCGTAAAGATGGTTAACGAAGTATCGAAAGATTCTTTGCAATCATATATTAAAAAGATGGTAAGTTTTGGAACAAGAAATACATTAAGCACACAAACAGATCCAAATCGTGGCATTGGTGCTGCCCGCAATTGGGTACTAAGTCGTTTCAATGAATTTGCAAAACAATCCGATGGAAGGTTAACTGCAATAATTGACACAACTACTTTACAAAAAGATGGGCGAAGAGTTGACACAACACTTTTATTGGGTAATGTAATGGCAACATTAAAAGGAACCGACCCAACTGATAAAAGAATTTTTATTATCAGCGGGCATTTAGATAATATGCGCAGCAATGTAATGGATAGAACCGGAGATGCACCCGGCGCCAATGATGACGCAAGTGGTGTAGCTGCATTAATGGAATGTGCAAGAATTATGAGCAAGCATTCTTTTCCGGCAACCATCATATTTGTAGCAGTAAGTGGTGAGGAGCAAGGCTTGCTTGGTTCAACTTATATGGCAGAAAAAGCTAAAAAAGAAAGTTGGAATATCGAAGCTGTATTGAACAATGACATCATGGGTGGCAATAATCAAAATGAAACAAATAAAGCCAGTAATGACCAGGTGAGGGTTTTCAGTGAAGGTCTTTCCGTTTTAGATACGGGAAGAATTGCAACAACTATCCGCAATCTTGGTTTGGAAAACGATGGCAAGCCAAGACAACTTGCACGATATGTAAAAGAAATTGGTGAACGTTATGTAAAGGATCTTAAGATCGTTATGATCTATCGCAATGATAGGTTTCTGCGTGGCGGGGATCATACTCCATATGTACAGCGTGGCTTTGCAGCGGTGCGTATTACCGAAATGAACGAGAATTATAATCACCAGCACCAGGATGTAAGAATAGAAAACGGGATACAAATTGGCGACCTGCCTGAATTCATGGATTTTGAATACCTGAGGAAAAACACAGCAATGAATCTTTGCAATCTTGCAAATCTCGCGAAATCTCCTTCAATGCCACAGGAAGTAAAAATTGAAACAAGAAAACTTACCAATTTTACCAACATTACCTGGAAAGCGCCGGCTTCAGGAAAAGTTAAAGGTTATCTTGTATTAATGAGAGAAACAACAAGCCCTGTTTGGGAGAAAAAGTTTTTCACTACCGATACAAAAATGGATCTTCCTTACTCAAAGGATAATTATTTTTTTGCAGTGCAATCAGTAAGTGAAGATGGTAATGAAGGCTTATCTGTAATACCATCGCCCGGACGTTAATTAAAAAAATATGGTGAACTGGACAATAAAAAGATTTGATGAATTAACCTTAGATGAGTTATATAATATACTGCAACTAAGAAATCAAGTATTTATTGTTGAACAAAATTGTGTTTATAATGATACTGATGGAAAAGATCGATCGGCGTGGCATTTAATTGCGGTCGAAGATGATAGATTAGTTGCCTACACAAGAATTCTTTCACCCGGAGTTTCGTATAATGATCCTGCAATTGGCCGTGTTGTCACTTCCTCCTCAAAAAGAAGATCAGGATTAGGAAGAGAACTGATGAAACGATCTATTGAAGCCTGCGAAAAAATTTTCGGTAAAACTTCCATCACTTTAAGTGCACAAGTTTATTTGCAAAGTTTCTATGAATCATTTGACTTTATTGTAGCAGGAAAAGAATATTTAGAAGATGGAATTCCTCATATAGAGATGTCAAGAAAACCTCTTGGTAAAAGCCCCGAGTAATAAAACTTCTTATCACTACTGCAATAAAAATACCTGCTATTCGTCATTGATAAGTAGAAATTATTTTTCTACTTTAGTCGCCAGTCCAAATCCTAAATAATCGGAATCTTAAAAGTTCCGTTGAAAAACACAAATCTGGTATCTATGAGAGCAATTGTACCCTGTTGCCGTACAGTAGTTACGGTCTTATTAGTGTCTTTGTCACTTTGTTCCAATTCACAATCCATTTCTTTCAAAGATGGAAAATATGAATTCGGACTTGGTCTTGGCCCTTCTTTCTTTCTTGGAGATCTTGGAGGATCCCATGGAGTTGGTAAGCCATTTATCGCTGACCTTGATGTGCCGCTTACAAAATTTTCAAAAGGGCTTTATGTAAACGTATACCCCTCAGAATGGCTCGGACTTCGCCTGGCACTCAACCGGTCATTCCTGGAAGGAAGTGATGACGAAGTAGATCTTTCTGGTGGCCGGGAATTTTCAAGATGGCGCCGTAATCTATATTTCCAATCAAAAGTAACAGAGCTTTATTTCGGCTTTGAATTTTATCCAACAGTTTTCCTTGAAAATTATGATGGCTTGCAGGGAAAATTCAGACCATACGGTATTGCAGGTGCAGGTTTTTTCCATTTTAATCCTAAAGCTTATTATTATCCTGATCCTAATAACCCGAATACAAAACAGCTAGTGGAATTAAAACCACTTCGCTTAGAAGGACAAGGCATGTCACAATATCCTGACAGGAAAGAATATAAATTAACACAGCTTGAAATTCCTATGGGCGCAGGATTTAAATATTTTATTAAGGAAGATCTTTACGTCGGCTTAGAAGTTTTACATCGCAAAACATTTACAGACTATGTTGATGATGTAAGTACAAAATATATTGATCCAGTTTACTTTTCTCAATACCTGGCGCCGGCAGATGTACCTATTGCCTATCAATTGCACAACCGTGAGCCATTCCGTAACATAACAAGACCTACTATCAACAGACAACGTGGAGATCCAAAAGAAATGGATTCATATTTCTCAACCATACTCCGTTTTGGCTGGAGGTTGAACGGAAATAATTCGCCAAACCGAAGAGCTTTGCGACAGATGCGATGTCCGCTCTACTTTTAATCCGTCACCAATCCGAACCAATATGAAAACAAACTCTACTCTGTCCTACTTAAAAAATTCATCTTATCTCTTTGGCCTGGCGTTGCTACTGGGTTCTACCCAGTCATGCTCGGTAACTGAAAACACAAATGCTGAAAGCAAAAACGCAAAGACATCAAAAAAAGAAAGAGACGTAAAAATTTATCCTGACTTATTAAAAAATGCAATGCATGTTAAAAATGTAGAAACTACAAAGGTTGACTTCTTTGTATTTGATGCGGAGGGTACGATCATGGTACACTATAAAATGAATGAGAAAGATCACAAAAAAATTAATGGCTTGGAGAAAGGAACATATACTTACCAGGTTTTTAAAAATGATGAGATGAGTGAGTCTGGAAGGATCATTATAAAATAGTTCTTTACAATATTTAAGGCAGTTCCAATAAGGGCAGCGGGCTCTTTAAAATACAATACCTGGTGACTAAAACCCTAATCCGTTCTCTATTTGTTACTCTCAAAGTGTGTATTAAAAATTTTATTGAACACCTGCTGCCATCCTTATTGGACATCTTATTACATTGCTCTTTTATTTACCACCCAAAAATTTCCCGCAGTCAGGAAAAGTTTTAATTGTATTTCCTCAATGAAAGCCCGTTGGTTAACGAATTTCATTGAAACGATTATTCCTTATCCCTCCTGAAAAAGCTGCGGGTTTTTTATTTTATTTCATGTGCCAGGAACTCGGCAGTATAACTGTCCTTACACTTTATTAAACCTTCGGGAGTCCCCTCAAATAAGATCTTTCCCCCTCCATCACCGCCTTCGGGACCAAGATCAATAACATGATCGCCCACTTTTATAACATCCATGTTATGTTCAATAACAAGAACAGTATTGCCACGATCAACTAATTTATTAAGAACCGAAAGTAAATGCTGAATGTCCTCAAAATGCAAACCAGTAGTTGGTTCATCCAGTATATAGAAGGTTTTACCTGTATCTTTTTTGCCAAGTTCTGTTGAAAGCTTTACTCTTTGCGCTTCCCCCCCACTTAATGTAACTGCACTTTGCCCAAGAGTGATATAACCAAGTCCTACTTCTCCAAGCACTTTTATTTTCCGATAGATATAAGGTATATGCTGGAAAAATTCCACTGCTTCCTCTACCGTCATATCAAGCACATCTGCAATAGATTTTCCTTTGTACCGGATCTCCAGCGTTTCTCTATTATATCTTTTACCATTACATTTTTCGCAATGCACATAAACATCGGGAAGAAAATTCATTTCGATCACTCTCATACCTCCACCTTCACACACATCGCAGCGACCGCTTTTTACATTAAATGAAAAACGACCTGCATTATAACCCCTGATCTTTGCTTCCGGGATTGAAGCAAATAATGTTCTTATATCTGTAAAGAAACCGCAATAAGTAGCAGGATTGCTTCTTGGCGTACGGCCGATCGGCGACTGATCGATCTCTATTACTTTATCAATATGCTCAAGCCCCTTTATATTTTTATACTCCAGTGGAGAGACTCTTGAACCATAAGCATGTGTTGACAGAA
Organism: Chitinophagaceae bacterium; assembly: GCA_035318985.1. Classification (GTDB taxonomy): domain Bacteria; phylum Bacteroidota; class Bacteroidia; order Chitinophagales; family Chitinophagaceae; genus VBAS01. Next base: position 5,598 of record DATHDP010000086.1, read on the forward strand.
TCGGGTAAAGTGTTTCATTGATCAATGTCGACTTACCGCTTCCGCTAACACCCGTAACAACAATAAATTTTCCCAAAGGAAACTTTACATCAAGATCCCGAAGGTTATTTCCTTTCGCTCCTTTTAACTCTATAAATTTTCCATTGCCCTTCCTTCTTTCTTCGGGCACCGCTATTTTATGATGACCATTGAGATAACTGGCAGTAAGCGTATCAAGTTTGAGCATTTCACTAGGTATGCCCTGCGCAACAATTTTGCCACCATGAAAACCAGCCTTTGGTCCAATGTCAATTAAATAATCTGCTGACAGCATGATATCCTTATCATGCTCTACTACTAAAACACTATTACCAATATCACGAAGGTTTTTTAATGCATCTATTAACCTGTGATTATCCCTCTGATGCAAACCAATAGACGGCTCATCAAGAATATAGGTAATACCCTGCAACTGCGAACCTATCTGCGTTGCCAATCGTATTCTTTGTGATTCACCACCGCTTAATGATTTTGAAGCACGATTGAGTGTGAGATAAGTTAATCCTACATCCAAAAGAAATTGAAGTCGTTCTCTTATTTCTTTTAAAACATCCTTTGCAATGCTTTTTTGCTTATCCGTAATTCTTAATTCAATACCATCAAACCAGGCAGCAAGATTGTCAAGATTCATTTCACCAAGCTGTGAAATATTTCTTCCCAGTATTTTAAACCAAAGGCTTTCTTTTTTTAATCTTGCTCCATTACAGATACTACAAGTTTTTAATGTTGTGAATTGTTGCACCCAATCCCTTAAAAACTCCGTGCTGCTTGTTGAAACAAACCATCTTTTCAGCATGGGTACTATTCCTTCATAGCTTCCAGTATATTCATGCGGCACCGTTTCATCTGAACCATCCACTTCCATTGTTGAGCTAATGTTCTTATCGCCAAATAAAAGTAAATCCAGTTGTTGTTTTGGTAGCTTACCTACAGGAGTATCTAATTTTATCTTATACTTCCTGGCAAACTCCACAACTTGTTGAAACACACTGGCATTCCTTTCCTCGCCCAAAGGTGAAATGCCTCCTTCTTTTACACTTAGTGTTTTATCAGGCAATACCAGCTCTATATCAATCGTAAAAATATTCCCAAGCCCTTTGCAGGTTGGACATGCGCCATAAGGCGAGTTAAAAGAAAATGAATTAGGCGATGGCTCTTCGTAACTAATACCCGTATCCTCACACATCAGTTGCTTACTATATTGTACAAGGTGTTTTTCATCTACTAATAAAAACATCAGGTCCTTTCCTAGCTTCAATGTTTGCTGTACACTTTGACTTAATCTTGCTTTTAGATCATCAGTTACTTGTAAACGATCGACCACTAATTCTATGTCATGAATTTTGTAACGATCAACCTGCATTTTCGGAACCAGGTCTTTTATTTCGCCATCAACTCTAACTTTTAAATAACCCTTTTTACGAACATCTTCAAACAATTCACGGTAATGGCCTTTTCTTCCTCTTACTAACGGAGCAAGCAGCGATATTTTTTTGCTTTTATACTTTTTAAAAATATTCTCGACAATTTCTTCTTCGCTCCATTTTACCATTGGCTTACCCGTGTTGTACGAATAAGCTTCTCCTACTCTTGCAAATAATAGCCTAAGAAAATCATAGATCTCAGTAACTGTACCTACAGTTGAACGTGGATTTTTATTTGTAGTTTTTTGTTCGATAGAAATAACGGGAGAAAGCCCGGTGATCTTATCTACATCAGGTCTTTCCATATCGCCTATAAATTGTCGTGCATATGCTCCGAAGGTTTCCATATATCGGCGCTGGCCTTCTGCGTAAATGGTATCGAAAGCAAGTGATGATTTACCACTGCCGCTGATCCCGGTAATAACCACTAATTTATTTTTAGGAATTGAGATATCAATGTTCTTAAGGTTATGCACTCTTGCTCCGTGCACCTCAATCGCCTCATGATTTATTTCTTCAACAGTGATCCCGTTATCTCTTGATTTTGCCATAGTTAAAAGGGTAACGAAGATAGTAACTATAATGCGCCGGATTATTTACTTTCAAACAACTGTTTGCCAAAATTTGGGGTGGAATTTGTTTTTTGGAACTTCCTGCATTCACGGTTATCTTTGCGTCAGCTCTTAAATATTACATAAGGATGCTTATCAAGAAAGGCTGAGGGATATGGCCCGATGAAGCCTTGACAACCTATTCTTTGCTCGCCCAGGATACAAATAAACCTGTGCAAAGCAAAGGGAAAGGTGCCAATTCCACCCCGATAAAATCGGGATAGATAAGTCAGTGTTCAAGCTTAAAAATAGTTTTCAAAATATTCAAAGCTCACCTGACTAATCGGGTGAGCTTTTTTGTTTTTGATAATATCTAGCATGATCATAATTATAATTTATAAAAAATAGAAAATGAGTTATCACAAGAAACTTACAATCGGTTTATTTGGCTTTGGTGTAGTTGGTGAAGGGCTTTATCATATCCTGAACCAGACACCTTCCTTAAAGGCCACGATAAAGAAAATTTGTGTCAAGCATCCCGAGAAAAAAAGAAATGCGCCGACTGAATTATTTACGACAGATAGAAATGAATTGCTTTTTGACCCGGAGATAAATGTGATCGTAGAAGTGATCAATGAAACTGAAGCGGCATTTGAGATCGTAACCACAGCATTAAAAAACGGTAAAGATGTTGTAAGCTCAAGTAAAAAGATGCTAGCTGAGAATATGCCGGAACTATTAGGGCTGCAAAAACAAACAAACATGTCTCTTTTATACGAAGCAGCTGCCTGTGCCTCAATACCTATTATCAGAAACCTGGAAGAATATTATGATAATGATCTTGTACAATCCGTAAAGGCTATTGCAAACGGCACCACTAATTTTATTCTTACAAAAATGTTTGAAGATAAATTGGAATTCAAACAGGCCCTGTTACTGGCACAGCAATCTGGTTTTGCTGAAACTGATCCCACGCTGGATGTAGAAGGTTATGATGCATTGAACAAATGGACAATTCTATTAAATCATTCTTATGGTATCGTTGAGCAGCCTGAGAATATTGTTTTCACAGGAATACAAAACATCAATCAAAATGATGCAGCGGTGGCAAGGGAAAAACATTATGAAATAAAATTAGTGGCACAGGCCAAAAAACTTAATAATGGATACGTAGCTGCTTTTGTTCTGCCCCAATTTGTATACCAGCATGACCAGCTTGCTTTTGTAAAAAATGAATACAACGGTGTAGTGATTGAAAGTGGCTTTTCCGATAAACAATTTTTTTATGGCAAAGGAGCCGGTAGTTTCCCAACTGGATCTGCAGTATTGAGTGATATTTCTGCTTTGCGATACGATTATCATTATGAATATAAAAAGCTTTATCATCATCAGCCGAATCGTTTAACGGAAGGTTTTTACTTGAAAGTCTACATCAGTTTTGATAGCAATGCCTTTATTCCAAAAGAAAAATTTGAATGGATCGAAGAATGGCATGCGGACATAAACCGAAATTACCTGATTGGAGTACTGCCTTTCTCAGAACTAAAGAATTCAAAATGGTGGAAGGAAGATAATGTATCACTTATACTAGGACCTGAGCCTATTATTGAAGATGTAGAAATAAGGAAGCTAAAAAAGAAAAGTCTTGAACTAGCGGGCATCACATTATGAGAGCTGCTGAAGTCGTATTACTTTTGTAAAAATTCTATCCTTGCTCCAGGAAAGACCGGCAAACAATTTCGGCATTGCTTTTATTGTAGCTACCATCATCGCCATTGGCACTGGTATATTAATTCTTGTACTTGGAAAAAACGGGACATTTCAGCTTATTAATAGCAATCACAATGAAATAGCTGACCAATTCTTTAAATATTTTACCCACTATGGCGATGGGTTAATGTGGGGCCCATTAGGCATCTATTGTTTTTTTTATAGAAGAAAATATTTTATCGCAGTTGTTGCAGGAGTCCTTATCTCAACTATTCTGGCCCAGTTTTTAAAACGAGTTGTTTATCCTGATGAATTAAGGCCAATCAGTTATTTATCTGAAATTTTCCCTGTTCATATTGTTGATGGTGTTACTATGCGAAAAGTTCACAGCTTTCCTTCCGGTCACACAACAACCGCATTTACTATGGCGCTTATGATGGCTTACCTGATCAATAGAAAAGCATGGTCTGTTATTCTTCCTTTGCTTGCTACGTTAGCTGGCTATTCAAGAGTTTATCTAGCGCAGCATTTTCCCACCGATATTTTTGCAGGAATGTGTATTGGAATAGTTTCTGCTATTTTAGCATTATTGATCTACAAAGAAATGATACGTCGTTTAAATAAAAGATTGTACTGAAAAAAGAGTAGGCCTACTTCATCCAGAGTTCAAGCAGCAATTTTGGAAGAATCCGAATTAATGTTTTTTGCTTTTCCTTTTTCAATAATACGTTTAAAAAAAATTATAGCAAAAACCTGGAAAATAGTATTGAGTAAAATATTTATATCAAGTCCAAAGCTCATCTTTTGAATATATGTGGAATCATAATAAAATCTGGTAACAATATTATAGGAATCTTCTGCTGGTCCACGAAAGCCTTTCACTTGAGCTAAACCAGTTATACCTGGTCGCACCAGGTTACGAAATTTATAATCCTGAATATATTCGGAAAATCTATTACAATCCGCAAACATATGTGGCCTGGGACCAACAATACTCATATCGCCCAGCAAAACATTAATAAATTGAGGTAGCTCATCCAAACTTGTTTTACGAAGAAATTTTCCGATAGAAGTAACCCGTCGATCATTATCACATGCAGAACGCTTATCGGCTTCACAGTTCAAAACCATTGTTCTGAATTTTATGCATCCAAAACTTCTCAATCCCCTACCGACCCGTCTCTGAATAAAGAAGACTGGACCTCTTGAATTTAATTTTATCAAACTAGCCATGAGGGGAACAATCCAACTTAAAAAGAAAATAATTACTAAAAGTGAAAGTATAATATCAGATATCCTTTTTAAAAGGAAAAAAGATGTCTTGTTATCAATATAACTACGAAATGGTGTCTCGTCCACCTCTACAAAAGGGCTTAATTCAATTTGGTTAGTGGTTACCATTAGTCTTTCATTAGTTTTTTACACTCGTATGTAATAAAACATAGGATTCGCAAAGCTATCGGTTTTCATAACTCATCCAATACCCCATATGTGGTATTTGTTTAAAAAAAACTTAAAACCTTGATTTGCGTCATGTCTACTGCAAGGACAATTCTATTCATTAAAACGTTGCGCCAGTCAATTTTAAACTCAGAGCTTCAATTGTCATAGTTTATCAATCGGTTGCAGACACAGACTGAGTAAATAATATTTGGTTTAATGTACTTGTAGATATATACTTTGCCCAATGAGTTTTTAAAATAATAATTTGATAACTTATGAATGTGTCTAAATTGTCCTTTTAAAGTACCCGGGGGTACTTGGCTCCATTCTTTTTTTGACCATGGATAAAAAGTTTAAATGCTTTTCTGGTTACTTTTGCGGCTCCAAAAACTCAGTTTGGAACGGAACTAAAATTTCATGAAAATTGGTATTCTTGGTACTCGTGGCATTCCAAATGCGTATGGAGGATTTGAGCAATTCGCCCAATATCTTGCAAAAGGGCTAGTGGAAAAAGGTCATATTGTATTTGTATATAATTCCAGCTCTCACCCATATCAGGAATCTACATGGAGTGGCATTCAGATTGTTCACTGCAACGATCCTGAAAATAGAATTGGCACGGCAGGGCAATTTATTTACGACTACAATTGCTTGCAAGATGCCCGGAAAAGGGATTTTGATATTGTATTACAATTAGGCTATACCAGTAGTTCAGTTTGGTATCGTTTCTGGCCAAAAAAAGCGATCAATATTGTAAATATGGATGGGCTTGAATGGAAAAGAGCAAAATACAATAACCTCACACAAAAATTTTTACAATGGGCTGAAGGGCTAGCTGCAAGGCATGGAGATGTATTAATTGCTGATTCTATAGGAATTAAGGATCACATTCAGACAAAATATCAAAAAGAATCTATCTATATTCCTTATGGTGCTGATATTCCCGAAAACTTTTCTGAATCTTGCCTTTCTGATTTTAGCTTGTCAGCAAGTCAATATTATCTTCTGATGGCCAGGATGGAACCAGAAAATAATGTTGAATTGGTTATCCGTGGCTACCTCGAATCTGGCCATCACTATCCTTTGATTATAGTTGGGAATACGCAAAATAAATATGGACAATTTCTTTTAAAAAAATATTCTTCAACATTGATACAATTCCCTGGTGCCATTTATGATCAAAGCATAATAAATGCTCTTCGCCACTTTTCGTCCATATACTTTCATGGGCATTCGGTCGGCGGCACTAATCCTTCTTTATTAGAAGCGATGGCATGTGGCTGTAATATTGCAGCACATAAGAATATATTTAATACAGCAATTTTAACTGATTGTGCATCTTACTTCTTCTCTGCAGAAGACGTGAAAAATATTGTAAACCAGCCTTTAAAGAGTTCTATAGCTGCTGACAGGAAGCAAAGGAATTTAGAAAAAATCAGGAAAACATATAACTGGGAAAAGATCATTAACGATTATGAAGGTATATTTCATAAATTTTATAGACCAATTATTGGATGATAAGGGTTTGATTTAGAATCGCCTTTAACATTAAATACTAATTATTTGTTACACAAGTCACTTTTAGAAACAAGGAAATCATACCTGCTTCTTTCATTTATTCTATTATTTTCATTAGCAATGCGTCTCTGGAAAATAGACTTCCAAAGCTTATGGTTAGATGAACTTCATACAATGAACGAAGCTGATCCTGACATTGAATGGAAGGCTATGATGTCATATTTGAAATGCTGCGACCAACATCCCCCACTATACTTTTTTTTAGCCAGGATATCATTTGAAATATTCGGTCATACAGCTATATCAGCAAGGATAATAAGCGCCATTGCTGGAACTGTTAGTGTTTGGGCCATGTATCTACTTGGAAAAGAAATATTGAACAGAAATCTAGGATTAGTAGTTGCTTCATTAACATCAGTCAATTATTATAATCTATATTATTCACAAGAAGCCCGCGGTTATATTTTAGCCTTTCTTTTCTCAATTCTTTCTTTTCTTTTCTTAATACGGTTATTAAAGAAAATGAATATTAAAAACACTCTTTTTTATGGCCTATTTTCATTACTACTTCTTTACTCCCATTATTATAGTTTATTCGCAGTTGCATCACAAGTAGTAATTATAGTGCTGCTCTTCTTTATTTCTGAAAGAAGTGAAAGAAAAAAATATATTAAATATTTTCTCATAAGCGGTTTAATTATAGTTCTTGGATATATTCCTTGGCTTCCCCATTTATGGGCTATGTCTCAAATTCATAGTTTTTGGGTACAACCAATTTCTCTCAGTTTTCTTTTAGATTTTTATTTCGAATACTTTGGAAGAGCTTCAGTATTAAAGCAACTGCTTATCATTCTATTTTGCGGTTACTTAGTTAAAGTTTTTTATTCAAAGAAATCACTTACTCCAAACATTGCAACGTCGAATCCCTTATGGTTCAGCTTTATCATTTTATCGATATGGATATTAGTCACTATTCTCATTCCCTTTCTTAGGTCTTTACTTGTTGTTCCAATGATATTGCCAAGATATACTATTGTTGTATTACCGGCATTTCTTATTGTCCTTGCTTATGCAATTGAATTAATAAATTATAAATTCATAAAATTTATTATCCTTTTTGCATTTATAATTTTTTCACTGAACAATATATTAGTAGTTAAAAAGTACTATTCAATCGTTTCAAAGACGCAATTTCGTGAAATGACACAATTTGTAGTAAAGAATAACAAAGAAAATTACCCGATCATAAACGAACTAGTTTCATGGCATCAACAATATTACTTCAAAAATTTTAAATTTAACCCTACGATGCTGGAAGGCAAAAAAGTCAGTATTGTAGACTCCATTCTCAATTCGGCAGATCCCAAATACCACGTACCAGGTTTCTGGATAGTAGGTGCTCATGGAGAGCAACCTTTAACTCCAGAACAAAAAAAAGGATTGGATACTGCTTATGTTATGACAATGGAACATGCGTTTTATGATGCATGGGCGGAGTTATATACTCTAAAAAAATAAACACTTTACAGGTTATGGTGAAGACAATTAATGAACACGAAAGCATATTTTTGCAAACCTCCAAAATCAGTATTGAAAACAACATAATATTTCTTATGATTACTTTGGTAATTCCCGTATATAACGAAGAAATATTGATTGAAGAGCTTTTTAAAAGAGTTCAATCTTCAATGAATGCAGTCGGCGAAGACTATGAAGTAATTCTTGTTGATGATGGTAGTCATGATAATACTCTCTTAGCCCTCAAACGTTGCAATGAAAAAGACAGAAGATTTAAGGCATTGGCTTTGTCCAGAAATTTCGGTCACCAGGCCGCTTATACGGCTGGTCTGACATACTCTAAGGGAAATTATATAGCAATGATGGATGGTGATCTTCAAGATCCGCCTGAATTGTTAAATGACATGTTTAAAAAAATTAAAACCGAAGAAGTAGATATTGTGTACGGCAAAAGAAATGCGAGAAATGAAAAATTCATTAAGCAGTTGTTTATAAAATTATTTCATCTCATTTTTAAAAAATTCTCCAATCTCGAGAACATACAAAACGTAGGAAACTTCTCTATCATGAAAAGAAATGCACTGGAAGCATTTCTTTCTATGCAGGAAAAGAACAGATATCTACCCGGTTTAAGGTCTTTCATTGGTTTTAAGCAGGGGTTTGTTGAATACTCAAGACCAGAAAGAGCAATGGGTGAGCCAAAAATGACTTTTATGAAACTGGTGAGTTTAGGATTTGATGCGATTTTTTCTTTTTCAAATCTTCCTGTAAAAATTTGTCTTTATTCGGGATTGACTGGCATCATTTTGATCGTCCTGGCATTATTATATATTGCAATAGGTAAAATAACAGGTTTGGCACCTTTGGGTTGGTCTTCAATTATCCTCAGTATTTATTTTATTGGCTCAGTCCAGTTATTATCGATTGGGGTTATAGGAGAATATATTTATCGAATTTATAAAGAAACCCAAAACCGTCCCATTTTCATAGTAAGCAAGTTTATTGAATAATATTGAATGATGTATTTAATGAGTGAAGTCCCTTATATCGGAAACGAATTGCATCTATTTCAACATGCTTCTAATTGGAAGCATTACTATGCGAAGAATCTAAAACCTTTTATAAAAGGTGATGTGCTTGAAGTTGGTGCGGGTATTGGCAGTACTACCAACTATTTATGCGATGGATCACAACTATCATGGTTATGCCTGGAGCCAGATTCGAGTCTTTTTAAAGAGTTAGAAACCAAAATTGAAAACAAGGAGCTACCTGATCACTGTACATGTATAAAAGGAATCGTTTCAGATCTAAAACCCAATCAAAAATTTGATACAATTCTTTATATCGATGTAATTGAACATATAGAAGATGATAAAGCAGAACTGAGACAAGCCGCTGAGAGACTCAATAAAGGTGGTCATCTTATTGTACTTGTGCCGGCTCATCAATCTTTATTCAGTAAGTTCGATACGGCCATAGGGCACTTTAGAAGGTATAATAAAAAAATGCTTGCTCCTACTGCTCCTGCCTCATTACAACTGAAGAAAATAAGATACCTGGATTCAATGGGATTACTTGCCTCCCTTGCAAATAAATATTTTCTAAAACAGGATTACCCAACACTTGATCAAATACATTTCTGGAATAATTTAATAATACCAGTATCCCGGGTAACCGATATATTAACTAATTACAGCCTCGGCAAGACATTAATCGGCATCTGGCAGAAACCAGGATAAAAAGATTTGCATGAAAAATAGACTTCTATATGCAGCTTCATTTGTAGCAGTAATATTCTTTTTTCAATTAAGCTATGGCTTGCAAATATTAGTACCTACCAATATTAGTTGGATGATGACGGCACTGCATGATTGGGGAACACATTACCTGGGTTGGCTATATTATAAAAATGAACCGTGGCAATTTCCTATTGGTAGTGTCACTAATTATTTTTATCCAATAGGTACCAATGTTGGCTTAACTGATTCAATTCCCTTATTTGCTATTTTCTTTAAAATTTTCGCTGGCATTTTACCGGAAAACTTTCAGTATTTCGGCATATGGCTTTTTTTATGTCACTTATTAGCAGCATATTTTACCATTCGACTTTTCCTTTTATTAAAAGTGAATCACGTCATCACCTTCATCGCAGTTATACTTATAGTTGCAAATCCTGTTCTTATTCACAGAGGCATGCATCCAGCGTTATGTGCCCATTGGTTAATATTAGCATCCATCTATTTGTATTGCCTGGATCCAAAAATTGTTACGTTAAAAAAAATCCTTACGTATCAATTCGTTTTATTGATCCTGTCGGCACTAATCAATCCTTACATGTGTTTAATGGTCTTTGGATTTACTGTTGCGCTATCTGCAAGACATAGCTTCTTTGATAAAATTTTATCTAAAAAATATTTTTTTGCTTACAATGCAACTTCGATAATTGTTCTTTTAATGACCTGGTATTTTATTGGAATATTAATTTTTAATTCCGGAGAAAATCTTAGTGTCGAAGGGAGTTATGGTTTATATAGTTTAAATCTGAATTCACTATATAATTCATCTGGCTGGTCCAACTATTTGCCGGGATTAAAACAAATAAGCTGGCACCAATATGAAGGATTCATGTATTTAGGGCTGGGCATCTTATTGCTGCTTGCCCTTTTACTTCTCTATTTTTTTGGGTCTTTTCTTGCCAAGCTTATATGGAAGACCCAGCAAGAATTTCCATTCCAGCTAAATAAAAAATGGCTTATTCCGCTAGTTGCAATGGTTGCAATTTTTACTTTATTTGCCATCACTCATGTAGTCTCTCTTAATGATAAGATACTGTTTAAAGTACCACTTCCTAGTATATTGATTAAACTAGGAGAAACCTTCAGAGCAAGTGGAAGATTTTTCTGGATTCCTTATTACTTGATTATACTTTTTGCAATTGTTGCCATTGCGAGGATCAGGATACACATAATTGCTAAAATTTCTATACTCGCAATCATTCTCTTTATCCAGTTAAAAGATACATGGCGTCTTATAAACATGTATAAACTTAGTTATGGTGCTTACCATACTCCACTAAACGATAATAACTGGCAAGATCTTATAAAAGAATATAAAGAAATAGCTTTATACCCGCCATTTGAAGGAACTTATTTGACAAAACTCGACTATCAATATTTTTGTTTCCTGGCAGCAAAAGATGCAAAACCAATAAATACAGGCTATGTGGCACGGGCTGATTATAGATCAATGGATAAATATCGGGATAGTCTGGAATCTAATATTCAAAATGGTAATTTGTCTCCTACCACCTTATACATTACAACTGCAGCAAACTTAAATTACTTCTCTCCTTCACTACAATCAAACAATTGGGGAATTAGTTCGCTGGATAACTATTACTTTATTTACGATAGGAATGCTAAAAATGAAAAATTACTGTCACTGATCAATAAAATAAATGAAAACAATAAAGAACGATTGGATTCCGTAAATAAGATAATTAATAAAAGAACACTTTTTACAGAAACCGGCAAACCAGTAAATAAGGGAAAAGAATCTATTCAATATTTTATTGAAAAAATGAATGTCGCTGAAAAATATATTTCAATTGCAGGATGGGGTTTTGTTAATAATACAAACAACAATAAAGGTGATTCTGTTTTTATTACGTTAACGAATGATAATATATCATATATCGCCGCTGCATCGTTGCAGGATAGGCCAGATATTACAAGTTATTTTAAAAAGTCTTACCTAAATGATGCGGGTTTTAAAACCATCGCATTTTTTGATGATCTGCCAAAAGGAAATTATCAGTTAGGTATCGCCATAAAAAATGTTCAGGAAGAATTTATTCATCAGTTTACGGATAGAACTGTAAAGGTCGGTCTAAAAGAAAATGCAGAACTTGAAAAAATAATAATTCTTCCACCGGAAAATAGGATTACTTACAATTTTGATCTTTTCGAAAATAATAGCAACGATCTAAGGTTGGGTGGATGGGCAACAATTGAAAATCGATCTGCAGAAGGGCAAACCATAAGTTGTGTTTTTAAAAGCGAAAAGGATATTTACAAAGTTCTAACTGAGCCAGTAAAAAGACCAGATGTTACTGCGTATTTTAAAAATAAATATCAGCTCGACAATTCAGGTTTTTCAGTTAAAATTTTAAAAAAATCTTTCAATAAAGGTAAGTACCAGGTTGGGATCATTATTAAAGACCAATCCAATAAAGAAGTTTTTATGATAACAGATAAGGTAATTGAAATTCAATAATTATTTTTGAAAGGCTAAGATTAATTAATAAAACGGATGAGAATAGGTATCGATGCGAAATCATTTTTTTCAGGCCCGATTAGTACAACCGTCGTTTTGCAAAATCTGCTTCCTGAACTAATAAGGCTTTACCCTGATAATGAATGGATACTTTTTCTCAATAAGAATGACAGACATTTAGAGATCCCTTTTAAAGGAAAAAACATTCATACTTATTATATATGGGCTGGAATGAATATGCTTTCCAATATTTTTGTCGTACCATCCTGTGCAAAAAAAATGAAGGTAGATGTAATGGTATTTCAAACATTTCCCTCTTGGCAAGGCAACATACCAGGAATAGCATTTATACATGATGTTCTTTTCAGAGATTATCCTCAATTCTTTACATGGAAAGAAAGGCTCTATTTTAAACCGTTGTCTTTTTTAACAAGAAGCGCTGCCCGACTTACTGCAACCACTGAATTTGTTGCCAATAAATTATTGAATTATAACTATACAAATAGTCGTTCAAAAATTGATATTGTGCCATTGGCAGTTTCACCGAAATTTAAGTCGGTAGAAAAATATAATACAGAGGCTCTGAAAACAATAAAAGGGAAATTCAAACTACCAGATGAGTTTTTGTTATTTGTTGGAAGACTAAACGTAAGAAAGAATATAGAAACATTACTAAAGGCATTGCCTTTACTTGAAAATAAAACTATTCCACTGGTAATTGTAGGAGAGCCTGATTGGAAAACCCCAGATCTTAAAAAAATACTTTCATTGCCTGAACTTAAGAATAAAATTTTAATAACAGGGCGAATGACAGACGAAGAATTAACTGCAACCTATGCTATGTCGAAAATATTTTGCTATCCTTCTTTTGCAGAAGGTTTTGGACTACCACCACTGGAAGCCATGGCATCTGGGGTTCCTGTTATTGTATCGCAATCAACTTCATTTCCGGAAGTATGTGGTGATGCTGCTGTGTATGTAAATCCTGCACAAGCTGAAAGCATTGCCCTGGCAATAAATAGTTTGTTGAACGATGCTGAATTATATTCTCAAAAAAAACAAAAAGGTTTTCTTCGGGTTTCTAAATATACATGGGAATTAAGTGCTCATGCAATGATGCAAAGTATTCTTAATGCTACTAAACAAAATACAAAATAAATTGCTTAATAACTCTTACTTTTTACTGATAAATCGCCCCTGAAATTTTACAACTCCATCACCCTCTTTCTGCTTTATGCATATACCAATTTCATACCTACCTGGCTCAAGGTCTTTCTTTGAAATTTTTGCAGAAAACCCACACCTATCAATATTAATAGTGCTTTTAAGATAAGCAGTTACATCAGGCCTTGATCTTATTTCGGTTGCCGCTACATAAGATGAAGTGCTTCCTTTAAGTATGATCTCAATCTTACTGTTTTGTACATTACTTATATTTTCGACAGCCCAACCAGCCACCGTAAAAAAATCACTCCCTTCATCCAGATGATCAATTACAGCATTGAATTTCTGCACGGCTGGTAATTTTCCAATTGGTGAAGTGTTAAATGAACCGTCACCTATTCTTACAATTTTATTCGTAAGAACGTAATTATGCCTTTTATCATTCCCATGAATTTTTTCTATGCCAATCATATATTCCCCTTCAGGAAATTTATCTTTTGGTATATAAACGGAAAACCCACTGTTTTCAAGTAAAGGGTTTTTAAATACTGCTGCTATGTCAACTCTTTTTGTGCTGGCTACACCTACTCTGAAAGTTTCACGTTCATTCTGCAAGATCAGGTTTGTTGTATCCTTTTTAGTAGTCCCATTTTTTAGAAATGACCAGCCTTGAATTAAAAACCTATCCTGCTCTTCTGCGACAAGCTCAATGTTATAAGATACCTGGTCGGTAAAAGATCGCGGTTCAATCCTGTTAATTTTTTGAATACTATTAGGCGCATCAATATTTATATGCCGATCTGTATAGTTTATTTTCGCCAATTTATTATCAGTACTAAAAAGGCCAATTCCAAGTTTATATTCACCCGGAGGTAATTGAGCTCTACTTACCAGAGAACTAATTCCACTGTATTCAATATCATCTCTTGCAAAAAAGGCAGGCAGATCGGGACGATGTTTTCTTTCTGAAGGTAATTCATAAACAGTGTTACCTGATTGTAATATTGCCTTCACTAAAAAATTTTTATTATCGTTTTTCTCAGAAAATGCCCAACCTGACACCCTGATGGTTTGCCCATGTGAAGAAAAATCTTCTATATTGTAATGGAGCTCCTCTGGTTGCAAAACAGTTGTATCTCCAATTCGGAGGGGTCTAAATTTGTTCATTATACCTGTAATACCAATACTGTCTGTGATCTGCTCTGATGTTGGTTTATTTGCAAAGCGATAATAGCTGTTTTTCATCCTCACGGTTCTAATAAATCCGGTATTCGCCGGATATGATTCAAGCCTGATCTTTTTCACGCTGGTGCTTAACTTACCGTCCGACTGCATCAGTAATTGAAACTCCTCTTTGTTATCAACGAATTTGTTTAAAATAACACCTCCTTCAAGAATAGTTTTGCTAACCCTGAATGATTTGATTTCATCATTCTCAAGGGTGAAAAAAATTTTCATTACCGGAGGCTGATAGACCAATCTGCGTAATTTGCCAGTTAAGTTATATTCAATAAATAAACTTGATACCTGGATATCTGAGCTCCGTTTTACTAGTATGTCTTCTCCAAGTTTTATAATAAGATTTTCTTCTTCCTTAAGTTTTATTAAACTTCTTGAGGTATCTCTTTTCTTAAGAATTAATTCCTCATCCACCTCTCCAACAACCTTGTAATTGTTAATGAGGGCCAGTTTTGTCTTAGTTTCATCAAAAAAGGCAAAACGATCGTCAATCGAGCTCATTGAAAAAAGAACATAATCAGGCGCATTTGCTGACATATATTTTTCATAGTTCAGGTTGTCAAGGTATCCATCATATGCAGTATAAGATTGTATAACCGGTCGGGGATTATAATGAAATCCATTAAAATATATTTTAGAAACTTCTGCAGGAATAATATCAACAGAATGGTTGCCGATTATTTTTCTAAACTCATTATCCTGTGAAAGCAATTTATCTGACTTGGTAACCTCAGCATCATAATTTTTAAGTCCGGTAAAATAATTTTTTATCTCACCTATCTTAAAGTCGATAAATGACAGGTTAAATATTCTATTTACAGGCTTATAACTTCCCGGCGCACTATTTACCACCCAAAGTGAAATAAGAACAACAGCCCAGCAGGCAAATGACGCTATCCTTTTTTCAATTTTTCCCTGAGTAAATAAATATATGAGTATAATTACAATACTCATGCTTTTAAAAAAGAGAAAAATATGGCCATCAAATCTTACAAATGAACTCTTAAAAAGCACATAGACAGCCATAGTAAAAAGTAGGTAAAGAAAAATTTCATCAATATTTCTTAGAACTTCTTTCTTCCGTACGAAAGTAATAAGTCGATATAATATCCAAAAAGCAATGATCGCAAGAATGGCAATTGATGCGAAGGCAAATTTGTATAATCCAGCAGCCAACGGAATAAACATAGAATCATTGAATCCATCAATGATGTGGATTGCTCCTTTTAAATACCCTTTCATATCTACATTGAAAGCCACAGCACATAGCCAGAGGATAAGTAGATATGAAACTACGATGATAATATAATTCCTAACAGGCAATTTCTTTCTTATAACCGCATAGGTGATTGCCATTGTAAAAATCGTCAAGCTACTTATACCAAGGCCAAGTTTATAGTAAAAGCAAAATATTGAAATTAAAGCGGCTTGCACCAGGTATCCAATTTTCCCAGCTGGTTCTTTTAAAAAAGAAAAGAGAAAAAAAAGCAGGAAGAAAAAGAACCATTGTTCTGCTGCATCATACATAGCAACGATAACGATTAGAAAGGCAAACAAGACTATAATGAAATTAAAATAAGCCTTAAATATTTTCCTGGCGACAAAAATAAAAGTGCATAAAAAGTAAAGATCAAAAAGCAGGTAGAAATATTTGTTAACAGAAATAGGTAGCCTGCTATAAAGAACACCAAAAGGGCCATATGTAAAAACAAAATCCTTTCCGAAAACGAGATCATACTTATTAGCCAGGTGAAGCGAAATATTCCAGGATGGATCAAGCCCTGTCTTTGGTATTTGATAAAATGAACTCGGAAAAATTAAAAAGGTGAGGAAGAGAATAAATAAATATTGAAGGTAAAGTTTCGACTTACTTTGCTCTGTCATTTAAGAATTAATTTTTTTGCCTGATTTAAGGGAGCAAATGTAAAAATAATTGTAGAACTTCGAAGAATTTTAAAAATAGATAACACTTATCTAAACAGCATCAATCTGAATAATACATGCAAAAAAAAATACTTATTACCGGAGGTGCTGGATTTGTTGGTTCATCATTAGCAATCAAGATCAAAAAAAAATATCCTGGCTATTCAATTTATTGTCTGGATAATCTAAAACGCAGGGGATCAGAACTAAATATCCCTCGCCTTTTGGCCAATGGAATCAAATTTATTCATGGTGATATAAGGAACAGAGAGGATCTTTATCCATTCGAAACAGAAATAACTACAATCATTGAAGCCTCAGCAGAACCATCGGTTTTGGCTGGAATAAATGGTTCTCCAGATTATTTGATTAACACAAATTTAATTGGAACTATTAACTGTCTTTATCTTGCTGCCAAATTGAAAGCTGATTTTCTTTTTATTTCCACAAGTAGAGTTTATCCTATTGAAACAATAAATAGAGCTTCATTTATTGCCACAGATTCGAGATTTGAATTTTCAAAAAAACAGGAAATAAAAGGGCTATCACAAAAAGGGATAGCAGAAGATTTTCCAATGGAAGGATTTCGTTCGTTTTATGGCGCCACTAAATTATCCTCTGAATTTTTAATACAAGAGTTTAATAAATTTTATAATATTCGGACAGTCATAAATCGTTGCGGAGTACTTACTGGTCCATGGCAAATGGGAAAAGTTGACCAGGGCGTAATAGTTCTTTGGGTTGCACGACATTTCTGGAAACTTGATCTTAGCTATTTTGGCTATGGCGGAAAAGGTAAACAAGTCAGGGATATTTTGCATATTGATGATCTCGGTGAATTGATCGATTTTCAGATTCATAATATGGACAAATTGAATGGGAGTCTTTTTAACGTGGGAGGCGGTGAGAAAATCAGTATTTCCTTAAAAGAACTTACTGCAATCTGTCAAAAGATAACTGGTAATAAGGTCAACATTGCCGAAATTGAAGAGGGCAGACAAGCAGATATCCGGATCTATATTTCTGACAATTCATTGGTTAGTTCTGCTACCGGCTGGCAACCGACTAGCAGTATCGAAAGTATAGTAACAGATATTTATCACTGGATAAAAAATAATGAAGCCTTATTAAAGCCAATATTAATAGGATAAATTTTTATAAAATGAAGATTGCAATTATTACAGGAGCTGCAGGACTTATAGGCAGTGAGGCTGTAAATTTCTTTTCAAACAAATTTGATCTCATAGTAGGAATAGATAATAACCTGAGAAAATATTTTTTTGGTAAAGAGGGATCGATTGAATGGAACATGAAGCGTCTTCAAGATAGCGTTTCTAATTATAAACACTACGATCTTGATATCCGTGACAATCAGCCGATGGAGCATCTGTTTAAAGAATATAATTCCGATATAAAACTTGTGTTGCATACAGCTGCACAACCGAGTCACGATTGGGCAGCAAAAGAACCATTCACTGATTTTAGTGTAAATGCAAATGGTACATTAAATCTTTTAGAGATGTGCAGGCTTTACTCTCCTGCAGCTGTTTTTATTTTTACGTCTACCAATAAAGTTTATGGTGATACGCCTAACTACTTACCGTTAAAAGAACTTGAAAGCCGATGGGAAATAGATGAAAGTCATCCTTACTATAAAAAAGGCGTTGACGAGAGTATGTCCATTGATCAATCAAAACATTCTTTATTCGGTGCTTCTAAGGTTGCTGCAGATATACTTGTACAGGAATATGGAAAATATTTCGGTATGGATACGGGAATATTCAGAGGAGGTTGCTTAACAGGACCAAATCACTCCGGGGCTAAGTTGCATGGTTTCCTTTCTTACCTGATGAAATGTGCTGTCACAGGTGACCATTATACAATATTTGGTTATAAAGGAAAACAAGTTCGCGACAATATCCATAGCCACGATCTTGTAAATATGTTCTGGCATTTTTATAATTCACCACATAAGGGTGAAGTGTATAATGCAGGAGGTGGAAGGTTCTCCAATTGTTCAATGCTTGAGGCCATTTCCATTTGTGAAAAAATTTCCGGAAACAAAATGAATTATTCTTATACTGAAGACAATCGCATCGGCGATCATATATGGTGGATCAGTGATGTCTCTAAATTCAAATCCCATTATCCTTCCTGGAACTGGGAATATGGCATCGAAGACATCTTGGTTGAAATACACGAAGCACTTGTTTCAAGAACAGTTCATTAATCATACAAATATTTTCAGAATACATGAAATTGAGCGTAATTATTCCTGCATATAATGAAGAAGGCTCTATTAAATCCAGCGTCCTTGAAATTCATTCAACCCTTGTAAAGAATAATGTTTCACATGAGATACTTGTTATTAATGATAATTCGAAGGATCATACTGAAGACATCCTAAAAAACCTGATGTTGGAAGTGAGCAGCCTTCGTTATATCTCTAACTTCGGAGCAAATGGCTTTGGCTATGCAGTTCGACTTGGACTTGAAAATTTTTCTGGTGATTGTGTTGCTATAATGATGGGTGATATGTCAGATTCACCTGATGACCTCGTGAAATTTTATTCTAAAATGCAAGAAGGTTATGACTGCGTTTTTGGCAGCCGATTTATGAAAGGTGGT
This sequence comes from Chitinophagaceae bacterium, assembly GCA_035318985.1. Lineage (GTDB taxonomy): Bacteria > Bacteroidota > Bacteroidia > Chitinophagales > Chitinophagaceae > VBAS01. The sequence continues at coordinate 25,030 of DATHDP010000086.1, forward strand.
AAAACTTATGACTACCCTTTTATAAAATTGATCATCAATCGCATTGCTAATAGTATTGTGCAAATATGTTTTGGTTTACGCTATAACGATACAACCAATGCATTTAAGATGTATAAAAAAGAAACAATAACCGGTTTAAAACCTTTTTTATCTCCTCATTTTAATCTTACACTGGAGCTTCCACTTAAAGCAATTGTTCGTGGTTATACATATACAGTAGTTCCAAATTCGTGGACAAATCGTAAAACAGGTGCCTCTAAACTAAAGATCAGGGAAATGGGTAGTCGGTATTTTTTTATTTTACTTTACTGTTTAATCGAAAGATTTTTTTCCAGAGGTGACTTTAAAAAAAACAGTACTGGCCGTTAGGGCTTTCTTGCAATTACCAGGAATTGCTTTCCAAATATTTTCCATGCAAAAGGCATGGACAGATAGCTCTTCACAAGAAACCGGCTTACAGGCATGCCACCTCTGAAAGACAGAGGCAAAAATTTTGGGTGAACATTTTCCAATTCGAAACCCGCGCCGTATATATGTTCGGCTACACCTAATTCTGAAAGTACTACAGTGTGATCTGCAAAATCAAAATAAGAACGGTAAGCATATTTAAAGTTTGGGCCCATAATGGCTATTCTTCCCCCTGGCCTGATACTGCGATACATCTTTTCTAAAAACGCAGCCACTTCTTCCTGCGAATTTAAATGTTCGAGAAAATTTGAAACGAATACACCATCAAAATAATTCTGTGGCAGCTGAACTCTAAATATATCGCCCACTACGATCTTTACACTCGGGGCAACATATTTTTTAATAAAATAATCATTCAGGTCAACGGCCCATTTTTCTTCGCTTTGAATAGCATTGATCAGTTCACACTTTCCCGCGGCGGGATCGAGAATAACTTTTGGTTTTCCAAGTTTCTTGTACATGAATCCGGCTATTTCTTCCCAGGTAATTCTTTTTTTTGATTGGTCGATACCACGAAAACGGAATTCATATATTCTATCAAAATTCATAACTACAATTTCAAATTTTAAGTTCTTAATTATCTAATTAGTACAAAATCCCTCCGCCTTATAGTTTGTAAGCTCTTTAATCGAATAGCAACTGCCTGATACTACATCGGCCAAAGTCAGATCTTTTATCACGGACAGTCTCTTATACGCTATCCTCTTATCTTTTTTTTATCCAGAACGACCCAGGTAAATGATCCGAATGATTTCTTAGAACTGGCAATTTAGTATTTAGGTTATCAGAAAAATGAGTTTTTAAATAATTTAAAGCTCCTATTATGACAAATTCATCATTACAACTTAAAAATGCCTCCAGTAAATATTGTTCATTCCAAAACAAGACATCATCAACAATATGTTTTTTTGTGTAGTCTTTGGGAGAAAAAATATCATGTACATGAATAATAACTCCAGAATTCAACGAAGGTAATATCTCCAGAAATTCATACAGCACATCACCCTGAGGTCTTATCATATGAGATGAATCTATAAAAAGGATATCATTGTTTTGCAACAATGAAAAAAAGGAAACATCAACATTCTCGACTAGCTTTCTTATAACCTGGACGCCTGTTTTTTCTAACCAGGGCATTTCATAAGGTTCTATACAAATTTGTTCGCAATTATATAATGAATTTTCTCTTTTATTGTTTTCTATACCTTCTTTTGCAATAAGTGTCGAATAGCCGCTTCCGATTTCAATTATTCTTCCGGGTTTAAAATGCCGTATCATACAATAAAGATATTCTGCATCTCCAGGGCCCAGAGATGGATTGCCATAATAAAATTGTAAGGGGTCATCAGTTTTATGATAAGGAATAGTCACTAATTCCTCCTGATAATTAAACTGATGTAATAGTGCTAATTGTCCATTATCGTTCCATCTAATTCCGGGCAAGTTTCTGTCTTTATTTAAGGGATTTTTTATATGAGTTTCGACAAAAAGTGGCTCATAATAATGATTAACTATTGGAAAAACTCCCACTTTTTTAAATATCCATTTGCTAACCTTCATTTTACTGACACCTATTTTCCTGATGCAAAAAAGCAAGACGGAAGCCATTAAAGTGAATGGAAAAAATAAAATATCTATTATCGGATAGAAGGGAGTCAGCATCTTTCCTAACCAGCTTTTCATCATTGAATTTTAAATTTCAAAATTTCGTTCCAGTAAAAATGTTTGAAAGTCATTATCAGGCTTTTATTTTTTTAATATAAAAATTGCCTGATCACCTTTCCCCAATTTATTAGCAACCGTTGCTTTATGGGAATAGTGTTCTTTATCTGATTTACTCATTGTTTTCTGTTTAGTCAGTGGTATCCCTTTTTGATACATTTCACTTATATAAAATTGATCAGCAACAGAATCATAAATAATTCCCTCAATTGAAAAACCAGTTTGCCTGCATAAATATGCAATTGAATCGGGAGAATGTATAAAAAAATGTCTTGGTGCATCTATTTGGAACCAATTTTCTTTATAAATTTCCCATGCTTCATTTGGAAAAGTAGGAATTCTAAGACAACAATAACCACCAGGATTCAGTTTCTGGTATATAAGTTCAAGTGTCTCTTTAGGATTTGAAAGATGCTCAAAAGTATGATGCAGGGTTATAAGATCAAAATCGTTTTCTTCGTATTCATCCAGGTATAATCTAAAAATATTAACCTTGTTGAATTGTATCGAGTCCTGTTTCAAAAAAGGATCAATACCACGAAGATTAGTAAAACCAAGCGCAGCCAATCGTTTTAAATGAAATCCGATCCCCGATCCTATATCAAGTATCTTTGATTTCTTATTAATGCCTTTCAAGTAGGTGATAAATTTAATTTCGTCTCTCGATGGTATAAACTTGGATATTAATTTTCCTATGGCGCTTTCATCAAATAATTCGCCACGATCTCTCCATACAGCTATTTGGGTAACAATTCTTTTCTTGAGTGAGTTGTTGGATTTATGACTATAATAATCCCCGTTATAATACCTGTCCATGTTTGGAGGCAATGACAATATTTGCAGACAATTACAATTGTTGCATATAAAATAAGTAAATGATTCATTTAAGCCAAACATCATTTCTTTTACTTCATAGAACTCGCCAATATTTTCATTATTACATATCTTACAGTAAGTCATTTTAGTTTGTTGAATGTTTTTTAGTTGTTTTTGGAAGTTGCCTTACATCAAATTGTGGAAATGCGTTTGTGAAAGCAAGTATCCAAATCACATACTCTGCAATGTTGGTTATAAAACTTCCTGTAAACTGGTATAAAAAAATAAATGAAAAAAGTAATAACCTGTAGTAATTAGTCCAGGTCCTGGTATAGAAAAAAAGTACTATTTCAATAAATATTCGCAATACAAGACCAACCCATCCAAAGATAGCCCATGTTTCTGCGACGGCATTGGGAATAGTGAAGACATTATAATCCAACGGATATACATAAAAATCTCTAATGATTTCGGAGCCAAGTATTTTAATTTGCCCAAGTCCAATACCCCAAACATGGCTTTTTTCAGAAAGCATTTTATCTGCAAGGATAAATGCTTCAAATGTTCTACCCCTGCCCGATGAATCGTCTCCGGTGAAAATGTTTGCGATCCGTAAAAAAAGTGTATTGTCAGGAAAAAAAACTAGTAATATAACCGCCAGGAAAATGAACGCCGATGTACTTAAGAAAATTATATTGATCACTCTTTTTTTCCTAGTAAGTTTTTTAAAATAGAACAAGTACATAACTGAAATTGCGACAAGCACTGAACTAATAACTCCCAAGGAAAAACTAAGAAGATAAGGAAGGAACAACATTGGAAGTAACTTCCAAACGCTATGCTTATTTTGCTTCAGTATCACTTGCAAAAAAAAGAAAAAGAATAGAGGCGTGAATAATGTTGCGTAATACGAAGCTTCATAAGTAAACAGTTTTAACCTGAGAAAATTATTAACTCCTTCTGTCAAATACTGTTCTATCCATAAAATATTTTTGTATCCAGTAAAATATAAAGGCACGGCTAGTATGCAAAGAATAAAGTTTATAACGAACAGACGCCAATAAATATGCTCAATACTTTTACACGTTTTAAAAAAAGTATATGCTGCCTGACAAAATATATATACAACAAGAATATTAAATAATGAAATTATATAACTTGTTTGGTCAACTCCGTTGCTAAAATGGATTACTGCGAATAGTAAAATTACCCCCAGAAAGGGCAAAAGAATTTCCTGTTTTCTTTTTATAGTAACCCACCAATAAAAAAAAGGGCTCAAAATAGCAGTATATGTTAATCCAAGAGGTAGGCCCAATGTATTAATAAAGAAATAAATAAAAGCAAATGGAAAATATTTATTCACTTTCATATCTATCCCTTATTTTAAAAAAAGAAAGTGTCCCCATAAAAAGGCCATTAGCATTATGCCACTTTCCAGTAAGAATTCTCTTCAATAAACGCAAAGTAACAAAAACCAATGCTATTCGGATTTTCTCTTTTTTGTATTTCTGCAAAAACAATAACCCATTGCGTGTATAATAATAATCGGCAATAAACCCTTTACCAATTGTAGTACTGATTTTATCATAACATACTGCAGTCAGGCAAACTTGCATTTTATACCCTTTTTGTTTTGCCATGTAGCACCAATCTGTTTCCTCCCAAAATAAAAAATAGTCTTCGGGAAGCAGCCCAATGTCCTTAAAATGTTTTGTGTGGGAGAATAAAGATCCTCCACAGACATAATCGATACTACAAATTTTCTTCTCCTCTTTGATCATTGAAACAGTAGCAGTATTAAAATTTATCTTAGCCCCCCCATATAATAAGACGGTATCCGGATTAGTGTAAGATTTAATAACACATCCGGTAATTGAATTAAAAGAGTGATTATTCGAAAATTTGACAAGCTCGGTTAAAGTTTCATGACATACGACCATATCGGGGTTCAGCAACCATATATAGGCATCCTCTTTTAAAAGTCTGTGTAAGACTATATTATTCCCATTTGCAAATCCTGTATTTGCTTCATTTTGGATAAAGATTAAAGGTGTAGAGAAATCAGTATTACCGTTTATATCCCTGTCATAATAAAACTCATACTTTATGGGTATTTCTAATCTTTTATTTAAAATAATGTTCCCATTGGCCCAATTCATCAAATGCTCCAATGAATTGTTTTGTGAATCATTGTCCACAACAATTACCACAAAATTTTTATACAGCTGTTGAAACAAAGAACCCAGGCACTCCTGAACATCCTCCCAATTCTTATAGTTCACGATTAAAATGTACACTTTGGGCATAGCCTAATCTTTTCTGATAATTAATAAAATGTCTTTTCAGAGATAGATTTAACAATTATGTTGCTCTTAGCTTGATGTAATCCGTCAGATTGTTTCGATACAACTCTATATTGAGACCAATCGTAATGAATACTTCTGTAATAATAATTGCAATTACAGTACCTGTGGCTCCCCACACTTTTGCTAAAACAATATTTGCCAAAAGGTTGATGACTGTACCCAAAATTGAAACACGGAAATAACTTTTTTTCTGATTAAGTGATAAGAGTAACAAATTGGCAGGAATGTTCAAACAAACAATAATCGGAACAATGCTTAAAATGCGAAGCAGAAATCCTGAAAGATCTGACTCTTTGCCAGCAAATAGTTGTGTAATTGGTGAAGAAAAAATAAAAACAACACTACATCCTACCATGACTAATAAAAGAAAAGGCAGATAAAAAATTTTGAAAAAAACGACTGTCTGATTCTTACTTTTTTCTGTAAGCTGACAGATATGAGGATATATTGCCTGTGAAAATACGCTGAGCATTTGTCGAATGGCAAGAAATATTTTTTCAGCTATGCTATAGTAGCCGACGATCAAATCACCCGCAAAAATTCTAAGAATAAAAACATTGGCAAATAAATAGACATTGGCAGAAAGATTTGAAATCATGATCTGCCATCCATCTTTTAGTTGAGACAATATATCAGACCAACGGGGATATAAAAGGCTTAGCTTAAAAACTTTTACTGCTTTGTAAATACTGTAAAATCCAGCAAGTATACTTCCTAATCCGAAAAAAAAAAGAAAAAGAAAAGAATCCCGCGGGCCTTTAATAAATAGAAAAACTGACACAGCGAAAACAATACGAGCAAGCAGAACACTATATGTTACAAATTTCATCTTTTCAATACCCTGGAAAAACCAGCTTACAAGCAATGATTGGCCGATAACGTAAGCAAACCCTGCTATATACAACAAGAAGTTAGTTTTAAAAAAAGGGATTATACCTACCAAAACTAATAACACTAAAAATAAGAAGGCAGTAATAATGATTTTTGTGCTCAATACAGTAAAAAAGATTCGTGATATTTTTTCAGTGTTTTGCTCATTTCTGTACAAGGCAACTTCTCTAGTGGCAGTTAAATTAAATCCATAATCAGCAATTGTAGAAAGATAGATCATAGTAACCTGGGCAACAGATATAATTCCGAACGAATCAATCCCGATCCGACTAATAACATAAGGCATTATAACAAGAGGAATCAAAAAATTGGCACCTTGAACAACACTTAATGCAAAAAAATTCGAAAATATTTTGGCCTTGTAATTCTTACTCATATCAATAGATGCGCAAAGATAATAGTTAAACCTAAACGGATGTTTGCAATAGCATTTAGCTCTTATAGCAACATCGCCTTAAAAGGCGGCTGAACTACTTTTTGTGTATATTGCGAACGATGTTAAAATCCTTTAAGCTGTTTTAAACTCCGATAGCGATAAATTAATTCTACAACCTTAAATTTTTTGGTGAAAAATGAAAGATGCCCAAATTAATTCTGAAAGTAGTCCAGACGAACTTGATTTTATTGTTGTAGTAGAAAGAATTGTCGCATTTATTAATCGCTTTTTTTTTATTCTGATCATTTTTCCGACTTTTGGTATTATCTCTGCTTTTGTGATTTTTTTATCGACTCCCAAAACGTACACATCCGAACTTGTATTGCATTCTTATATCTTAACTAATCTTGAAAATATTCAAATCATTGAAAACTGGAAAGTTCTTTTAAGAAAAAAAGAATACAATACATTAGCCGGCATTTGGAATAGCAATCCCGGTTTGATAAAAAAGGTCAAAAAGATATCCACGGAAGAGATCCAAAAATTATACGTACAAGATAATCCGCATGGATTTATTGTACAGGTTACTGTAAAGGATACATCCATATTAGATAATCTTCAACAAGGAATAGTGTATGGTCTTGAAAATACTGAATATGTCAAAGAAAGATTGATCACTAAAAGAGCCAACTTGGTCGAATTGATCGAAAAAGTAAAAGGAGAAATAGCAAAACTTGACTCAACAAAACTGACCGTAGAAAACATCTTGAACAACAAGAACAAGAGTTCTTCTTCTCTTTTTGTAGATATAACGAGTATTAATAGCGGAATAATCACTTTAAACGAAAAGCTATTAGCATACCAGGAACAATTAAAATTTGCAAACGCAACACAGGTACTTCAAAAGTTTAATAAATTCAGCTACCCGGAAAGCAGGAATGGACCGTTACTATTATTTGTTGGAGCTATCATTGGTCTTGTAATTGGATATCTTACTTCTTTGGTCATAGCTGTCCGTCAAAAACTAATTGAAAGAAGAAAATAAAAACAGGTCAAGTTGAATTCATCCTTAAACCATTATTAATTGGCCTCAATGGCGAATAATACAAGATCGATTTATAGTGATTATGTACTTTTTCCTTGCCTTATTTTATTTGTTATTTCCTTTCCACTCCCCATAGCTTATAATAGCATTTTGACCATTCTTTTTTCGATCGTTTTCCTCGCAGGTATAAGGAATTTAAAAAATAATATCAGATTATATTTTTCCAACATTAGTAATATTTTATTGCTTATAATTTTCTTGAGCCTGCTTGTTAGTGTTTTATATTCTGATGACAAAAAAGCTGCGATGAAAGGTATCTTAGTAGCCTTGCCTTTGCTGTCAATACCCCTCTGTTCTACATTAATAACAAATTTATCATCTCGCCAAATTCATACACTTAAAAAAGCATTTGTTTTCTCCTGTTTTATTATATCGGTGATATATTTTATTCAAACAACAATACGAATAGGGTTATGGGATGGTTCATATAAGCTTCAAACAGGCCCTGTAGGTTATCGGTCACCATATCTGGTATATAATCTAACTTATCATCAACTAACCCCAAGTATCCATTCAGTTTTCTTTTCACTATATCTCGCTGTAGCAGTCCTTATTATAATATTTGGGTTTGAAAGACAAACACTGATAAAGAAAATACTACAGAGACTATTGGTCTTATATTTTCTTGTCTATTTAGTATTACTGACATCTGCTTCCATAAATTTTGGTCTTTACAGCTTTTTGGCTGGCAGCATTTTTTCCAGATACTCTTTTAAAAAACTGAGTCACTACCTTTTGTTCTTTGGCGTTATTATTATTGGCACGGCAATTACCGATTATTTACTAATAGTGAAATATATCGGTCCGGATATCGGAAACATTGTTTATCAATTCGACTCGGCTTCAATAAATCAAAAAATCTTAAACTCATACTTTGTGGTTATATCAGCATCAGCAGTAGCCATAACTATCAAATTAATTATAAAGAAAAACAATACCCTGATCCTCGCGGGATTAATCCTACTTGCTGCACTTTTTGCCTTATTTTATTTAAAAAAAATTACCGATAACAAGAACAAGGAAAATTGGAAAGTAAATAACGTTACTGTCAGAGTTAGCTATGGTGCTGAAGCAATTCGTATCATAAAAGCAAATCCCTTTACAGGCGTAGGTATCGGAGATAAAAAATATAAATTGATTGAACGAGACACAACACTCGGTGATAAACGTTATGTTGAATTTGGTCTAAATACAAAACCTGACGATGTTTTTAACCCTCATAACCAATTTCTCGATTTCTGGATTGCTGCGGGAATCATTCCTGTTATATGTTTACTTCTTTTTTTCATAAATCAATTTTCAAAAGCCGTACGTTATAAAAACATTCTTTACCTCGGACTTCTCTTTTGTTTTTGTCTGTTTTGTTTTACCGATATGCCAATGATGGTGCAAAGAGGACAAATATTCTTCTTATACTTTATTTGTCTTTTCGAAATAGAATCTAGAAAGAAGATGACTCCGCCGTCACTGTCGTGAGAAAAATTCGATTCATAATATAGAATGATTTATTTCATTTGTAAAATATAAAAGCCACAAGATCATTGTGGCTCTATGCGGTGAGGGAGGGATTCGAACCCTCGGTACATCTTTAAGGACGTACGACGGTTTAGCAAACCGTTGATTTCAGCCACTCATCCACCTCACCTTGAGAAAATGACTGAATTGATACTCTTAGTTAAGAACGCCCCGATTAAAATCGAGGCGATCCTTTTAGGTCGGGAAGACAGGATTCGAACCTGCGACCCCCTGGTCCCAAACCAGGTGCGCTACCGGCCTGCGCTACTTCCCGATTCCCCTTTTTAAAGGGGTGGCAAAAATAAAGATTAATTCCTTTCCGAAAGGCTTTATTCTTGTTTTTATAGAATAAAAAATCCCCAACTTTTCAGTTGAGGACTCTTTTAAATCATTTTTAAATCCAAAGTCGATCACATTGCCGCTAATTGCACTTTTTGCTGAAGCTCCAGTACGTTTTCGCGGAATACACCATCGGTATCCATTAGGTCCTTTACCGTTTGGCAGGAATGAATTACAGTTGTATGGTCGCGACCCCCAAAATGTTCTCCGATCGTTTTTAATGAGTTTTTAGTAAATGCTTTGGCAAGGTACATCGTGATCTGCCTCGCCTGTACTATTTCTCTTTTCCTCGTTTTTTGCAACAGCTTATCATAAGGCACATCGAAGTAATCGCAAACCATTTTCTGAATGGTTTCGATCGTGATTTCTTTACTGGATGATTTGACGAAGTTTCTAAGCACTTTTTTAGCAAGATCAAGATCGATCTCTCTCCTGTTCAGCGAAGATTGTGCCAGCAATGATATCAATGCCCCTTCTAATTCCCTTACATTATTACTGATATTATAAGCAATATATTTCACCACTTCCTTCGGCATTTCCAACCCGTCGTGCTTCATTTTTCTTTCCAGGATCTCAATTCTTGTATCATAATCGGGAACCTGCAGATCAGCACTAAGACCCCAGCGGAAGCGGCTTAATAATCTTTCCTGCACTCCTTCCAGATCCTTTGGTGGCTTATCACTAGTAAGCACTAACTGCTTACCCGATTGATGCAGGTGATTGAAAATTGCGAATAACGCATCCTGGCTCTTTTCTGCCTTTGCAAAAAATTGCACATCATCTACTATTAATACATCGATCAGTTGGTAAAAATGGATGAAATCATTGATCGCATTGTTGCGACTATGATCCATGAACTGGTTGATGAATTTTTCTGAGCTTACATAAAGAACCACTTTATTGGGATGTGTTCTCTTCACTTCATTCCCGATCGCCTGGCCAAGATGTGTTTTGCCCAACCCCACGCCTCCATATAAAACAAGTGGATTAAATGAATTGGCACCGGGTTTTTCAGCAACTGTTTTACCGGCACGGCGTGCTACACGATTGCAATCGCCTTCAATAAAAGAATCAAAAAGGTAAGCAGGATTGAGTTGCGGATCAATCTGCATCTTTTTTAACCCCGGAATTACAAATGGGTTCTTTACAGGGTTGTTTATGATGAGAGGAAAATCCATTTCGTTATTCGGATACATTTTATAACCCTGACCAGGAATATCCATCATTAAAGGTTGCTTGGTCTTATTTCCACTATCCACCATTATGCGATATTCGAGACGAGCTTCTTTACCTAATTCTCTTTTTAATGTCTTCGCCAATAAATTTACATAATGTTCTTCGAGATATTCGAAAAAAAATTGGCTGGGGACCTGAATGACAAGAATATTATTTTTTATTGATATTGGTTTGATGGGCTCAAACCATGTTTTGAAATGCTGCCATTCAACAATGTCTTTGATGATCTTTAAACAATTGGTCCAAACTTTTTCAGCATTCTTCTCCATCGGTTAGTAAGCAATTTATATCGAGTTAAGAATCTTCTTTCTTTCAACGGGTTTGTTTCAAAGGAACGAAAAAAAATTTCATAGGAGGACGAATATCTAAAAATCTTTTCTAATAAAAAATTTTTATTCCTCTGTTTTTTTTGTAACAGTAATTGAACTTGATTGCGATAATTTTTTTTTCGGGTATTTTGAGAAATTAAAGTCCAATCTGCCAAGATTAATTCCTGCCCAACCAACCTGATTTACTATCACATCATTGCCTTTCTTGTTTTTAAATACAACAGGTGCATTTAAAAATGTATGTGTATGCCCTCCAATTATGAGATCAATATTTTCAGTTTCATTTGCCAATCGTTTATCACTTACCTTGTTATCAGAATATTGATACCCAAGATGTGAAAGACAAATGACCAGATCGCAATTTTTTTCGTTTCTTAATTTATACGCTATTTCATTTCCCTTCGTTACGGGATCAAGGTACTTTGTACCAACTGAAAGGTTTTCGGATATTAAACCCGCCATTTCAATACCCAACCCAAAAACGCCGATCTTTATTTTTCCCTTTTTAAGAATTTTATATGGTTCATGCATATATTCCATCGGCGTTCCTGTAAAATCGTAATTGGAAACCAGCATTGGAAATTTTGCATGATTTGTCAGTTGCATTGCAAGATTTTCCAGGCCACCATCAAAATCATGATTACCAATTGTGGTCGCTTCGTAGCCCATAGAACTCATTGCTTTTATTTCCGGCTCCCCTTTATAAAAATTGAAATAAGGAGTGCCTTGAAATATATCACCTGCATCCAATAACAAAACATGTTCTTCTTCTCTTCGTATTTTTTCGATTATTTCAGCTCTTGCTGCTACTCCACCTAATCCCTGGTTACTGCTTCCATCCATTGGGAAAGGATCAATGCGGCTATGAACATCATTTGTATGTAAAACAGTGAGTTGATAGCCTTTTTCATCAGCAATTAATTCAGATAATAATGATCTGCCGGCAAAAAGGGTTCCTGCAGCCATCATATTATTATATATAAATGTTTTCCTAGTTAACATAGCTGACCCTTTCTATGTTTGTCACCGTTACTTTTTTATTTTGACTATTGATCAACTTCACATAATCAAAAAGTGCATCACGAAGCAGGTATCCATTAGTATTTCTATGAATGTTTTTAAGCATACTAGTGTTCATAGCAACATAATCTGAATGTACAATTGTATAGTCCCCATTTAAGTCAAGTGGTTTGCCCCCGATCAAGACTTGTTGTACTGTGTTATTTACAATTTGCATAGAAATGCCTGATTCTACTACACCTTCATTCGCTGCAAGTGTATCCAGGTATTGCTTTAGGAGACTTCCTTTCACTTTTAATAATACCATCAGGTTATCGAACGGCATTAACTCAAATATCTTTCCTTGTGTAATGGCACCGGCTGGTATTTCAGGTAAACGAATACCTCCTGAGTTCATAAATGCTGCATCAACTTTTGGATCAAATTTTTGCTTCGCCATTTCCAGGTAAGCATCTGCCATAAAAAATCCTAATGCGTTGCCTTCTCTTTTCTTTTCAAGTCGTGCATCATTATAACCAATCACAATATTCATTAATTTATTTACACTGTCTGAATAAGGCTTAACGATGGAGGCAAGCGATTTACTTCCTTCATCATATTGTTGTATCCTGTAATTACTGTATTGAACATTTTCTGTTTTATAAGAAGTGCTACAGGAAACCGCAAAAAAAATGGCGATCAGAAATGGATAAAAGGGAAATTTTCTCATAACAAGGAAGCATCTCAAGTTAGATACTTTTATTTTTAAATACGGATAAATTGAAAAATTATTTTTTATAAAAAACAATTTTAATTCAATGCAAAATGAAAAAAACTTTCTTGATTGGGTTGGAATTTATACCTACTTTAGGGCTACCCAATTTACGCTGCTATGAGAAAATTTTTACTCTTACTAACAACAGTATTTTTCATTATTTCATTACCCGCAATAGGCCAATCAACCGACAAGCAAAAAACTTCATTTGGTATTAAAACAGGCGTTAATGTATCTAATTTAAATTTAAGTGGAAATTCATCCGATCTTATCAAATCCGATTTCCGTACTGGTTTTGTTGCTGGAGCATTTGTGAACATTCCAATAAGAAAATTCCATATCACTCTTCAACCGGAGTTTCTTTATTCATCTATGGGGGGAGATCTAACAACTGAATTAAAAGAAAAGAAAAACTTTCGTTTCAATTATTTTTCAATTCCTATTTTAATAAAATATCAATTTTCAAAAAAGTTCGTAGCATTTGCAGGCCCACAGTTCGATGCGATCCTTTATGCGGAAGAAAGCAACAAATTTGGTGAGTTTGATATAACAGGATCTGCTGAAGAATTTGATGCTCATATTACCGGCGGATTGGAATATTGGATAGGGAAAGATATTATGCTAAGTGGCCGGTATATGTACGGATTTTATGAAGTACATAATATTCCACCTGGTATTTCAATGATCAATCGTGGGTTCCAGTTCACAATAGGGCTTAGATTCCGTAAAACAAAACCATGGCCAGAGCCTGTTGTAGTTACTCCTCCTGTTGATAAAGACACAGATGGTGATGGAATATTTGATAGCAGGGATAAATGTCCGACTGTTGCGGGTGTTACTAAATATGAGGGATGCCCGGTACCTGATACTGATAAAGATGGCATACTTGATGACAAAGATAAATGTCCTGACATGCCAGGTTATCCTGAGTTGGAAGGTTGTCCATATCCTGACCGCGACAAAGATGGCGTTACAGATAATAAAGACCGTTGTCCTGATGAGCCAGGTTCAACCAAGAATGATGGTTGCCCAGTTACTGATCGTGATGGTGACGGGGTTCCTGATGCTACAGATCGTTGTCCTGATACACAGGGTCCAGCATCAAATTATGGATGTCCTGAGGATGTGAAAACTAAACTTACATATATCGCTAAAAACATTTACTTCCATACTAATAAAGCCACGCTTCAGGAAATCTCTTATGAGTCTTTGAATCAACTTGCAGATATTCTGAATAAATATCCTAATGCTAAACTTACAATAGAAGGCCATACAGATAATACCGGTTCAAATGCTTATAATTTAACGTTGAGCAAGAACAGAGCTCAGGCTGTAGTGGATTACCTTGTAAGTAAAGGAATTGCTGCCAGCCGTTTGAATGCAGTAGGATATGGTGAAGACAAACCTGTAACAACGAATGATGCGGCAGAAGGTAGAACTCTTAATAGAAGAGTTGAGTTGATACTTACAGAAAACTGATTCAAAAAATTATTGGTGACTGTCCTGCCTGAGGCGGGACAGTTTTTTTATCAATAAAAATTCAATATTTGCAAAAACAATTCAGCTCCGGTATAAATAACCGGCCTGTAATTCATGAAAAAGCAACTTACTCTAAAAGTCAAACCTTCTGAAGCGGCAGATGATAGTTATCTGAAAAAAATTGTTGCTGTCGAAGCCGGTTGTAAATCGACTGATATCACAGGTTATTCAATTCTGAGAAAATCAATTGATGCCCGTAGCCGGCAGGTGTACGTCAATCTTTCTATTGAAGCGTTTATTAAAGAGCCGTACCATCATAGACCATTCAATAAGATCAATTTTGGAGATGTTAGTCAATCAAAGAAAAGAATTATAATTATTGGTGCAGGACCAGCCGGCCTATTTGCGGCATTGCAACTAATAGAAAAAGGAATTAAACCGATCATCCTGGAACGTGGCAAAGATGTAAAATCGAGAAGAAGAGATCTTGCAGTTTTAAATAAAGAAGGCATTATCAATCCGGAAAGCAATTATTGTTTTGGTGAAGGTGGCGCCGGCACTTATAGTGATGGTAAATTATACACCCGTAGCACTAAACGCGGTGATGTAACCCGCATTTTGAACTTATTGGTTCAGTTTGGTGCTGATGAAAAGATCCTATATGAAGCTCATCCGCATATCGGAACAAATAAGTTGCCGCAAATAATAACAGCTATCAGGAAACAGATCATTGATAGTGGCGGTGAGTTTTTATTTGAGAAAAAAGTAATAGACGTTAAAACAGAAGATGGCATTATAAAAACAGTAATTACTGCCGACGGTACAACAATAGAAGGAGATGCGGTGATACTTGCCACTGGTCATTCAGCAAGAGATATTTTTTTAATGCTTTATGAGAAGAAAATTAAAATTGAAGTCAAACCATTTGCGTTAGGAGTTCGGGTGGAACATCCTCAAGCTTTGATCGATTCAGTTCAATATCATTGCCTGGTTCGGGATGAATTTCTACCTCCTTCTTCTTATAGCCTGGTTCACCAAGTTGATGGAAAAGGTGTTTTCTCTTTTTGCATGTGCCCCGGCGGCATCATTGCTCCTGCTGCCACTAATCCAAATGAGCTCGTTGTAAATGGCTGGTCTCCTTCTAAAAGAAATAATCCTTTTGCAAACAGTGGAATTGTGGTATCCGTTGAGGAACATGATCTCCTGGGTTATAAACAACATGGTGCTCTTTCTGCAATGTATTTTCAACAAGAAGTAGAGCAAAAAGCATTTGCAGCAGGTGGAGGAAAATTTGTGGCCCCGGCTCAACGACTAATTGATTTTTGTGAAAATAAAATGAGTTCGTCATTGCCTCAGTGTTCTTATTTACCCGGAATTAATTCCACATTGCTAAAAGAAGTACTACCTCCGTTTATTAATGAAAAGCTACGAATTGCTTTTAAAGAATTTGGTAAAAAAATGAGAGGGTATTACACCAATGATGCCGTGATTGTAGCTACTGAATCAAGAACTTCATCTCCGGTTCGTATTCCCCGTAATGCCGAAACCCTTCAGCATCCTCAAATACAAAATCTATATCCTTGTGGCGAAGGTGCCGGTTATGCTGGTGGAATTGTAAGTGCAGCAATAGATGGGGAAAGAGTTGCTTTATCTATTGTTGAAACTCAGTTAGCAAGCTAATTTTAAGAAATATCCTGCCCTCAGTCATTTATTTTACCATTCGTGATTCCCCCTGCCTAATTTTGGCAACTGAAATTTTACAATATGTCCTTACTGGAAGTTCAAAACCTGAAAAAATATTTTGCAACACAAAAAGCAGTTGATGATATAAGCTTTAGTGTAAACAAAGGAAGCATTTTTGGTTTACTTGGCCCGAATGGCGCAGGCAAAACCACTTTGATTCGAATGATCACAGGTATATTTTATCCTGACGAAGGACAGATCCTTTTTGATGGCAGAAAATTTGACCCGATAAATGATGTCGTTCATATTGGTTACATGCCGGAAGAAAGAGGCCTTTATAAAAAAATGAAGATCGGAGAACAAGCTGTATACCTTGCTCAATTGAAAGGATTGAAAAAGAGTGAGGCAATGGCCAAAATAAAAGAATGGTTCATAAAATTTGAAATGCAAAGCTGGTGGACAAAAAAAGTGGAGGATCTTTCAAAAGGAATGAGCCAGAAATTACAGTTTGTCACTACTGTGCTGCATGAGCCTAAGCTCATTATTCTTGATGAACCTTTTAGCGGTCTTGATCCTGTAAACAGTAATTTGATAAAAGATGAGATCTATAAATTGGCACAACGAGGATCAACAATAATCTTCAGCACGCACAGAATGGAACAAGTGGAAGAGATCTGCGATCATATTGTTCTTGTAAACAAGGGCCAAAAAATTCTGGATGGTACTGTGAAAGGAGTAAAGCATCAATTCAAAGAAAATCTTTTCAGTATTGGCTTTGAGGAGGTTCCTCAGGCTCTGAATGGCAATCCACCATATGAAATGGTAGGCACAAAAGACCACCAATTTATTGTAAAGATCAAAGAAGGGTTTAAACCAGCTGATGTATTAAATTATTTTCTTCAACAGGGAGCAAAAATTATTTCTTTTAACGAAATGCTTCCTTCACTCAGCGATATTTTTATCAAACTTGTTGAGGGCACTCCATTAACAAGGCAATTTCTCCCAAAAGAAACTGTTGAATAAACATCAAACTAATAATATCATTTTATGAATAAGATATGGCTGGTAATGAAAAGAGAATATGTGACAAGAGTAAGAAATAAAACTTTTTTGCTTTCAACTATCTTGTTGCCATTAGTCATGGTATTATTTATTACCGGGGCTGTTTTTTTTGCAGCACGGCCAGAAGGTAAAAAGAAAATCGCAGTTATTGATAAAAAGGGAAGCCTGGAAAACTTTCTGAAAGGTGATACTTCGAAGATGATCTTTGATTTTAATTCAGGAGCAGATACAAGCAACTTTTCCCAAAAGGGCTTTGATGGATTGTTATATGCTGTTGATTCCACTGGACAGCATTTCCTGTTGAAAACACAAAAAGCCGCTTCGAATGAAACAATGGATCGCCTAAGAGACAGGTTGAGCAATGCCTATGTAAGCGGTAAACTGCTTGAAAAAAATATAACTATCAGCCAAATTGATTCTATTAACAAGGCTTCCTCGTCCTATTACACAGTTGATAATACTGATGAAAAAAATAAAAATGTAAACTCATCAGTTAATGCAGGGATAGGTTTTGCCAGTGGTATTATTATTTATATAACCATGTTCATTTTTGGCGCCATGGTGATGCGTGGAGTAATGGAAGAAAAAACAACACGTATTGCAGAAGTAATTATAAGCAGCGTAAAACCCTTTCAATTAATGATGGGTAAAATTCTTGGCATTGGCGCCGTTGGTCTTACCCAAATGCTTCTTTGGATCATACTTATTTTTTTGATAAGCACCGCAGCGTTTACATTCCTTCCATCAGATGTACTTGAACAGGTTAAGAATATTCAGAGTAACCCGGGAATGATGACTTCCAATCCAGGACAATACAGTGCGGCTGCAAAAGGGATCGCCAATCTTACTAATTTGAACTGGCCATTAATTATTGGATGCTTTCTTTTCTATTTTCTCGGTGGTTATCTTTTTTATTCTTCATTGTTCGCAGCTGTTGGTAGCGTAGTAAATGAGGACCCACAGGAAGCCCAGTCACTTATGTTTCCAATCATAATGCCGATCATATTTGCGTTTATTATTATGTCTTCCAATATCGACAAACCAGACAGCCCTGTTATGGTTTGGGCAAGCATCATTCCATTTACATCTCCGATAGTAATGATGGGACGATTGGCCTCTTCTCCTCCTTTCTGGCAGATCGCTGTTTCAATGCTGTCGCTGGTTGGCGGATTCATATTAACGACATGGCTCGCAGGCAAGATCTATCGCACCGGTATTTTACTTTATGGTAAAAAACCAAGTTGGAAAGAAATGATCAAATGGGTCCGTCGTTCTTGATACCCAGATCCCACAATTGTTAAAATTTTCTTTTTTGATGATCGGGATTTCGTAAATACGAAATCAATCGTATATTTGGTTAGTAAAGCCAAACAAAACAAATCACTCTAAACTAAGTTTTATGACCAACCTGAGAAATTTACGGATACCACTTGTTGTAGCATCCGTAGCTATCACTTCTGTATTTGTCCTTAGTTCCTGGGACTTTAAAAATACATACGCCGCATGGAATGATAACGGTTATGATAATTGCGATACCATTCCAAAAAAAGAAAAAAAGATCCGCGATCTGGACGATGTCCTTGATGAACTTAACGCCGTTGATCTTAAAATGGATATGGAAAAAATGCAAAAGGAATTAAATGAATCGATGAAGAATTTGGATATGAAGAAGATGCAGCTTGACCTGGAAAAGTCAATGCATGGTTTTGACTTTGAAAAGATGCAAAAGGAAATGGAACAATCAATGGCCAAGATCGATTTTGGAAATATTGAAAAAGAAATGGCAAAAGCCATGAAAGAATTTGATGCAACAAAAATTCAAAAAGAAGTACAGGAATCCATGCAGAAAATTGAATGGGATAAAATGAAGACAGAGTTTGATAAGGTAAAAGAAATTGACATGACCAAAATGCAGCTTGATATGGAAAAAATGCAAGCTGAATTAAGCAAGATCGGACCTGAAATTGAAAAGTCACTGGAGAATGCCAAAGTGGGGATCGAAAAAGCAAAAGTTGAAATGAAAGAATATAAAGAATTTGTTGATGGTCTTGAAAAAGATGGTTTAATAAATAAGAAAGAGGAATATACGATCAAACATGATAACGGTGAATTATTCATCAATGGTAAAAAAGCCAGCGATGCAACTTATAAGAAGTATAAATCTTTTCTTGATAAACGTAAGAAATTCACCATCGAAAAATCAGATGATGACTTTAATATAGATATAGATTAAGTATAGCCATGCCAAACCAACCCCGATCGTTATCGGGACCATGAAAAGGGAACAGCCGTAGCTTTGTGCTTCGGCTGTTTTTTTATGAATATGTATTTTATCGCGATAGTAGCTCCCGAAGACATCGATCAACAAGTGTTGAAATGGAAAAATTTTTTCAAAGAACACTATGAATGTTCCGTCGCTCTAAAATCACCGGCACATATAACTATCACTCCTCCTTTCTGGATGAATGAAGAAATGGAAAATGATCTTATAAATTCGATCAGCGAGTTTAGCATCACAAAAAATAAATTTGAAATAACACTCCATAATTTCGCAGCTTTTAAACCAAAAGTGATTTTTGTTGACATAGTGAAAAGCGAAATATTGAATGGTCTTTACCAATCATTTGCTGATTTTATTTTCGGCCAAAATAAATTCCCAATAAAAAAAGAGGACTGGCCCTTTCATCCGCATGTGACTCTGGCCACACGGGATCTTTATAAAAAAGCATTCCAGGAAGCCTGGGAGATTTTCTCGAAGAAGAAATATGAAGCGTCATGGATCGTAAGCGGCCTTTCTTTGCTGAGGCATAACAAAAAAAATTGGGATGTAATATGTACATCCCAATTCGTCGAAGATTAGTTATTCTCCCTCTATTCAGTATCGAAAAATTGAAAGGGTGAAGGCAGCAGGTCAAATCCATCGGCCTCGATCATTTCTATACGCATTTGAAAAGTTTCATCTGTTTTAATTGATACTTTCTCACGGACAACTTTTCTGTATCCTTCTTTTTCAAATACAAGTTTATAGATACCTGTTTTTAATTCATCGAATACAAAACGGCCCCATTCGTCTGTGACCACAAATTTTTCTTTTTTGTTGGCTGAGTAAGCAGTAACTGTAACATCGCTCATAGGCTTTTTCGAATCACCATCAACTATGTTACCAGCAACTTCATTTATGTTTTTTCCCGGAGTTCCCGGATCAATGCCGGATGCTTTGGATTGTAGACAACCCATCGTGCATATAGCAATTAGCAGGAGGATTCTTTGTTTCATTTGACAAAGCGGTTAAGTGGTTTTCGTTTCGCATGGCTCCTTCACACGAGTCAAATTTAAATCATTTTAATTGGATTGGCCAAAGCTTCTTTAAAGTCCTGCCACACTTCATCCACAATTTTTGCCGCTGGTAATATATCTATAACGTTTGCACCCACCTGGCCGATCTCCAACTCCCCCTCCTTAAGCTGCCCTTCAAACATGCCTTTCTTAGCTCTTGCCCTGCCTAAAATTGCCTTTAATTCTTCTACACTTGCCCCTTTATTTTCTGCTTCCTGCACCTGTTTATAAAAGTTGTTTTTAATAAGTCGGACCGGCGTTAGTTGTTTTAACGTCAGTATCGTATCCCCTTCATTACTATTGATCACGGCATTTTTAAAATTGATATGGGATGAAGCTTCTTCGCTTGCCACAAAACGGCTACCCATTTGTACTCCCTCAGCTCCCATTACCATTGCGGCAAGCATTTGTTTTCCTGTTGCTATTCCCCCCGCAGCGATCACGGGAATTTTTACGGTGCTTACAACGGCTGGTATTAAAACCATTGTTGTCGTTTCTTCTCTTCCGTTGTGCCCGCCTGCTTCAAATCCTTCAGCAACTATTGCATCACAACCTGCTTCTTCTGATTTTCGTGCAAACTTTGAAGAACTTATAACATGCACAACTGTTATTCCTTTTTCTTTCAAAACTGATGTCCATGTTTTAGGATTGCCGGCACTTGTAAAAACGATCTTAACTCCTTCTTCAATTACAATCTGAATATGTTTATCAATGTCCGGGTAAAGCAAAGGAATATTTACACCAAATGGTTTTGACGTTGCGGCCTTACATTTTTGAATATGTTCACGCAAAACATCAGGATACATACTACCGCTACCAATTAATCCTAACCCTCCTGCATTGCTAACCGCACTTGCTAATCGCCAACCACTTGCCCATATCATTCCTGCCTGGATAATAGGATACTCAATTTTAAAAAGTTGAGTGATACGATTTGAAAAATCAGACATGAAGTAAAGATACGGGAGGAGAAATATTCTCCGAAAGAGTCCTTTGGACAATGCTCAATAGAATTACAGAAGTAAAAGAGTGCGACGCAACGAAAGTTAAATCAGGGGAATAAAGCTGGGAACACAATAATCGACTTTCATCATTAATTAGTTTCCAATAGAAAAAGAATCATCAATCTAAGTCTCCCCTTTAGGGGGACAGGGGGTGAACTACCCTAAGTCCATATCCGTATTATCACCAATATTCAGCGTTCTTGATTCGCCGCGAATGCCGGTGTCGCTGCCGATGAGTGAATAATCCAATACGATATCAAAAAGATTAGAGTAAGAACCAATAATAGATTGCTTTATGATGGAGTAATTGATCTTTGTATTTTCTCCAATGGAAACATTCGGACCAATGATGGAATTTTTTATATCGCAGTTAGCGCCAATACTAACCGGGTGAATGATAACGGTGTTCTCAAAATGATGCTGGTCGTCAACATTGCTGCCAAATTTCTTCAGCAAAGTGGCATTTGATTCCAGCAAAGTATCTTTCTTACCACAGTCAAACCAATTATCCACTTTAAAACTCTTGAACTTTGCACCTTGCTTGATCATACAATCAAGCGCATCGGTAAGACTATATTCACCATGACTGCGTAAACCTTGTTTGATATTTGATTCCAAACAACTGAACAACTGTTCACTTTCCTTTATTTTATACAGGCCCACCAGCGCCATATTGCTTTTTGGTATCTGCGGCTTTTCGATCACATGATCAATAAAACCATCTTCATCAATTTCGGCCACGCCAAATTCACGGGGATCATCTACTTTACGAACACCCAGCATTGAATGTGGACTATCGATCACTGCTTTTACATCATACTCGCAAATAGTATCGCCCAGCACTACAAACACTTCATCATTCTTTACAATACTTTTTGCCATTCGCACCGCATGGCCAAGCCCTAATCTTTCTGTTTGATGAACAAAATGTGCCCTTAGTTCGGGATGTTTTTGCTGTACATAATCCCTGATCTTATCGCCAAGATATCCCACAATAAAAATGACCTCATCGATACCGGCTTCCTTTATTTGGTCTACGATAATGCTAAGCACTGTCTTTCCTGCAAGTGGAATCAGGGCTTTGGGTTGGGTGTAAGTGTGTGGACGCAATTTGGTGCCTGCGCCTGCAACTGGGATTATGGCCTTCATGTTGATTTTAGAGCTTGTGAAAGTAATGAATTCTTAATAAACAAAAACTTATTCACGGCATCTTACGGCATTTGATGCTTTCTTATTTTTGCTGTTTAAATCATTGTGTTACCAACTGTAGTAATTCTATTAAGCTCCCGTTGCGTCGCACTCTTGTACTAACCCAATTTTATTCAGCAATACAAATAACTTTTAAGCATGGTAGAAATAGAAACACAAAAAGATACCGAGGTTTTTGATCTTCTTAATAAAGAACTCGAACGTCAGCGTAATGGCATTGAACTCATCGCATCAGAAAACTTTACATCATTACAGGTATTGCAGGCCATGGGAACATGCCCGACAAATAAATATGCTGAAGGTTATCCTGGCAAAAGATATTATGGCGGCTGCGAAGTTGTTGACGAAATAGAAACATTGGCAATTGAACGTTTGAAAAAAGTATTTAATTGTTCCTGGGCAAATGTGCAACCTCATAGCGGTGCTTCTGCAAATGGCGCCGTATTTCTCGCCGTAATGAAAGCAGGTGAAAAATTCCTGGGGCTTGATCTTAGTATGGGCGGCCATCTTACACATGGCAGTCCCGCCAACTTCAGTGGCAAAACATACCAGGCACTCCATTATGGAGTAACAAAAGAAGGAATTGTAGACTATGATCAACTTGAATCAAAAGCTAGAGCAGAAAAACCAAAGATGATCATTTGCGGCGCCTCTGCCTATAGCCGTGAATGGGATTATAAACGTATTCGTGCAATTGCTGATGAAGTTGGTGCAATCGTGTTTGCTGACATCGCACATCCTGCAGGATTAATTGCATCAGGTTTATTAGATGATCCTTTTGATCATTGTCATATTGTAAGTTCAACAACACATAAAACTTTGCGTGGACCAAGAGGCGGTATCATTATGCTTCGTCATGATTTTGAAAATCCCTGGGGCATAAAAGATCCAAAAGGAAATTTAAGAACGATGAGTCAGCTATTGGATCTTGCTGTATTCCCCGGATCTCAAGGCGGCCCGCTA
This sequence comes from Chitinophagaceae bacterium, assembly GCA_035318985.1. GTDB lineage: Bacteria > Bacteroidota > Bacteroidia > Chitinophagales > Chitinophagaceae > VBAS01. The sequence goes on from DATHDP010000086.1 coordinate 48,703, forward strand.
GAACATGTGATCGCTGCAAAAGCGGTTGGTTTTGGTGAAAATTTATCAGACGATTTCAGATCATATGGAAAACAGATCATCAGCAATGCGCAAGCAATGGCAAGGTCATTTGTCAACCGTGGTTACAATCTTATCAGTGGCGGTACTGATAATCATTTAATGCTGATCGATCTCAGAAATAAAAATCTCACTGGCAAAAAAGCTCAGGAAACTTTAGACAAAGCACATATCACTCTTAATAAGAATGCTGTTCCGTTCGATGATAAATCTCCATTTGTCACTTCCGGTATTCGTGTTGGTGTGCCTGCTGTTACCACCAGAGCTATGAATGAAGCTCACATGGAAACAGTGGTTGAAATGATAGACAAAGTATTGATGAATGCCGATGATGAAAAAGTAATTGCTTCAGTAAGGGCTGATGTAAAAGATTTCATGAAGCAGTTCCCGCTTTATCCTGAACTCGGGTAAAGACATTATAGAACATTTTTTACAAACAGGTTTAGAAACTCTAAATTTCTAAACCCGTTTTTGTTTTGAATACATAAATTCTCTTACCTTAGGATACTACCCCACCCGTAACTCTGCATTTTTTACTATTAAAACGAATCGAGATGAGTACTCAACTCCAACAACTTGTTATCAAAGGAAAAGTACTAACTGCCGGAGACGCCGAATATGATAATGCCCGGAAAGTTTGGAATGGAATGATCGATAGAAAGCCAGCTTTCATTGCTCAATGCACAAATGCTGATGATATCAGCGAGTGTGTAAGATTTGCCAGGAAAAATAATATGATCGTTTCAGTAAAAGGAGGTGGACATAATGTAGCGGGCAATGCGGTTTGCGATGGCGGACTGATGATTGATCTTTCAAAAATGAAAGAGATAAAAGTGGATGTTGCAAATAAAACAGCAACAGCCGAGCCTGGTGTTATACTCAGGGAATTTGATGCTGCCACCACTCAGCATGGACTTGCTACAACAGGAGGTACTGTTTCAGACACAGGTTTAGCAGGATTGACCTTAGGTGGCGGTCTTGGTTGGCTAATGGGAAAGTATGGCCTCACAGTTGATAATTTATTAGGGGCAGAGATGGTTCTGGCAAACGGTCAACAAGTAACAGTTGATGAAGACAATCATCCTGATCTATTTTGGGCTATACGGGGTGGTGGTGGAAATTTCGGTATCGTTTCAAAATTCAAATACCAGTTACATTCATTTGGGCCAAATGTTATGGCCGGAATGATATTGTATCCAATGGAGCAAGCAAAATCGGTTATGAAATTTTACCGGGAGTATGCACGTACTGCTCCTGATGAATTAATGGCTTATTCCGGTTTTATCGTTACACCTGATGGGTTACCTGTTACTATGCTATTACCCGCATGGCTGGGAGATATTGAAGAAGCGGATAAACATTTAGCACCACTCCGTGCATTTGGAACTCCAATTGCTGATATGGTGGCAGAAATGCCATATACTGCTTTACAATCAATTCTTGATGCTGCTGCACCATCTGGTATTCGACGTTACTGGAAGTCCGGATATTTTACTGATCTGTCTGATGAGCTACTCAATATCGTTTTAAAATATGTAGCGACCCGTCCATCGCCAATGTCGCCAGTTTTGTTTCTCCACATACGTGGCGCTGCTGCAAGAACTCCCACTGAAGCAACAGCATTTGGTAATCGTCGTGATCAATGGGACAGTGATATCATCAGTCAATGGCTTGATGCTGCCGATGACGAAAAAAATATTACATGGACAAGGAGTTTCTGGAAAGAGGTCGAACCACTCACTAATGGGGTGTATGTAAATCATCTTGGCGGTGACGACGATCCAAGAATAGCAAATGCATACGGCCCCAACTTTGAACGATTAAAGGTTATAAAGAAAAAATATGATCCGGATAATTTCTTCCGTATGAATAATAATATTAAGCCTGCCTGATAAATCGGCTTCCCTTATTTTTGAAAAAAGTTTCACCATGATCCAGCGAATTCAAACTGTTTGGCTTTTTTTATCAGCACTTTTTGCGGCGCTTTCTTACAAATTTCCATTTTATGCAGGAAATATTATCAATAAAGAAAAAGTTCAGGTTTATGAAAAACTTGTGGCTTCTTCCAGTTTTCTTCTTTTGATTTTTACAGCCGTGTTATTTGGGGGAATGATCTATATCATATTTATGTATAAAAACAGGAAGCAGCAAATTTGGCTTACAGTTGGTGCCCTGGGACTTTCCATCATTAATATTATTCTTTATTTCAGCGAATTAAAAAAATTCATCAGCGGCAACATGGCTTTGACTTCTGTATTTGCTTTGGCGATACCGGTTTTCCTTCTATTAGCGATAAACGGGATATGGAAAGATGAAAAATTGGTAAAGAGTCTTGATCGCCTGCGATGAATTACCTGCCTAACTCAAATTCATAAGCGGTAACCGGCTTACTGCCTTTCGCTGTTTTCAACGTTATTTTATTTGTGATCTTGTGATCTCCCTTTTTATAAATAAAATTATTGCCTGTACTACTGAACAATTCATATCCATTTGTAAGCAATTGCCTTTTCAATTCCTCCTGTTCGTTCTCGTAATAGGTTCTGTATAAAACCAATCTTGAGGTATCGGCGCCGTCATAAACATCCATAAAGCTAACTGACCTGAGCAACTGTTTTCCGAGATCTTGTTTTTCGTAAGAAGTATAATAATAATTACTATACCCTTTGGCGATCTCCTTATCTGACAATGTAAAATGGAAACTTTTAAGCAAAGTATCTGCCGCACGAACAGAAGCGTTCAATAATTTTTCAAGCGAATTAATATCCAGCTTCTGTGAAAATGAGAACTGAAAACAAAAACAAATCAATACCAAAAATATGATCTTCATAACGGCAAACTAACTGAATTTGCCCCGCAATCACTGTATAGCTTTTGTTAAAGCGGTTTGCTAAACAAGAAATGTTTTAGCCGGGGTCACTTTGCTGCCATTATAGGAATTGTGCAGTGATGCTTTGTTTATTTTTCTTAATATCAGCAGGCTTGCCTGCGAATACTACGTTACCACCTTCATCACCGGCTTCAGGGCCAAGATCAATGATCCAGTCAGCGCTGCGAACAACATCCAGGTTGTGCTCGATAACGATAATAGAATGTCCCTGCTCGATCAATGCATTGAAAGATGTGAGTAATTTTTTTATATCATGAAAATGAAGACCTGTTGTGGGCTCATCAAAAATGAAAAGTATTTTATTGGCATTTACACCTTTTCCTTTTCCAAGAAAAGAAGCCAGCTTTACACGTTGCGCTTCTCCACCCGATAAGGTATCGGATGATTGACCCAATTTGATATAACCCAATCCAACATCACTTAAAGGTTGAATGGCTCTCACAATGCCGGATTCGGCAATAAAAAAATCGATCGCTTCATCCACACTCATATCCAGCACATCAAAAATGCTTTTGTCTTTATATTTTACTTCAAGCACTTCTTCTTTAAATCTTTTTCCGCCGCATGATTCGCAGGTCAAATGAACATCCGCAAGAAATTGCATTTCGACAACCTGCTCTCCTTCTCCTTTGCAAGTATCACAACGACCACCATCTACATTAAAAGAAAAATGTTTTGGCTCAAAGCCACGCATCTTACTCAAAGGTTGCTTGGAATACAGGTCTCTTATTTCATCATACGCTTTTATATAAGTAACAGGATTGCTTCGACTACTTTTGCCGATCGGGTTCTGATCCACCATTTCGATCTGTGCAACAGATTCGATATCGCCGGTAATAGTTTTATGCAATCCAACTTTATCAGCAAACTCGCCTTTTATTTTTTGCAAGGCAGGATACAAGATTTGTTTTACCAAAGTTGTTTTACCGCTGCCGCTTACACCGCTTACCACACAAAGCACGTTTAATGGAAATTCAACATTGATGTTTTTAAGATTATTCTGTTTCGCTCCTTCCACTTTTATTGAGCGGTTCCATTTCCGAATATTTTTTGGCGGTTCAATTTTCAATTCCCCTTTTAAATATTTACCTGTTAGACTTTGGAAGTTTGAAATGATCTCATCATAATTTCCTTCGGCAACAATTTCGCCACCCAAATGCGAAGCCAACGGTCCCATATCAATGATATGATCCGCCTCACGCATCATCATTTCATCATGCTCAACCACTATAACAGTATTTCCAAGATCACGAAGTTCTTTTAAAACACGGATCAGGTTTTCTGTATCTCTTGAATGCAAACCAATGGAAGGTTCATCCAAAATATAAAGTGAGTTGGTAAGATTGCTTCCCAAGTTTCTTGTTAGCTGGATACGCTGGCTTTCACCACCGCTTAATGAATTGGCCAAACGACTCATCGTGAGATAACCTAATCCGACATCCAACAAAGTGTTTAGCCGATTATTTATTTCGATCAGTACTCGTTTGGCAACCTGTTTTTCATAGTCGGAAAGTTTTGCTTCCAACCCACTGAACCATTGTTGCAGGTCTTTTACGGGCAATTCATTTAGCTCACCAATATGCTTACTACCAACTTTTACATACAATGCTTCTTTACGTAAGCGATATCCTTTGCATTCGGGACAGGTTGCTCTTCCGCGATATCGACTTAACATCACACGATACTGAACCTTGTATAACTGTGATTCAACATCTTTGAAAAAAGCATTGATCCCAATGTTATCGATGCCTTCCCATAAAAGTTTGTAATGTTTATCTGTAAGATCACCGATCGCTTTATGAACAGGAAAACCAGTTCCGGCGGATACTTTAATAAATTGTTTTCGCCACCAATCCATTTTTTCACCCCGCCATGCTGCTACTGCTCCATCATATACACTTAATCTCCTGTCAGGAATAACAAGATCAGCATCTATTCCCAACACCTGGCTAAAGCCTTCGCAGGTTGGGCAGGCACCGTAAGGATTATTAAAAGAAAAAAGATTTGGTGATGGCTCTTCAAACTGCAAACCATCCAGCTCGAAGCGATTATTGAAATGAAGTAGTTTTGGTTTCCCGATTTGCTCTTGTACTTCCACGTACACATCTCCTTCACCTTCATAAAAAGCAGTACCGATAGAATCTGATAAACGATGAATATCATCTTCATCAAATTCTTTTACTACTATTCTATCTACAAGAACAAATATTTTTGATTTTTTGTTTCCTATTTCTGATTTTCCTTCGAGCAGATCTTCCAGTCTTATTATTTCTCCATCAATATACATTCGGGAAAATCCTTTTTGCACAAGAATATTCAGTTCTTCTTTCAGTTCACGATTCTTATGTTGTTTTAGTGCTATGAGAATATAAACCTTATCACCATCATTAAGCTTCTTTATCGCATCCACTACATCTTTCACATCATCCTTTTTCACCTGTTTGCCTGAAACAGGTGAAAAAGTTTTTCCCAGCCTGGCGTATAGCAAGCGGAGGTAATCATAGATCTCCGTCATGCTACCCACAGTGCTTCGCGGAGTTCGTGTTACAACTTTTTGTTCTATGGCAATCGCAGGGCACAAGCCTTTTATATAATCCACATCAGGCTTGTTCATCCGGTTCAGGAACTGTCTTGCATAGGCACTCAGGCTTTCCGCATAGCGTCGTTGACCTTCTGCATATAAGGTATCAATTGTAAGGGACGATTTGCCTGAGCCTGATACCCCTGTAACCACAATAAGCTTGTTTCTTGGTATCTCAACGGTGACATTTTTGAGGTTGTGCACCCTGGCGCCCCGAATAAAAATAACATCGGTGCCGGGTACTTTCACCCTATTTGTATCGGAGTTCTTCGATTTTGTGTTTTGCATGAAGGGTCACAAATTTACGCTGAGTCCTTAGAAATCAATACAATCATTAACATTTCATTTTAAAAAAAGATTCGATTTTCATTTCCCGGTAGTTGGCAGTTGTATTTTTTCGCTTAATTTTATTGTCCGGTTACACAATAACCGATCAACCAAAAAAATTCTCGCCTATTGATCCTACAACATCTACACTAATTTTTTCTTGACCATTCGTACATAATGAAAACCAAAACCAATATCTAAACCACCAAAAACCGTTTATGAAAGCATTTGCAAAAAAAACTGACAACGATCTCATTCAACTTTTTGTTGAAGGGAACACCGAAGCTTTGGAAATTCTTGTGCTCCGTCACAAGGACAAGCTTTACACATCCATTTTATTTTTAGTAAAGGACAAATACCTTGCTGAAGATATTTTCCAGGATGTTTTTATCCGCATTATTGATACAATGCGCAGTGGAAGATACACTGAAGAAGGTAAATTCTTACCATGGGCCATGCGTATTGCCCATAATCTTTGTGTCGATCATTTCCGTAAAGTAAAAAGAACACCAACGATCAAAAATGGTGATGACAAAGACATTTTTGAAGTGATCAATTTTTATGAAGACAGTGCTGAAAGCAAAATGATGAAACGTCAAAGCCACGACCGTGTTCGTGAAATGCTGGATCGTCTTCCGGAAGATCAGCGTGAAGTGATCATTCTTCGCCATTATGCTGATATGAGTTTTAAAGAAATTGCATCGATGACAAACTGTAGCATCAACACTGCTTTAGGTCGTATGCGTTATGGTCTTATCAATCTTCGCAAACTAATGATGCAAAAACAAATTGCCTTATAAAAAACCCAAGCCCTTGTCATTCTGTATTTCCCATCAGTTTTAAGTTGAATTTTCACCTTGCCATACCTGGTAGGCTCTTACAGAATGACACCTAATTAAAAACCCTTCTCAAATGAGAAGGGTTTCTTGTTTTATACTTGCGCAGTTCTACTTTTTATTTTTCTTATACGTTTCTATCCCACATTGCAGCCACTCAATAAATTTATCTGCATCCGGAGTGTAGTATTTTGTTTTCGTCAATGCTATTTGATCGGCAGAGATAATAGCATATTGAGGTTGTGAAGTGGCTCCGAAGTTTTCCGTCTGGAATGTTGCCCATTTATCGCCTACAGTGATTATTGATTTCTCCTGGCCCGTTGAAGTTTTATAAACCGTATGTTCCGTAAGCGGAAGCTGCCTTCTTTCGTCAACGTATAATGAAACAACAACAAACTCATTTCGCATCAGGCTGTCAACAATTCTATTTGTCCAAACTTTTTCTTCCATTCTCCGGCAGTTTACACAAGCCCAGCCAGTAAAATCTATCAGTACGGGTTTATTTTCATTCTTTGCTCTCTCCAAAGCACGGTTATAATCTTTTATAGGTTCATACTTTTCAGCACAGTTCACAGGATGTTTATATACGCTATAACAAAGAGGTGGAGGAAACCCGCTGATCAAAGTCAGATTTGCCGATTTGCTGTTTGTTAAACCAGGGATCAGGTAAATACCGATCGCTGCAAAAAAGAAAATAAAAAAGATCCTGGTGAATGATACTTTTTTAATGGTACCAGTATGAGGAAATTTAATTTTTCCCAATAAATATAATACTGTGAGGAAGGAAATAATGACCCATAAACCAATAAATATTTCTCTTTTCAGGAGACCCCATTGCTTTACGAGATCTGCATTAGATAAAAATTTAACCGCTAATGCAAGCTCTATGAAACCTAAAACAACCTTCACGTTTGTCATCCATCCACCAGATTTAGGAAGTGATTTGAGCCAGTTTGGAAACATGGCAAACAACGCAAAAGGAAATCCTAATGCTATACCAAATCCCGCTGCGCCAGCTGTAAGCGGCCAGGCACCCTGATCCGCCACCCCAACAAGTAGTGTTCCTAAAATGGGACCCGTGCAAGAGAAGGAAACAATGGCTAATGTGCCAGCCATAAAAAATATACCTCCTATATTTCCGTGCCCTGATTTTGAGTGAGCCTTATTAGCAATCGAAGAAGGTAATCCAATTTCAAAAAAACCAAAAAAGGAGATCGCAAAAACAACAAAGACCACGAAGAACAAAAGATTCAGCCAGATATTCGTAGAGATATTGTTGAATATTTCAGGACTTATTGTGTCATTGGCAAGATGAAAAGGTATTGTGATAAGAACATAAATAAGAAAAATAAAAAGCCCATAAAGAATTGCATTCGTTTTGCCACGTTTTTTATTATGCGACTTATTTGTAAAATAAGAAACCGTAACAGGTATCATTGGAAAAACGCAGGGAGTAAGTAAAGCGATAAGCCCACCCACCAATCCAAGTAAAAAAATTGTAAAGATACTTTTGTCACTAGTTCCATCGTCTCCACAAGGTGATGTTGGGTTTTTTATATCAATGGATGGAATTTTTATAATTGTTGTCGTTTCAACACCTCCTTCCATCTCAACATTAAAATCTAAAAATTCAGAATTAAATGCTTCATTATTTCCATAGAAATAAGAAAGTTTTCCCTGGAGTTTTGCAGGCACTTTCCCACTGATGCTAATTGGAATTTTCCATTCGGTCAATCCCTCATACACTTTTACCGTGGTGTTCTCAAAAAATGAACTTGAAAAGGATTTTGATTCGCCAGTTGTGGAAAAACCTTTTTCAACACTAATACTTGAGTCAGCGAATTTCAATTCAACTGTCTTTACTCCCCCTAACTCCTGGCCAGGTGCATATAGTTGCCAACCGGTTATTCCGTTTGTAGAAAATATCAATTCGTATTTCCCTTCACTCGTTCTTTGGCTTTTATAATTCCATTTGTAAACTGCACTATCCTGTGAGAAGGATGCTATTGAAATGAAAATAAGCAAGCAACAAAAAAATCTTGTAACGATAACCCTCATAGCAATTAAAAAAAATAAACGAGTTCACAAAGAAGGAACTCGTTCTATGTCAAAAAAATTTATCTGATCATTAATCCAACGCTACTTTGAAATTCACAGTTTTCGGGGGCAGGCATTTTTTATCATCGCATGTTTGAAATTCCACACTTCCGTTGAAACTTGTTTTTACTTTGCCTTTTAGTTTTACTATTTGCACAAAATCCACTGTTTCTGAGTATTGGTTTGCTGAAATTTCCAATTCCTTATCATGAAATTTTTGCATTTTCCCAACCTCTTTAATTTTTCCGGATAACTCTATCAACGGATTATTTGTAATAGAAAAAGTGGTAGGATCGGCAACAGCATCTTCTGGTTGGATTTGCGAATACAAGTGCCAGCCCTTTTCGATAGTGGCCGTCATATGTATCTCGTAAGAATTATCCGCCAACTTCTTTGAAGTAAAAGTCCATGTTACTGGGTTCTGCGCAGAAACGACCATGGTCGCAAACAAAAACAAACTAAGTATAACAGCTTTCATAATCTTTCTTTTAATGATGCAAAAATCGTGATAATGGTCTTATGCTTTTGCTAAAATTCTACTACAAATATTGCAAAAGAAAACAGAGTTTTTGTGAGGAATTTGACGAACTATCTGAATTATTGTACAAATTGAGCATTTAGCCCACCAAAACTTCAGTCATTAACAGGTTCTTAAGGATCTCGCGGCCATCCGTATTACCAAGAACTTCAGAAGTAGCCCTTTCCGGGTGAGGCATCATACCAAAAACATTCCTGTTGGTATTGCAAATTCCGGCAATATTCTTGGTCGCAGCATTAGGGTTTGCACCTGGCCTTATCTTTCCTTTTTCGTCACAATAATAAAATATCACCTGTCCGTTAGCCTCCAGTTGATCGAGTGTTTTTTCATCCGCATAATAGCGTCCCTCACCATGAGCAATAGGTATTTTGTAAACTTTACCTGTTTCATTTGTAAGGAAAACATTTTTGCAGGCAAACTGCTGATGTCCATTGCGCAATAACCCGCCGGGCAAAAGATGTGATTCACAAAGGATCTGGAAACCGTTACAAACTCCAAAGACCTTTCCACCTGCATTAGCAAAATCGATCACACTTTGCATCATTGGACTGAAACG
>DATHDP010000087.1:0-72843 GCA_035318985.1 Chitinophagaceae bacterium
GATCATGCTTGTCTTTATCTAACCCATAAGCTAGGGCTGCGGCAGTTGGCTCGTTCACGATACGGCGAACATTTAACCCGGCAATTTCACCAGCTTCTTTTGTAGCCTGGCGCTGCGCATCATTAAAATAAGCCGGCACAGTGATCACGGCATCGGTCACTTCCTGCCCAAGATAATCCTCGGCGGTTTTCTTCATTTTCTGAAGAACCATGGCCGATATTTCCTGTGGTGTATAAGGCCTGCCATCTATGTCAATACGAACAGTATTATTGTCACCTTTTACCACTTTATAGCTCCAGTGACTTATCTCTTCAGTCACCTCATCGTGGCGACGCCCCATAAAACGCTTCACACTCGAGATAGTATTTTGCGGATTAGTGATGGCCTGCCTTTTGGCCGGATCACCCACTTTGCGTTCGCCATTTTTCAGAAAAGCCACTACAGACGGGGTTGTGCGACGCCCCTCGTCGTTGGCTATCACAACAGGCTCGTTGCCTTCCATTACGGCAACGCAGCTATTAGTAGTTCCAAGGTCAATTCCTATTATTTTTCCCATTGTATAAAAATTTAAGGGTTCAGCACCTGATACTCAATGATAGTGCCATCCACAGAGAGTGTGAAAAATTGGCAGACGACTTTGGCTTTTGAAACCTTTTATACCACTAAGAGGGCATTGCCCGCTGTGCTTTTAGAATTTATTTTTATAGAAGCTGATCCAAATAAAAGTATTCTTCTACCCTGTGAATTGCATCTCCGTTTTCATTAAAAAGCCCCGTCATGCCAACTGATAACAAAGTCAAGCCAATGAGCTGGGTCTATATCTCACTTGGTGGATTTATTTTATTCATTGCCTGTGCTATTGTTCTTGTTGTTTACGGTAAAAAACTTGAAATAACCTTGCCGGTATATTTCTTTTTACTGGTAGTAGCAGCATTAAGTGCAACGGGTTTTCTTACCGGAGCTTTGCGATCACAAGCAAGGTATTCCGGAAAAGTTTATAATGGCAATTTATACCTTACGGGTCCCATCCTTGTGTTTGTAATAATTGTTTTTCTTGGCTATAAATTCAGACCACAAACGAAAGATGGTCCGCTTACACTCACATTGAATTTATTTGGTCCAGCTGGCCGCAGCGAAGCGATCACATCTGGTTCTGTAAAAGTTTTATTTGAAAACGATGCCAGGGTTGAGAACATTTCTTCCGAAGGACAAGCGGTGTTTGGGCAAATTGATCCTTCTTTTAAAAACAAACAAGTCCGGATTATTCCCCAAGTCAATAAATTTTTACTCCCCACAGGCGATACATTAGTAACTCTTCCGGATAAAGAGTTTGCAACAGTCGATATCCAATTACAAAAGCAAAAAGAAAAAACGCTGATACGTGGATTGATTACGACAGACAACGGAACACCGATCAATAAGGCATTGGTGCAATTTCAACAATTCGGCAAATCTGTTTCTACCAATGAACAAGGGAGTTTTGAGATAGAGATACCACTTGCAGAAGGAACTGAAACTGATATTGTCATTTATATAAACAATGTGATCAAATACCGTAATAAAATGACCGTTGCAGAAACAATAACAATACCTGTACCTGATTGATGTTATGAAAAAGAAGTATTTAATATCATCATTATTTCTTTTGCCTTTACTAAGCCATGCACAGGTTGAGAAATATAAGTTCCAGGTAAAAGATGAAAAAAATGTTATCCGTAAAAATCTTGTACTGATCGCAAATGGCGAAAATGTAATTACTAATGCTTCAGGAATTTTTATACTTACACTTAATAATAGTCTCATCAATATAGCTGTTCAATCGCCGGATGAAAAAAAATTTGTTATCAGGTATCCTTCTTCAGGAATAATTTCATTGCCAAGAGGCGCTGAAAATTTAATTGAGATCAAAATTGCTGAACCAACAAAAGCGGATGAAGCGAATACGGCAAAAAACCAGTTAGCTGATCAAATAACTAAGATCGATAAACAGATCAGGAATCTGAAAAATGAGGATGAACAATTGAAAAGAATATTGCTAAAGCGGATCGATTCATTATTTGCAGTTGGTCAGAAAAAAAATATCAGTCATGATGAGCTGCGGACGGCAAGAGAATTAATGGTTGGCCGGGATACAAGTTTTCCAAAAATATCTCTCACACTTGCGAATTATATCAATGAAGCCAAAGACCTTTCTGATGCTTTAAAACTTGCAGACATGGCACTAACTAACCAAGGTGCCCGCACCCAACTGATCGATGCAATAAAAACTTATAATCCTTTTTATGAAGAATTGAATGGGAAAAAAGATGAGTATGAAAAGAACGTTGGCGCCTTCTGGCAAAGCAAAGAGCTTTCTTATAACTTTCTTAACCTCGCAGATTTCGCATTGAATGAAATTCACAGACCTTATATACTTCCATTGAATGACTTAATAGAAAAAATGAATCGTTATAACATGGAAAGTGGAAGAAAAAGAAGAGAATTGAAAAGCGAAATACTTGCAGAGTCAAAGATCATAACTCGTAATCTTGACACAAGGCTGATAATACTTAGTGAAAAAAATAATACCCTAATGACGATCCTGAAATCATTTATGTGAACCAAATATATTAACCAACCAATAAACCTCTCGTTATGAACAAGTACAATTATATCCCCCGAAAAGCTGTATTCCTGATTTTTGTTACTGCCTTTTTTTTCGCACCAGGGTGTGGCAGCAAGGGCCTTACAGATTTTATACCAAATCTTTCAAATACCTGGCAGAATAAAGCCGATGCAACCAATACCTTTTTCTTTTTCCCTGCGCAGACAAACACCAATATGTCTACGTTTACCGGGAATGTGAATCCACCGGGGGCCGGCTCTCAGACACATATTGCAGGTTCATTCGAAAATGAAAATGTTGAATTCACTTATACAGATGGCCCCAATACAGGAAAAAAATATTCTGGTAAATTCATTAAGAATTCTAATCCCTTCAGAATGGAATTAAAAAGCGGAACTGAAGATCTTATTTTAGAACAACATTAAGCATCCGGATCTATAGTTCCCATTTTTAAAAAGAGAATTGACTATTTTTATTTTTTCAACCTCTTTTTATGGAATGGGTCTGGATCATATTTGGAATTATTTTATGCATCATTGGTATTATTGGCAGCCTGTTGCCTTTATTACCCGGCCCACCTATTGCCTATGTTGGCATTCTGTTGCAATTATTCCGCAATCCTGATCCATTTGAAGCTAAAACATATTGGATCTTTGCCGGTGTAGTTGTGGTTTCATTGATATTGGATTATCTCATTCCAATTTGGGGAACCAAAAAATTCGGCGGTACTAAATACGGAGCATGGGGTTGTACGCTTGGTTTTATAGCTGCCTTCTGGATCGGGCCATGGGGAGTTATCATCGGGCCATTTGTTGGGGCTTTTATCGGCGAACTGATTGGAGGACAGGATTCTCATAAATCACTTAAAGCAGCATTAGGTTCTTTTGTAGGTTTTTTACTTGGATCTTTTTTAAAGATCGTTGTATGTTTCTTTATGCTTTACTGGATCATCGCCAACATTTAGCAACATTCAATAAATGCTTTGTGATATGAATATCTATTTTTGATAAAACATTTTTATGGCCAATACCATTTCTCAAAAATTAAAAATACAAGCTGGCGATACACTGTTAACCGTAAATGAACCATCCGAATTCCAAAAAGGATTGAATGGCTTACCCAAAGGTGTAAAAGTTATTGAGTCAGGAAAAGAATATAACCAGGTGCATTGGTTTGTTTTGAATCGTGCACAAATGGAAAAACAGATGAGTAAAGTGATGAAGTTGCTAAAACCCGGTGTGATCGTTTGGGTTTACTATCCGAAAGGAACATCAAAATTGCAAACTGATCTAAATCGTGATAAAGGCTGGGACTGTTTATTAGCAGAAGGTGATAAACTTACCTGGATAAGCTTGATCTCTTTTGATGATACATGGAGTGTGTTTGGCTTTCGTGCAAAAACCGAAGCTGATAAAAAGAAAGAAGTAAAGCCAAAAGAAGAAAGAGAAATTTTTAAATGGGTAAATCCGCAAACCAAAGAAGTAAAACTGCCCGATGATCTTGCTGCTGCTTTAAAGAAAAATAAAAAAGCCTTGGAGTTTTTCAATGCACTTTCGTTTACCAACAAAAAAGAATTCATTGAGTGGATCGTTACTGCCAAGAGAGAAGAAACAAGAAAAGAAAGAGTTGATGGAACGATCGAGAGACTAGTGAAGAATTGGAAGAATCCGAGAAATATTTAGATAAGAGAATAAAAGAGAGAAAGAGAAAAGGAGTTAGTTTGATAATTCTCTTTGACTCCTTTTCTCTTTCAACCTCTTAGCTTAACTTTATAATTGACATGAACCTCACCAACGATACATACCTGCGCATAGTTAACGCTAAAATGTATATTGACGAGAACTATCAGGAACCGATCGATCTTGAGGTGGTTTCAAAAAAAGCTTTTATCTCAAAATTTCATTTTCATCGTTTATTCAGAAAAGTTTACAGACAGACTCCTCATCAATACATAACAAGAAAACGAATTGACAAAGCAAAAGACCTGCTTGCTGAAAACAAGCCTGTAAACGAAGTCTGTAATGAGGTCGGATTTGAAAGTATTGGCTCATTCAGCATCTTATTTAAAAAAGAAATTGGCTTCGCTCCTACTTACTACCGCAATATGGCATGGTTGAAAAAACAAGAGGCCAAACAACAGCCAAAGAAATTTATTCCCCATTGTTTTATTGACTCCTACAAATTGGATAAATAATCATTAGCAAGATTCAATAAGCCTTTCACCTATCTCTCATCTTATCTTTACTTTATTAAAATAACTAATCATGAAACTAATTACTTATTTAACGTTCGCAGGAAATTGCGAAGAAGCGTTGAACTTTTACAAAGAAGCATTAGGTGCAGAAGTATTAATGGTTTCCCGTATGGGTGATGGCCAGATGGAAGTACCGGAAAATTTAAAAGACAAAATAATGCATGCCCGTCTTCGTATCGGAGAAAACGAACTGTACATGTCTGACACTTTTGACCCATCATCAATAAACAAAGGGAATAATGTTAGTCTCTCAATCCAAATTGATGACGTAACTCAACTTGAAAAATCATTTATCAGGCTTTCTTCCGGCGGAAATGTTACGATGCCTTTACAAAAAACATTTTGGGCGACAAGCTTTGGAATGTTCGTAGACAAATTTGGTATTCAATGGATGTTTAATTGCGAACTCAAGCAAGAACCAGCATTAAATTAATTTCAAAAATTTAAAATATGATCACTAAACTTTCACACACGTCATTCTTCGTGACCGACCAGGATAAAGCCTTTGATTTTTATGTAAACAAACTTGGCTTTAAAGTAAATACAGATGTAAAAATGGAAAATGGCTTTCGCTGGCTTACGGTAAATCCTCCCGATCAACCTGACCTCGAGATCATTCTTTTTCCTGCTAATGGCGCAAATGGTTTTGATGAAGATGTGAATGCAGCGCTAAAACTATTATTGGACAAAGGAGTAATGGGTGCCGGTGCTATGTACACTTCCGATTGTCGCGCCACTTACGAAGAACTGAAAGCAAAAGGAGTCACGTTCAAATCAGAACCGAAAGAACAATTTTATGGAATTGAAGCCATCATCACTGATGGATGCGGTAATTGGTTTAGCATGACCCAGCCAAAAGAAGGATTTTAAAAATTGATGATTGTCAATCTTTAATTTCAACTGATCTCTTCTTCCGAAAATCATTTTGTTTTAACGTCGGGATACAGGTAAACAACTTTCGCTTCCATTGCTTCCTGAAGTTGAATAAATACAGCTAATGCTATCACAGTTTTAGTATTTGGTTGATCAAAATAAAATGTGAATTTCACCGGGATATTGAATAGATCAGGAATTTCGGATGGGATGATTGGATACGATAGTGAAGCAGCGTACAAAATACATCGGAACAACATTTCTCACAATCGTAGAATTACTGATTTGTTAAAAAAGTTATTTGAAGCTTTCGTTCATTTCTGATTAAAGGTATTTTTGATGCTATGTTCAATTCCTTGAAACCAACTCACTTCTTTATTTACTTTTTGTTTTTGCTGGCAACCTCTTGTTCAAAAAAAATTATTCCTGACAAACCTTTTCTTTCAAAAACAAATTTCAAAATGGATTCTTTACCTGAGTCTGAATTGAATATTCCGATCCAGGTAAACATGAAGCCGTTTTATCAACTTGCAGAAAAAAAAGTGGCGCTGGTATATGCTTCGCCCAAATGGCCGGATGATTGGATCACTATCGACTGCGCCAACAGGTATAAATATCAGTTTGTAAGAGGGCCATTGCAATTTGCGGCTGCAGGAAGTTCACTGAATTTGGGTTTCACTGGTTATTATAAAATTATCGGGTCAACAAGAGTTTGTCTTGGCAATACAGTTGTATCTCCCTGGACACCCGCTTGTCGTTGCGGGTTTGAAGAAGGTGAAAGAAAAGTAAAGATCAGTTTTATAAATACTGTTAAGATCTTATCAGATTTCAAAGTAAACCTAAACATAACAAGGCAGGAGCCGGTGCCGATCGATAAATGCACCGTCTGCATTTTTGGTGCAGATATTACAAACCAGGTAATGAAAGGCTTGAAAGATGAACTTGACCTTGCAAAAAAAGCGATCGAAGATTCTTTTGGAGTTGTTGATCTGAAACCACAAGTCCAGCAAATATGGAATAAACTGAATGTATCATATAATCTCTACGGATTAGGTTGGTTAAAGATCAATCCGCAAAAGATCCGGCTTACAAGTTTAGTTGCCCGCAACGATTCATTGAATATCTTTTTTGGAATGACGGCTAAGCCAGTTATCAGTTTTGAAAAAACAGCCGATCTTATGACGCTGGCTCCCGATCTTGATAATTCAATTTCGAAACCGGGTTTTAATGTTTTCTTAGATGCGGTTTTAAACTATGATTCATTAAGTAGTATTCTAAATGCACAATTAAAAGGAGAAGAATTTGATCTTTCGAAAGGAAAATCAAAGAAGGTGCTTGTGGTAGAAGATTGCAGGATCTATGGAACGGGGAATGAAAAGCTTATTATTAAAATGGGATTTTCGGGAAGCAATAGTGGCATCGCTTATTTTACCGGTAAACCATTTTACGATGCAGCCAAAAAAATGATCGAAGTAAGAGATATTGAATTTGACGTGAAAACAAAAAGTCTTTTATTGAGATCAGCGGATTGGCTATTTAATAAACGTATCATTAATGAAATTACTCGTGTGTCACATTTTGATCTTTCAAATTATATTGATACCGCAAAAATCCTGATCAATAAACAATTAAATACAGAATGGATCCGGGGAGTTAAAAGTAGTGGTTCAATCAATGATCTGAAAATTTCCGGGTTCTATCCATTAGCGGATCATTTTGTAATACGAAGTAATGCAAATGGTGACCTTGTGATAAAAGTAGATACTGTGAATTTTAATTTGCAATGATCAGCTTACCCTGAATGCAAATTTCTTTTGTGAAAAATAGCTGAATGCAACCACAAAAAATGTCGTTGCGATCTTTGCAGGGAGTGGCCACCAGCCAAAAACCTCAACAAATAATTTCAGAAAACCATAATTAAGGAGGAAACATACAAATACCACGGAGAGGTATTTGGTCATCTGCACTCTTTTCCTCGTTGTTGCAGATTCGGGGAACACAACATAACGCATCAGGAAAAAACCTGTTACAAAAGTGATTGGGAATGAAAATAAGAATGCCGCAATGTGCGGACTAATAGCGATTGATCCAATATGTACAATCTGTTCATGCAAAACATAGTGAAGTATGATCGTAAAAAGAACAATATCAAATGCTGTATTGCTTCCACCACAAGCTGCATAGCGAAAAGTTTGCTTGTCCATCAGTTTACTGAAGGGCTGATAAAAGAAATCAATAAGAGTAATGATCCTGTCCTTAATATTATAGACTGCTTCTTTCATGAACCGTCAAAGATACAGGTTGCTTTTTGCAGATGCAACCCGCCGGGAAACTACTATTTTTGCAGGCATCGCAAATAACATTCGAATAACAAATCATAGAAGAGATGAGCATTGCAGAACAAATAAGAAAGGCATCAAAAAAAACTCTCCAGGAACTTTATAGTCTGACCATTGATGAAAAAGATATACAGATCAATGAAACCAAACCAGAATTTGAAGGCGACTATACAGTGGTTTTGTTTTCATTTATTAAACAACTAAAAAAGTCGCCCGAACAACTTGGCAAGGAGATCGGTGATCATCTTATAAATAATAATCCTGATCTTTTTTCAGCATATAATGTAATAAAGGGCTTTTTAAATCTGACAATACAAAATAACTATTGGGTTGAGTTTCTTCAAAACAATTATGCAGATCTAAATTTTGGAAAAAAGAAAAATACTGGCAATAAGGTAATGGTTGAATATTCTTCGCCCAATACAAATAAGCCCCTTCATCTTGGTCATTTAAGAAATAATTTTTTGGGATGGAGCGTAGCGGAAATTTTAAAAGCGAATGGATCTGAAATAACAAAAACCTGCATTGTAAATGACCGGGGCATTCACATTTGTAAAAGCATGATCGCATGGCAGCTTTTTGGAAATGGAGAAACTCCGGAAAGCACAGGAAAAAAAGGCGATCATTTTGTTGGCGACTACTATGTAAAATTCAATGATGAATACAAAAAACAAATAGAAGAATTGGTGGCAAGCGGTAAGACCAAAGATGAAGCAGAAAAAGAAGCGCCGATCATGAAAGCTGCTCAACAAATGTTATTTGATTGGGAAGCCGGCAAACCTGATATTATAGCACTTTGGAAAAAAATGAATAGTTGGGTATATGATGGTTTTGATATCACCTACAAACGTATAGGAACTGATTTTCAAAAGATCTATTACGAAAGCAATACCTATCTTCTTGGAAAAGACATAGTGAAAGAAGGATTGGAAAAAGGTGTTTTCTATAAAAAAGAAGACGGCAGTGTTTGGATAAACCTGATCGCTGATGGACTGGATGAGAAATTAGTGATGAGAAAAGATGGCACTTCGGTTTATATAACCCAGGATATTGGACTGGTTGAACAGAAGTTCAATCAATATAAACCCAATGAAAGTATTTATGTAATTGGTGACGAACAGAATTATCATTTGAAAGTTTTAAAACTGATCGCGGAAAAATTGAAACTTCCGGGTGCCGAAGGAATTTATCATTTGAGTTATGGAATGGTCGAATTGCCAACAGGAAGAATGAAAAGCCGTGAAGGAACTGTTGTAGATGCCGATGACATGGTTGATGAAATGGTAGCAATAGCCGGCAGGCACACAGAAGAATTAGGCAAAGTGAAAGACTTTACAGAAACAGAACTGAAAGAGCTATATGATACTTTAGGTATTGGTGCATTAAAGTTTTTTCTGCTTCGTGTTGATCCCAAAAAGAGAATGATCTTTAATCCTGAAGAGTCAATCGACTTCCATGGATTTACCGGGCCATTTGTTCAATACACACATGCAAGGATCAAGTCAATTTTGAGAAAGGAGAGAGCAGTCGACAGTCAACAGTCAATAGTCGATGGTCTTTTGAAATTAGAAAAAGGACTCATTGTAAAATTGGAGCAATATTCAACCATCGTTGAACAAGCAGCCTCAGAACATAATCCATCTGTATTGGCAATCTATGCATTTGAATTGGCTAAAACGTTTAATGGGTTTTATACAGAGCATTCAGTTGTGAATGCAGAATCGAATGAAAAAAAACAACTCAGGTTAAGACTTTCTGAAATGACGGCGAATGTTATTGCATCGGCGATGGGATTGCTGGGAATTAAAGTTCCTGAAAGGATGTGATTCAGTCGACAGTCCACAGTCAATAGTCATCAGTTACTGCGTAAACCTTTGTTAATTGTTCAATAGAAAATGAAAAGTACAAGTGTGCCCTTCGCTTCTCTCTGGGTAAACTGTGCAACAACAGCCTCATAGTAATTCTAAAGCTGATAACATAAATAAAAAACCTCCGCATAACGGAGGTTTCAATTTTTTTATATCTATTCTTTTACATCCCCGGCATTGATTTTTTCTGTTTGTACTTTGCAAGATCAGGATCCATTTCAATTGCTTTATCACAAAGGGCAACCCCCTTCTCCTTCTCCCCTTTTTTCTGATAACTCATCCCGATCATATAAAGTGATTGCGCATTTGTTTTATCAAACGTCAGCACTTTATCCCAGTAATCGATCGCATCCTGGTATTTGCCTGAATAATAATAAGCCTCGGCAACCATATTAAGAATATTCATATCGCTTGGTTTCTTTACAAGTATATCTTTCAAGATCACCATGGCCTCTTCAAGCTTGCCCACATTCAAGTAAGCCACCCCAAGATTTTCCATGTAATCATTGTCTTTCTTGTATCCTCTTTCGCCTGCAAGCAAAATGCATTTCAATGACTCTTTATCTGCATTCATTGCATAGTAAATAAGTCCAAGTTCATATATCCAATTGTTTTTTTCAGGAGCTAATGCTATCGCCTTATCAAAATAGGGAACTGAAAGTTTGTAGTTCATCATGTCAGCATAACTGCGTGCAATCAGGTAGGGTATCTCCGCATTTTTCGGCTCTTCTTTCTCTGCAATCTGCAAATATTTTATTGCCTGACCATAATCATCTTTATCGTAATAAATTTTTCCAAGGAAGTATCCTACTTTTTCACTGGGATCAGCTTTCTTTAATTTATCAGCATAAAGGATCGCATCATCAAATCGTTTTGTATTAAAAGAAAGATTTAATAATTGTTTGTATAATGCAGGCGAATTATCTCCCATCTGCTCCAACTTCTGGTACATCTCTCTTGCCTGTCCATATTTGTTCAGGCTCATCAATACATCAGCAAGTTCCGTAACGATTGCTTTATCGTTAGGATTATACCTGTAAGCTTTGTCAAGATTTTTCCAAACCTCAAGCTTACGTCCTGCTTGTTTTTCTGCTAAAGCTTTTTGAAAGAAAAAGTTTGCACTGTCTGTTTGTGAGTAAGTTGCTATTGCAACTCCAAAACTCAAGATGGTGAGTAATAAGGCTCTCATAGGGTGTATATTAGGATTATAAAAAAACGCTCTTCCCCATAAAAGTAATTTCTTAAGTTGGTAAATCATAGCCTTTAACCTTTATATATTTTATTACAACTTGGCCAAAATAAATCATTTCAAAACAATTGCGGCCAGAGGTGGGAGATTCAGTGTCAACTTATATGTTTTTTGATCTTTATCAACGAGTTCGGATCTTATATCAGGATTAAATACGTTCCCTGTACCCCAATATTTTCGTGAGTCTGAATTGAAAATTTCCTTCGTAAATTCCTTGTTCCGAATGTAAACATCCCAATCATTTCTAACGACTGGCGTTAGATTAAGAATGATCAATAGATCGTCTGTCTTTTTCTTTCCTTTCCGTTTGTAGCAAATAACTGATTCCGCCCGATGATTTAAATCAATCCACTCAAACCCATCAATACCAAACTGATTTTGAAAAAGCCCCGGTTCTGTAACCAATAATTTATTTAAATCCGCCACGCAATCCTTTAGTAACCGATGACCGTCGTGTTGCAACAAAAACCAGTCCAATTCTGATTTATAATTCCATTCACTTGTTTGTCCAAACTCATCACCCATAAACAAAAGTTTTCCACCGGGATGCGTCCACATATATGAATAAAGCAAACGAAGGTTCGCAAACTTTTGCCACTCATCGCCGGGCATTTTATAAAGCATTGGACTTTTGCCGTGTACGATCTCATCATGACTCAATGGCAACATAAAGTTTTCATCATAATAATACATCATGCTGAAAGCAAATTTATCCTGGTGATGCTGCCGGTTAATAGGATCAATTTTAAAATAATCAAGTGTATCGTGCATCCAACCCATCATCCATTTCATTCCAAAACCAAGTCCCCCATTCCAAGTCGGTTTTGAAACACCCGGCCAATCGGTGGCTTCTTCAGCTATTGTTTGCACGTCAGGAAAATCTCGGAAGATGGTTTCATTAAGATCTTTTATAAAAGCAATTGCTTCCAAATTTCCATCACCACCATATTCATTTGGCTCCCATTGACCGTGAGTTCTCGAATAATTCAATTTTAGCATGGAGGAAACAGCATCCACTCTTATTCCATCAATATGAAACATATCAAACCAAAATCTTGCGCTGCTTATTAAAAATGATTTTACTTCTCCCCTTTTATAATTAAAAATATAACTGTTCCAGTCCGGATGAAATCCTTTGCGCATATCGGCATATTCATAAGTATGATCGCCATCAAACATAAACAAGCCATGTGCATCATAAGGAAAATGTGAAGGAACCCAATCGAGTACAACGCCAATTCCTTCTTTATGAAAAGCATCAACCATTCGCATTAGTCCCTGCGGATCGCCAAACCGTGATGTTGATGCAAAAAAACCTGTGCATTGATAGCCCCAGCTTCCATCAAAGGGATGTTCCATTACAGGCATCAGTTCAACATGTGTAAATCCCATTTCTTTTACATAAGGAACTAATCTTTCTGTTATCTGGTCATATGTATTATAAGATTCTTCATCATTTTTATCGGGCCTTTGCCAACTGGCCAGGTGAACTTCATACACACTCCACGGCGCTTCCAATGAATTATGCTTTTTTCTTTTCTTCATCCATTCCTTATCCTGCCATTCATAATACATATCCCATGAAATAGAGGCTGTCAGTGGTCGCTTCTCCCAAAAATTTGCGAATGGATCACCTTTATCCTGGGCTCTTTTTTTATACCCGATTATATGATATTTATAAACCTCTCCTAATTTGAAAGTGGGAATAAAGCCTTCCCAAATACCACTCTTATCCCAACGCGGATATAATTCATGTGTGTGATTTGCCCAATCATTAAAATTCCCTTTTACAGAAACTGAACTTGCATTCGGCGCCCATACACAGAAATAAACGCCCCACACATTATTTACCTGGATAGAATGTGAACCGAATTTTTTATATAGAGTGTAATGCGTACCGTTTTGATAATTTGTTACGTCATCATCAGTAAGTATTGAATAGTTCCAAACGGTTTTGGATGTATCAACAAAATTCTCTTCTTCGTACTTTTTTTGCACTGCTTTTGGGTTTGGATCCCCTGTTTCTTCCTTTTCGTTTATGGATTTTTTACTCTTTTGCGTCATACGATCTTTGTTTCTGGTTTCCGCTTATGGAATGTACGACCCTTTAACGTAAAATTAAAGGCTATTTCTATTAATATTCAATTAGATAAAGGAATTTAGCGACTTGTTTGATCCACCCATTGAAAACACCACTGATCAATTAAACTAAACCACTGTAATCGTCATGAGAAAACTAATTTCGGGCCTGCTGCTATTATTTATAGCTTCTTCAGCATTTTCACAATCACAGACTTTAAAAGGGACACTAAAAGACACTTCAGAAAACAGGAGTTTAGCTAACACCGTCATTTCTGTATTAACCAAAAAAGATTCTGTTCTGGTAAAATTTGTCCGTGCTGACAAGGACGGTAATTTTAAAATACAAGGACTTAAAGAAGGAAGCTATATTCTTTTAATAACTCATCCCTACATGGGAGATTATTATGATAATATAGAAGTAAAAGGCGAAGCACCTACCGATCTTGGTAATGTTCATCTTACTCCAAAAAGCAAATTACTCTCAGAAGTAATTGTAAGAAGTGGTTCTCCAATCAAGATCAAAGGAGATACGCTTGTTTATACTGCGGATAGTTTTAAGGTAAGAGCTGGAGCAAATGTGGAAGAACTGTTGCGACGATTGCCGGGTATTACAGTCGATAAAAATGGACAGATCACTGCGATGGGAGAACGGGTAACAAAAGTATTGGTAGATGGAGAAGAATTTTTTGGCACTGACCCGGGAATTGCAACCAAAAGTATTCGTGCCGATGCGGTGCAGGAAGTGCAGGTGTTTGATAAAAAAAGTGACCAGGCAGCATTTACAGGTATTGACGATGGTGTAAAAGATAAAACGATCAATCTTAAAATGAAAAAGATGGCGGGTTATTTTGGGAAAGCGGAATTAGGCGGAGGGCTTCCGGATAAATATGATAACTCGGTAATGGCAAATTTTTTTAAGAACAAAAGAAAGATCGCTACTTATGGTATAATGAGTAACACCGGCCAAACAAATCTCGACTGGCAGGATGCGCAAAATTATGGAGGCCTTTCTGATAATATGACGATGACGGATGATGGAGGAATTTACTTCTCCGGAGGAGGTGGTGGTGATGATAATTATAATGGTGGCAGAAATGGAATTCCACAGAACAGGAACGCTGGTTTTCATTATAGTGATAAATTTAATAACGCAAAAAATAGTTTTAACAGCGGTTATAAATACTCAAAAGTTATTGCGCCAGGAATAACTAAAACTTTTTCGCAAACATTTTTACCCAACACCACTCCATGGAGCAGTAATAGTGTCTCTGACAATCGCACTTCAACAAATAAGCATGCAGTTAATATGACGATGGAGTTTAATCTTGACTCCAACAATTCAGTAAAGTGGACCTCACGTTTCAATAATAACTCAAGCCTTGCCAATGTTGATTATTCAACTGAAACATTAGATGACCAGGGGAAGTTTATTAACCAGGCCAGGAGGAAAAGTGAAACCAACACCGATAAAAACAATGTAGCCTCTTCCCTGCTTTGGAGACATAAGTTTAAAAAACTGGCAAGAACCCTTTCTATCAATGCAGATTTTAACTGGAACCGAACAGAATCAGACGGGTTATTATATTCCCTGAATCACTATTATAAGAATGGAGTTCTTGATGATCGTGATACAACTGATCAGCAAAATATAACTGACAACATCAATAATACTGTAAGTACAAAGATCTCTTACACAGAGCCACTTAAAAAAGATTTTTACATGGAGCTCACTTACGGATTTGCGTATAATAATAATAAGAGTGATCGTCTTACCAATATCAAGAATATTAATGGCAAATACGATGAGATGGTTGATTCGTTAAGTAATTTTTTCATTTTTAACAGGACTCAGAATACACCGGGTTTAAGTTTCCGGCTCAATAAGAAAAAATACAGTCTTACTTTTGGCGGTTCTGTTGATTTTAACCAGTTTGAAAAAAAGGATCTGACAAGAGATACTATTGTTCATTATAATTTTGTGAACTTTATTCCAAGAGCAAACTATACTTATAAATTCAAGCCAAATGAGAGTCTCCGTATTAACTACAATGGTACTACTACAGCTCCATCATTAGAACAATTACAGCCAACCCGTGTAAATACAGACCCATTGAATGTTTATCTCGGTAATCCTTTTTTGAAACAGTCGTTCAGACACAGTTTTGATGCTGGGTATAATTTTTATAATGTACTGAAAGAAAAAAGTATGTTCACTAACCTGGGATTTGGATTTACTGATAATGCTTTTGTGCAAGCGAGTTTCGTTGATAGTTCAGGTAAAAGAAGCTACCTGACTGTAAATGCCGACGGAAATTATTATGTAAGATTTTATTCTGACTATGGATTTAAAATAAAAGGATTTGGCTGGAGAAACGGTATTGGCCCCGGTTATAATTTCAACCGTAGCGTTGAATATATTAATGGAGTAAAGAACATAAATGTTACAAAGAGCTACAGCATCCGGGTTTCTACAAATACTTATAAACCGGAGAAATATAATGCATGGCTCTCCACAAGTTTCAGCTGGAATGATTCTAAGTCTTCGGTGAATTCGAGTGCCAATGCGCAATATTGGTCACTCAATTTAAATGGCAGCGGAAGTAAAACGTTTGCAAAGAAATGGGAAGTTGGCTCTGACGTATCATTACAAATGCGCCAAAATGATCCACGTTTCCCAGATGCCAACAGCTTCACCACCTGGAATGGTTATCTCACTAAAAGATTCTTTAAAGAAAATCAATTTGAATTAAAGCTGCAGGTAAATGATATTTTAAATCAGAACAAGGGCTATAACAGAAATTTCAGCAGCTATAGTTATACTGAAACCTATTATGAAACACTTAAGAGATTCTGGCTGTTGACGGCAACATGGAATCTTTCAAAGAACGGCAAGCCGACAAAAATGTTTTAATCATTAAAAATAGTTCGCATGAAAAAGATATTTGCTTCAATGATCATTCTAACTGCGATTTCAGCAAATGCACAGCAGTTTATTAATAGCGGCATGATAGAATACGAAGTGAGAGTAAACAATCATCGCATGTTTGGGGATGGCTTCTTTGGTGAAATGTTCAAGGATAAAATGCCCAATTTTTCAACCACTTATTATCATTTGACCTTTAACGATAATAAAACCATTTACAAATATGACCGGTTAAATGAAAAGGACAAAACGCCCTGGGGTACTAATAATGCGGAGGATAATGTCTGGTACAATGATTTCAATAACAACACAAGAGTAAATCAAAAATTCGTTTTTGACCAAACCTATATTCTTGCTGATTCTTTAATGAAATTGGATTGGAAAGTTATGCCGAATGAAACCCGTGAGATCGCAGGTTTTGTTTGCAGAAAGGCACAGGCTGTTATTTTTGACAGTGTGTATGTATTCGCTTTTTATACGGATGAAATAACTGTAAGCGGCGGCCCAATGGGTATTCATGGTTTACCTGGAATGATCCTGGGTATCACGATCCCAAGAATGTTTACCAGCTGGATCGCTACTAAGTTGCAGGTGAACGGCGTTAATACAAGTATAATTTCAGCGCCAACTAAAGGGAAAAAGAAAGTAGCAGAGGAACTAAAACAATCAGTACAAAAAGTATCTAAAGACTGGGGTACATGGGGCCAACAATCGATCTGGAATATTTTTATATAACCTATTTCTTTAATTCCATTACCAATAAATATTTTTCACCAAGTGTAAGCTTTGGCTCTAAATTGAATGTAACTCCTGTTGCTACATCATATGCTTTGGTGAATCCGCTCATTCGTTCTGCATATTTTGAAAAATCGATTGTTGCCGGTTTATCACTTGTATTCATTACACACATCACAGTTTGTTTTTCATCATAGCGGAAATAAACATATACACCGTTAACAGGAACGTATTGCATTAATTTTCCAGTCGTGATCGCTGAAGAATTTTTTCTGAAATTCGCAAACCGTTTTAGGTATTGAAAAATATTATCCTCTTTCTGCGTTCTCCCTTCTTTGGTAAATTTATTTTCCCTGTCTTCCGGCCATCCGCCTTTGAAATCAAGGCGAACATTGCCATCAGGATTTGTAAATCCAGTCATTAAAATTTCGTCTCCATAATACAATTGAGGAATACCACGAAATGTCATTAGCCATGCTAAGGCCATTTTATATTTTGTTGTATCTTCTTTGATCACTGAATAAAATCGTGGCAGATCATGATTGCCTAAAAAAATCACTTCACGCATTGGTTCTTTATATGCAAAATCCTGCGCAGTTGTTGTATAAAGTTTATTTACGCCTTCAGTCCACCCGAAAGCTTCATTCAGGGTTGGTTGAATACCATAAAACAGAAGCTGAAAATCCGTAGTTGCCTGGAGGTTACTTTTAAAAGGGATATCAAAATTGTTTTGACAGAGATAACTTTGATTTAAAACACCATGAACCCATGTTTCTCCAAATAAACTAAGCTTGGGATATTCATCCATTAGAGCTTTATTGCATCGGTTCATGAATTTAAGATCATTGTAAACATATGTGTCGATACGCCATCCATCGACACCAAATTCCTCAACTGACCAGATAGCATGTTGTACCAGATAATTTGCCACAAAAGGATTCTCCTGGTTCATATCAGGCATCTGTCTTGTAAACCATCCTTCCTCTAATTGTTTTGTTTCAGACGGTGCAGCATGTGGATCAAAAACCGTTTGATCTTTATAAGTTGTTTGAGTAAATGAAGGCCATTGATGAAGCCAATCTTTCATCGGCGGGTCCTGAACGGTAAAATGATAAAGCCCCACGTGATTATAAACAGCATCCTGGATCAATTTCATTCCACGTTTATGCAATTCATCACTTAATTTTTTATACGCTTCCGGTCCGCCAAATCTTGGTTCTATCTTATAATGATTTGTAAATGCATAGCCATGTTCTGTTCTATTCGGCATATCATTTTCGATAACAGGAGTCATCCAAACGGAAGTAACACCAAGATCTTTTAAATAATCAAGGTGATCGATCACGCCCTGTAGATCGCCACCATGGCGGTGATAGATTGAATCACGACTGAGTGTTTGATCTCTCATTCCCGCAATGCGATCATTCGTCGGATCACCGTTGCTAAAACGATCTGGCATTAATAAATAAACAAGATCTTTTGAAGTTACACCTTGAGCAAATGCAGTTCCATTACCTGTACGACGAGGTTTTAGCTCAAAATCAATTGTAGTATTCGTACCAGGCATAGCAAACTCAAACTTGCGTATACCAGGCTTTGCTGTCTTAGCGATTTCAATATCAAGAAAAACATAATTGGGGTTTTCTACATGATGAACACCTTTCAGCATAATTCCATCGGCCAACTTAGTTCCTCCTGCAGGAAGTTTAAATGCAGGGATCATATTAGTTGCATTTTTTGCATGGATCATTAACTGGATCTTATTCATCTTCATTCCCACCCACCAGTTGGTTGGATAAACTTCAATTGAATTTTGAGAAAATGATTGCTCAATAATGAATGAGCAGACAAAAAAGAAAATTATTTTTTTCATAAGTTTAAACTGATCATTGTTCAAGGATTTCCATTTCAGCAGTGGCAGCTTCATCTGCTTTACCCAATTTCTTCTCCTTTATAAATAAAAAGCAGATTATTGCTGCAATGATCATTAGTCCACCGCCGGATTGAACAGCAGCAAGCATATTATTATTCAAAACATGATTCATTAGCCATGGATAACAAAACGAAGCAATGATCTCCGGCAATACAATAAAGAAATTGAATATGCCCATGTACACTCCTATCTTATCTCTTGGTAGTACTCCGCCCAGCATTGCATAAGGCATCGACAAAATACTTGTCCATGCAATTCCAACTCCAGTCATGCAAACAAAAAGCATGTACTTATTGGTTACAAATGCAACGCTAATAAGCCCAACAGCCCCAATCAATAAACAAATTGAATGCGTAAGTTTTCTTCCCAGTTTATCTGCAATAAAAGGCAGGATAAAAGCAAAAATAAAAGTGATTACGCTGTAATATGCCAATGTTAACCCGGCAAAATCTTTTCCTTCGCCAAATTTCGGATCAGTATTAGAAGTAGCTCCGAAAACATGATAGGCAACCGAAAGGGAATAATAAAACCACATCAGGAATAAACCTGGCCAGGTGAAGAACTGAACAAGGGCAATGATCTTCATTCGTGAAGGCATATTTTTTAAAGCAGACAAAATCTCTGCTACTCCGCCTCCAATTCCTTTATTTGATTCTTTTCCTTTTTCCTTAAACCCAACATCTGACGGCGGATATTCCTTTGTAGAAAAAACTGTAAACAGAACTGCTGATAAAAAGAAAAATGCACCGATATAAAAAGAATATTTCACATTATCCGCGATCACACCTTTTGCAGCAATGTTTTCAACATGTAAAAGATTTTTAAGTATCCATGGTAATGCAGAAGCAATGCTTCCACCAAGCCCGATCATAAGACTTTGCATAATAAATCCACGATTCAATTGACTGTCCGGAAGTTTATCTGCTACAAAAGCACGAAACGGTTCCATTGCAACGTTTCCAAATACATCAAGCACCCATAATAATCCTGCTGCCATCCATAGCTCTGTGCTATGCGGCATAAAAAGCAACGCAATAGAACTAAGTAATGCACCGATAAAAAAGTAGGGCCTTCTTCTCCCCCATGTTGGGTGCCATGTACGATCACTTAAATAACCTATGATCGGTTGTATAAACAAGCCAGTAACGGGAGCTGCTAAAAAAAGATAAGGGATCTTGTCAGCTTCAGCTCCGAGATTATCATAAATAACACCCATGTTAGCTCTTTGCAGGTCCCATCCAAACTGGATCCCAAAAAATCCCACACTCATGTTAATGATCTGGCTAATACTTAACCGGGGCTTTTCGCCTGTAAAGGCTGTTGACATATACAATCGTTAAATGAAGAATTGTAGGGAAGATAGGAAGATTATGTATTCGTTACACATTTTGATCACAAAAAAAAGGGAACCGAAGTTCCCTTTCTAAAAAAATTATTTCTCATCAACTGATCACAAATCCATTTGGAATGATCGCTCCTTTTTTTACCACAACGATCCCATCTTTTACTGTATAAAGCGAGTGATCTTTATTTTCAAGATGTGTACCCCCATTGATCCTTACATCATCGCCGATCCTGACATTTTTATCAATGATCGCATTTTTAATATAGCAACGGTTGCCAATTCCCAATAATGGAATGCCGCGTTCTTTTGCATGAGCAATTTCAGCAATGGTTTCATAGTAATCGCTACCCATCATATATGTATTTACAAGTGTGGTCCCATGTTCAACACGGGATCGAATTCCAATAACAGAATGTTCAACCCGGCTTGCATTAATTATTGAACCTTCCGCAACCAGGGTTTTCTCAAGTGTAGTACCGCTGATCTTTGCAGGAGGCAGCATGCGGCTACGTGTATAAATAACCCTGTCGCTGTC
Organism: Chitinophagaceae bacterium; assembly: GCA_035318985.1. Lineage (GTDB taxonomy): Bacteria > Bacteroidota > Bacteroidia > Chitinophagales > Chitinophagaceae > VBAS01. The sequence goes on from DATHDP010000087.1 coordinate 20,742, forward strand.
AAATAAATTAAAATCAGGGATGTCTTTTGTAAGATCAATATTCGCTTCGAAGAATGAATAAATATTTCCAATGTCAGTCCAGTAACCCGTGTATTGATAACTGGCTACTTTATATTTTTTGATCGACTGTGGAATTATTTCTTTTCCAAAATCTGTTGCATCCTGGAATTCATTTTCCAAAAAATCAAATAATAAACTACGATTGAATATGTAAATACCCATTGATGCGAGATAATTTCTTCCTTTAGCTTTCATCGCATCACCGGTATCACTTGTCCAATCAGGTAAAAGTTCTTTTTTAGGTTTTTCAATAAAAGATTCAATTAATCCATCTTTTGATTTAAGAATTCCAAACTCAGGAGCATCTCTTTCAGTAACTGGAATTGTAGCAACAGAGATAGCTGCGCCCAATGCTTTATGATTATCGAGCATTTCCGCAAAATCCATTTGATACAACTGATCACCAGACAGGATCAAAATATATTCGCTTTCAAACGGTTCAATATGACGAAGACCTTGCCTAACCGCATCAGCAGTTCCCTGGAACCATGTTGGATTATCAGGTGTTTGTTCTGCGGCAAGTATATCAACAAACGCTTTACTGAATGCACTGAAATGATAAGTATTTTTTATATGCCTGTTTAGCGAAGCAGAATTGAATTGCGTAAGTACAAACATCCTTCCTATCCCATTATTCAAACAATTAGAAATAGGAATATCAACAAGACGATATTTACCGGCGATCGGAACTGCAGGCTTACTTCTGCTTGCAGTTAAAGGATATAAACGAGACCCTGCACCTCCGCCAAGAATAACGCTGAGAATTTCCTTTGAATGAGTGATGGTTCTGATCGCCATAAAAAAATTATTTTAACGACTGATATAAAGATATGTATTGTTGTGCAGACGACTCCCACGAATGATCGATCTTCATCATAAATTCTCTTATCTGCTGAAACTGCTCTTCTCTGTTATAATAAAGATCGATAGCACGACCTACTGAATAAGTAACATCCCAAACACTTGCTTCATTAAATCTTATTCCAAAGCCTTGCCAGTCGCCAATATCTACTACAGTATCTTTTAATCCACCTGTACTTCTTACAATTGGCGTTGTACCATACCGCAATGCATACATTTGGTTCAAGCCACAAGGTTCAACTCGGCTTGGCATTAAAAGAAAATCTGCGCCGGCATACATCAAGTGACTTAATGATTCGCTGTAACCAATATGAGTATTTACATATCCAGATAACTGGTTCTTGACATTCTCCAGTTGTCCTTCTACAGCCGGATCGCCTGAGCCGAGAATTAAAAAATTACAATTACCATGATGCTGGTAAACTGAAGAACTGATCGCTTCTGGTAAAATATCGGCTGCTTTCTCTCCTACTAATCTTCCTATAAACGTGAACAAAGGTTTTTCTATATCAAGATCAAATTGCTTGCAGATCTCTTTTTTATTTTTTCGTTTTCCTTTTACAAGATTTTCGACGGAAAAATTTTTTGCCAGGTACTCATCTGTCTCCGGATCCCAGACCTCATTATCAATTCCATTTAATATGCCACTGCATTTCCCTTTCTCATATTCAAAAAGATCTTCAAGTCCATTTGCAGTAAATCGCAACTCCTCCATATAACTTTTACTTACTGTATTTACTTTCCAGGCACATCGAACTGCTGAGGCTAATGGGTTTATATTATTCTTCCAATCGAGCATGCCCGATTTCCAACTATCATAGGCAGGTATATAATGGCCTTTATCCCAGCCCATCCAACCCTGGTATTGGCCATTATGAATTGTTAGAAGAGTTGGGACTTGACTTAAATGTCTGAACGCAAAACAGAATTTGATCATGAATGGGATCAATCCGGCATGGTGATCATGCACATGAATTACATCCGGCAAGTGTTGCCATTTACTCAGCCAATCACAAACCGCAATTTGAAATGCAGTGAATCTTTCAGAGTCATCATCATATCCATAGATCTTTTCACGGTCAAGCAAGCCATTTATATCAACTAAGTAAAGATCAAAACCAAGTTTATTTGTTTTTTCTTTTATAACACTATAATGAAACCATTTGGCTCCGATGAATTGACTTCCTTCATGCACCAGTTCCCACCCATTGTTGTACAAAAATTTTGTACGATACATTGGCATGATAACTTTTGCCACATGTCCAAGCTTGTTCTGATATTTCGGCAATGCTCCCACCACATCGCCAAGACCACCTGCCTTGGCCACCGGGTAACATTCCGCAGATACATGAATTATTTCCATTTGCAGCTAACAGTTTCGGAAAAATTAATTCAATGTAAGCCGTTTTTACTAAAGACATGAATATTGTATAAAAATTTTTCGCTAACAAAAATTGTTTATTTTCATCGCCAAATTATTCACCTAAACGATTGCAACTATGGCAACAGCAATGGGACCTTCCAAACCTATAGCAGCATCTTCTACAGGTTTTATACCCACCAACTATGGAGCATTAAGTACATTAGTACTTGTATTTTTCTTCTGGGGATTTATTGCTTCCGGCAATAGTGTTTTCATCCCTTTTTGCAAGCATTACTTTAATCTTGACCAGTTTCAAAGCCAGTTAGTCGATTTTGCTTTTTATACAGCGTATTACATTGGAGCATTGGTGCTTTTTATGTATGGAGCATTTGGAGGAAAAGATCTTGTTGCCAAGTGGGGATACAAAAGAAGTATTGTATACGGCTTATTGTTCTCTGCTATTGGTGCCGCCGCTATGATCATTGCAGTAAATGCAAACACTTTTGCTGGAATGCTGGCAGGTCTTTTTATAGTTGCACTTGGTTTTTCATTGCAGCAAACTGCGGCCCAGCCATTCTCTATTGCATTAGGTGATCCCTCCACTGGCATGGGTCGGGTAAACCTGGGCGGCGGTGTAAACTCTTTTGGAACTACCATCGGCCCTATTGTAGTTGCTTTTGCATTATTTGGAACTACCGCTGCAATAACTGATGAAAAAATTGCATCATTAGGTCTTAGCAAGGTTATCATTTTATATACTTGTGTTGGAGCTCTGTTTATAGCAGCAGCGGCGCTTTTCTTTTTTTCAAAGAAAGTTCCTGCAGGTATTTCAATTGAAAAAACTGAAAATGCAAATAAGGCTTTATATTCCTTATTAATAATGACAGGATTGCTGATCGTAATGTTCGTTCCTGTCTTTAATAGTTATAAAACAGATCCTGCCATACTTACTGATCTTGAAAAACATGACCTGGAAACTTATAGAATGAAATGGTTGTTGGGAGCATTGGCTGTCGTTGTGATCTCCCTTTTGCTTTCAAATTTAAGTGCAAGAAAAAAACCTGAAGGATGGGGAGCCATGCGCTATCCTCAACTTGTATTAGGCATGCTTGGAATTTTTGTATATGTAGGTGTTGAAGTTACTATTGTAAGTAATCTTAGTGAGCTATTGAAACAACCCCAATTTGGCGGATATCAATCATCGGAAGTGGCGCCATTTATTTCCATGTATTGGGGAAGTTTGATGATTGGCCGATGGACGGGTGCCATTTCAGTATTTAATTTGAAAAAGAGCACTCAGCAGATCATGATGTTTGTAGTTCCGCTGGTAGCATTTGGTATTATTATTGGCGTCAGCGCCATCTCACAATATGACGTCACTCCATTGTATTATTATATACTGTGTGTGTTTATTCAAATGGGAGCATTCTACATCAGTAAGAATAAACCAGCAAGAACACTTTTGATCTTTTCAATACTTGGCATTACTGCAATGCTGTTGGGAATTTTCACAACTGGTAAGGTGGCCACTTATGCTTTCTTAAGTGGTGGATTATTCTGCTCTATTATGTGGCCGGCTATTTTCAATTTATCGATCTTAGGCTTGGGCAAATACACAACACAAGGTTCTGCATTTTTAATTATGATGATACTTGGCGGTGGCATCATTCCACCATTACAAGGTAAAATAGCAGACTTTTTACAATCTAAAAACCCTGATCTTATAGGCTATGGCATTCACCAATCTTATTGGGTGGCTGTTCTGTGTTTTGCTTATCTCGCTGTTTTTGGATTTGCAGTAAAAGGCATTTTGAAAAAACAGGGAATTGATTACGAGACAACCGCTGATGAAGATCTGACGCCACTTGAAACATTTCCTGAAGGCGCTTTAGATGTTACAAAAAATTAATCGATAAAGTTGATTAAAAATATTTCCAATGGCTAAGAAAAAAGCTGGACAAATTACGCCTGCTTCTGTTACTCAACTTGCAATAGGAATTGATATCGGTGGCACTGGTACCAAATACGGTATTGTTGACCGGGATGGTAATGTGCTTTTCTCCGGTGAAATATCAACCAAAAAACATAAAACTGTTAATACATTTATTGACGACCTGCATGAAGCAGTTAGTGAAGTAATTGATAAAGCAGGAGGCACTGGCAGAATGAAAGGTATGGGTGTGGGAGCTCCCAACGGGAATTATTATACTGGTACGATTGAATATGCACCTAACCTTCCCTGGCAAGGTATTATTCCATTGGCAAAACTTATATCAGATAAATTCCAGCTTCCCGTAACTCTCACAAACGACGCCAACGCAGCGGCAATTGGAGAAATGATGTATGGCGCTGCAAAAGGAATGAAAGATTTTATCATGATAACTCTTGGTACTGGTGTAGGAAGCGGTATTGTTGCTAATGGCCAGCTGATCTATGGACATGATGGTTTTGCCGGTGAGTTGGGACACACGATCGTGATTCCTGATGGACGTATTCATGCAGGTACTGGGAAAAAAGGCTCCTTGGAAAGTTATGCGTCCGCAACCGGGTTACGTTTGACTGCAATTGAATTTCTTGAAAAAAATAAAAAGCCAAGTTTACTTAGAAAAGTTCCTGCAGACTTGCTAGACTCAAAAGCAGTGTACGATGCCGCCATTGAAGGAGACGAATTGGCACAAGAAATTTTTAATTATACAGGTAAAATTTTAGGTATCGCACTGGCAAATGCAGTGATGACGACAAGCCCGGAAGCAATTATTTTGTTTGGCGGGCTTACTAAAGCGGGTGACTTTATATTAAAACCTACCCGTGATAGCATGGAGGAGAATCTTATCCAGGTATTTCAAAATAAAGTGAGGATACTTATTAGTCATCTGAGGGAAGCGCATGCCGCAATACTTGGTGCTAGTGCGTTGGTTTGGGAGAAAGAATAATTAACAATTAAAAATTAGTAATTAAGAATTTACTTGCTTTTAATAATAAAAACGGCTGGAATCGGTCTCTGCCCTTCTTTATCTGATGTCTTAATTGTTTCCTTTCCATTTACCAGCATAAAACTGCTACCACCACCATCAAGATTCAATGCTTCCCAGCAACCAAGATCTTTTAGTATTTGAGCTTCTTGTCCAAGTGTTGCACCATGAGCAACTGTATTTCTCCCCTCAATCATTAAAATAATAAGCTTACTATCTTTTGTATAGCCCATTACGGTTCGCGGATGTTTGTCTTCGATTGCTTTACCGGCAAATTTTAATTCCTCATTATTGGTGATTCTTATTACTCCGTTTTGAAGAAGCACAGGGCCTCCCCCTACTGCCGTTTTCATTTTCCATCTGTCGTTTATACCACTTCGTTTTTCCCTTTTAGGCAGATGAAGAAGTTCCGGGGCAAACGAGAATTTGGATACCCGTGAAAAACTATCTTTTAATAGTTCAGGGTTTCTTTCAAAAGCTATAGGATATTTCAGTGTCGTATCTGCAAATAACCAGGCAATGTCAGCTTTCCTGCTCTTTGAAATACCGATTGCACTGCCGGTAGGATGACGATAAGTTAATGTATCTTTTCCATGTCCCGCTATAGTATGTATGTTATATCCAACCATCTTTCCGTCTTTGATCACCACATTTAAATTTTTATTAGTAGCAAACGAAAAAAATGTACAATTAACAACAACCAGTGGCTGATCATTCCTTTGATAAAATTGTGTTGGAGTAAATCTTCTTCCAAGAGTTGTATCTGCTGTAAAATCTATTTTCTTGTCTTTTAGATCAGCTATTAAATAATAAGCCCGGAAAGGTGCCGTGTCAATTGGCTCATTTGTAAAATAAACATGAACCGAAGAAGGTAATGGCTGATACAATGAATCAACATTTGTCCATTTGAGTTGCGCATTGACGACTACGGAATTAAAAATTAATAATGAATAATTAATAATTCTTTTTAGCTGAGAATTCATAAATAAAAATTATCGAATAAGTGTTGATACGCCTTTCATTTCATAAATTTTCCCTGCAATATCTTCCGCTTTTAACATCCAGGCATAAGTTCCCGTTTGCTGCTTCACTCCTTTTATTGTTCCATCCCAACCTTCACTTAAGCTAGTTGTAGAAAATACTTGCTGCCCCCAACGATTATAGATCCTGAAGTAATGAACTTTTTTAATTCCTATATATAATCCTCTTAGATAATCATTTTTTCCATCGCTATTTGGGGTAAATCCAGTCGGCACATAAACAGCTGAACCTTTGAATACAGTGATCTTTACCGAATCTTTTGCGTCACATCCCTGCGAGGTCGTAACGGTTACAACATATGTAATATCATCCTGCAATACCGAAGTTGGATTCGATACCAGTGGATTGTTAAGTCCCGTTGAAGGCGACCATAAAAAAGATGGAGTTCCATTAAAGTTTCCTCCATACTCAACATGCAAAGGAAAAGGAATGTTCTTAAGTATTAACGTATCATTCGATGCTTTTGCAAATACACTGGCAACATTTATTATTTTATTATTAACGGCGGATACACAACCATTACTTGCCATTGCAGTGGTCCCCACATTAAAATTTCCACCGGGTGAATAACTATGCACAGGATTTTGTAATTGTGATGTGGTTCCATCTCCAAGATCCCAATTCCATTGTGTGATCGTTGTCAGGTTATCTGTTTGATTAGCAAAAAAATTAATTGGCTGATCAGCACAACCATCAGGTGCAGAAACATTAATAACCGGCGCTGGATTCACAATAAAAGTTTTTGTAACTGTATCAGATTCGCAACCAATATTTGTTTTTACAACAAGTTTTATTGTATGCGTGCCCGGTGTTGATGCAATAAGTACAGGTTGTTGATTGTTTGCCGTAACGAGTCCATCCAGCAGCCATGTCCATTGGTCAATTGTTCCATACATGTTTGTAGATCGATCAACTATCCGGGCCGGTTTGCCCATACAAGTATCAAAAACCTGGAAATCGGCTATTGGCTTAGAACCAATAGTAATATTTTTTTTTAATGTATCACTTATACAACCATCAAGACCTGTTATCACCTCCTTCACCTGGTATATTCCGGGAGAAGCATATAAATGCGGCGGAGGGTTTCGTAAAGTACTTGTTGTTCCATCACCAAAATCCCAATACCATGATTGTATGGGAGCAAATGAAACTGAATTATCAGTAAAAGTAATTGTAGCACTAAAGCAAGCACCATTTCCGCCAAAGTTTGTAGAAAAGTTCGGGTTCAACGCTGTACAAAACTGTTGCAAATTATTTGCGCCACCTGTAGCTGCAGTAAATCCCCAGAAAACATTTGGGTCATTATTAAAAATTGTTGCTATTAAGTTCACTTGTGCTTCCACACGCAATTGACCATCAAAATAAGCCCTCAACCAATGTGTAACAGGATCCCAGCTAATTCGGAACACATGCCACTGGCAATCCTCAATATTATCATTGCTTGCTGATGCTTGAATTGGTCCTGCAAGATCACTGCCGTGTGAAGGATTACCATTAGCCTGTATGCTTATATGATCATAAACAGGATCATTAAGATTTAAGTTTTGCCATGTATCTAAGCTGATCCCTATTGATGGAGTAATTCCCATAAAACCCATTCCCTCTCCTGTACTACCAATACTTGTACTTATTGGCTGAAGCATAAAAACGATACCATCGGCGCCATTTACATCCTGGCAACCAAGAAATACATTGAAAGAAAAATCAAATGGATTATTAAGATTTATTTTATTAGCATTCCATACACTGCCTGCCTGAGTGAATGCTGCCGGTGTTAGTGTATAACAATTACAACTGTTCTGTGTAGCTGCACCATTTAAGATGTATTGAGAAAAAGAGGATACAGGGATCAATAACAACAAAAAATATAATGATGAAAGAAAGATCGCTTTGCTGAATTTCAAATTAATCATGGGTGCCCCAAAGATAACAGAAGCTCTGCAAAGCATAATGTCTTAAAGAGATCTGGACGGCTTAATGAAATGAGTTAATTTTTTTTCGGTATCGGTCCGCTAAGAAATTTTTCGATCATTGAAATAGTGGCTGTAATTAGAGGTGTATCCTGCGGTGTAGTTATTTCTCCTATGTATTCCCCGTGAGCTCCGGGAAGGATCGCAAGTTGCCCATGAGGCAATAAGCGATACATTTCAACTGCATGCTCTGGAAGAACGACATCTTCAGTACCAATTATTATAAATGCAGGAGCATTGATGGCTTTTATATCACCTTCATTCATGTCTTTAAAGGACTGCATCCTTGTAACATCTCTTTTATACATTGCATAAAGAGCATCTTTATCAGGGTTTATTTGACTGTAGGCATCCTTGAGTGGCTGCGGCATCTGTTCAAATGTTGCATGTGCCATCATTTCCCAGAACCAGGGTTGAGCACCGCTTTTATTAAACATTGTTGATGCTACGATGATCCTATTTACCAATTCAGGATGTCGGATAGCAATTTCAAGGGTCGTGCTGGCACCATTACTGAATCCGAAAATATCTGCTTTATCAATATTAAGTTGTTTTAGCAGCTCTGCTATATCATCAGCATCCTGCTCAAAGCTCAAAGGCCTGTCTATATCAGCAGTATGTCCGTGAGCTTGCATTTCAACGGCAATAACCTTATGTTTTTTTGCAAAAGAATCCAGTACCCGGCCAAATGTGGTTTGAATAGTTGAGCCTCCTCCATGAATTAAAACCAATGGTGTGCCTGTTCCGTGTATTTCATAATACATTTTAAGTCCATTCACGTTAGCATAGCCACTAATGCTTTCCTGCTTTTTTTCATTGTTACTTGTTGAAGGAGCGGTCATTGCTTTGTTATTTGAATTGCTGCAGCCCGAATTGAGCAAAGCTGTAAGCATTATTAAAATTATTACACGGGGCATTGGTAAAAAAGTTTTTTGAAACCTAATTCAACTTATCCATTTTGTATTCTTTTCTCAAGACATGAACATAAAAGAAAAAACTATTGACTTCTTCAGCTATTTGCTTTCTCAACAAACTCTCTCAAGCCTGTACCGATAATATGATTCCAGCCTTCCATAAAATTCTCTTTGGCAAAATCCTTATTGGCAGTAACAGGAAATGATTCAAGTCCTTTATGGGTAAGTTTTACTTTTGTTTTGTTTCCTTCCGGAAATAATTCAAATGTTACAAATGAATTCCCCTCATACCCATCATACCGCCAACTATAAGTAAGTTTTTTCTTTGGAATTACTTCAATCACCTTGCACAGGTGTAAAAATTTTTCTCCTTGTTTTCCTTCTCCATAAAATTGAAATTCAAATCCCGGTTCTGGTTTAAATTCAGCAAGGTCAAAATACCATTTCTTCATTTCATCCTTATCAGTAATTGCATTCCATACTTTTTCTATTGGAGCATTATAGGTTCTTTCTACAATTATCGGCTGATCTTCTTTCATAATATTTTTAGTTATTTCATTTTTGAATGAAATTGAACATCCAATTTATTCCATACTTGTCAGTGCATTCGCCAAAATAAGCACCAAAGAACATATCTTCTAACGGCATAGTTATGACCCCTCCTTCGGAAAGTGCATCAAATAATCTTTTCGTTTCTTTTCTCGTTTCAGGTTCAAGGCAAATGTGCATATTATTTCCTTGCGTTAATGTAAATCCCATTTCACTTGGAGCATCAGTTGCCATCAAAACATGGCCGCCGACTATCGGTAATTCAACGTGCAAAATCATATTTTTTATAATGTCAGAAACAGGTGGATGCCCTGCTTCGGCTGGTATATCACCGAACCTCTGGATACCTTTGCCACTGAATTCTGTTTTAAAAATTTTTTTATAAAAATTGAATGCCTCTTCTGTCTTTCCTGGAAAATTAAGATAAGTTGTTACCCTGGCATTTATATTTGTTCTAAGTTGATTTCGGATTGAGAACTGGGCCTTCAGGTAATCCTGCAGTTTTACAATATTCTGCTTTAATCCCTCATCAGCCTTAAATGTTTTTACAACCCTTTCAAATTGTTCTTTTGTTTCAAATAGCATATTCCACGTAAGCAAGGTCTTACCATTTTTTTCTTCAAAAGTAATAGTGGCAATAAATTTTGGACTCACATGTTCAAATACTATGCGTTCAGGTTTTATTATTTCCTTATAGATACTTTTGTTTTTATAATCTGTGCCATCAGGGCCATGCATAATAAAATCCCACTCACCTCCCGGTTTTACGTCCATTGAAAAAATGGTGTTAGTAAAACCAGTAGGTCCCCACCAGTTTTTTATGTGTTCAGCTTTTGTCCATACTTCCCATACCAATTCTCTTGGGGCATTCAGTAAACGGGAGATCGTAAGTTCTCTTTCTGCAGTATTACTTTCTTTTTCTCGTAACATGACGTTTATTTTTTGAAGTTTGTAATTGGTTTAAATAATTTTCAAGAGCATCTAGTTTTTGTTCCCAGAACTCCCTGTATTGCTCAACCCACACCGAAATCTCATTTAGTTTTTTAAGGTTTGCTTCGCAATGCCGTTCTCTTCCCTTTTGGTTAATAACGATTAACCCGCATTCAGTTAAAATTTTTATATGCTTGGAAATAGCCGGACGGCTGATATGAAATTTTTCTGCGACAGAATTCAGATTTAAAGTTTCATGGGCGATCATGTTAATGATCTCTCTTCTTGTAGGATCAGCGATTGCCTGGAACACATCTCGTCTCATTAAAATTGTTTTAGTAACCGATCGGTTACACAAATTTATATGAAACCTTTTGGTTACACAAAATTTTTCTCTGATTTTTTTAAAAAATATTTGGATTGAGACAAGGGAGCTCAGAATTTAATTGAGAACACTACAATGAAAACCAGCGTTGGAAACAAGAAGTTCTATTTCGCTGGTTGAAACTGAGTCTCCCCCTACACGAAGAATATTGTCACAATCATGCAGATCAAAATTGACTGAATAGCAAGGAAAATGCAGTTTGAGAAGGGCTATAATTTTTTCAGCCTGCGAATGTTCGGTAACATTTGTTTTAAAAATCTCCACCATACCAAATCATTTCTTACCATTACTTTTTTTAAGGGAAAGTTTTTCTTCGTTTTGTTTAACCCTGAATTTTACGATCTTACTTATTACGTCATAAGGTATGGGCCGGTCATGTGGAAATTGTACAGATCCTTTTGCACTCTTGAACGAAGACAGTTTTTTATAGAACTCCAATACACCTCCGGCTCCCGGGTAGAACCCAATATGGTTTTTATAAGCAGCAAAATAAACAAGCATTCCAAAATACTTGTAGCCAGGCATCTGGTAACTGATCAATTCATCTGCTTTTGGTGCAGCAGCTTTAATTGTTTTTCGAAGTTGCTGCATTCTTTTTTTGACATCCGCTGGAAAAGCACCAATGTATTGATCAACAGTTTCAGGAACTACTTTAGCTTTTTCCATAAATTATTTTTTTAACCTGGCACTAATTCATTGACAAGTTATTTTGCCATGTTTAATTTTTTCTTCCAGAAAATGTATGACAATATTCCAGGCACAATCCACATTAGTATTCCTAACATTGCGGGGTCAATATTGCCTTTTGAAGCAGCTATTCCTGAATAAGTAGCTCCTGCAAGATCAAAAAACAATCCTGCATAAGCCCATTCTTTAATTGCTTTATTTAAACCCGGAATTAAAATTACGACAGCACCGATAATCTTTGCCCAGCTTATAAACTGTATAAAATAAATAGGATATCCAAGGCCGGTATGAAATATATCAATGACCTGTTGAGTTGGACCAATTCCGCCAACAGAAGAAAAGATCATCAGTCCCGCAAATATGATGGTGAATATCCAATAAAGGATGTTTGTTGTTTTAGCTGTCATGATCGTTAGTTTTGGTTTTCAAAAAAATTTTTGATGCAGGTGTTTTATTTTAAATTGATTCTGTATATTTTTTAAAATTATCAAGGATCGCCTGCCACCCACCTCTTTGCATCTCGACTGAGTTCGTAGTTTCGGCATCAAAGGTTTCAACAATTTTAGTTTGATCACCAGAAGGAGAAAATGTTACATGGACCTTTCTGCCATCGCCCATTGTATATTCGATCAGCTCATTCTTTTTTACATTGTCATAAACTCCTCCGAAATCAAAACCAAAACTGCCGTCTTTAGCCTCCATTCGTGTACTGAACGTACCACCTGTTCTCAGATCATTTTCTGCTTTGGGTGCATGCCAATCCTCTGAAGCAGCACACCAATTTTTAATATGTTGTGGTTCACTCCAGGATTTCCAAACTTTTGCCACTGGCGCATTTACAGTTGTTTCTACTGTAATTTTTGTTGGAGTGTTAGTAGTTGTTTCCATTTTATTAATTTTTAAAATTTATAAATTAATCTCCTTGTTTTTTTATTCCTTTAAATAATGCAAAGATCGCCATGGAATGCCCATGTCCAAGAGCAAAATCTTTTTTTAGCCATGCAACAATTTCTCCTGCCTTTTCTCCTTCACTCAATTTACCATTTTTTAAAAAACCTTTTCGCTCTGCCAGTTTTTTAAAATCATCCGGCGACTTGCCGGTTTTCGTTTTGATATTATCAAGATAAGCCTGGAATGACATAGTATTAATTTTTAGAATAGTTAAACATCCAGTTTACCCCAAATTTATCAATAAGAACTCCAAAAGTTGCCCCCCAGAAAGATTGATGCAATGGCTCAATAATCTTGCCACCTGAAGAAAGATTATTGAAAAATGAATTGACTTCTTCAGTACTACTGCAGTTTATACATAGATTAATAGAATTCCCTTTCACAATATTATTCCCCATCATATCCGATGCCATCAATACAAGATTTTCTTTTGTCAGGCTACTATGCAGGATCTTTGCTCCCATTTCCGAAGGGACCCTGGCCGCCATTGGTGATTCTGAAATTTTTTGCATTACCAATTCACCACCCAGGCATAGTTGGTAAAAGGTCATTGCTTCCCGGCACTGGCCATTAAAGTTTAAATAAGCATTTATATATGTCATTATCTTTTAATTAATTTTTTAAGAATTGTCGTTTAGTCTTACCATGCATCTTACATCTTTGTCATTAATGTATTCCTCGACGCAACATCCTTTGGGGTCAATTCTTTCGTCAGCAAGAAGTTCCTGGAAAGACCGACCTATTTTCGGAATATCTTTCATAAAATCCTTTATGTAAACACTAATGTAATGTCCCTTCTTGATGACAAAAGTTTCACAACCCAACTTCTCTCCTTCACCAGGATAACTTTCTTCTACCGCCGCTTTATAAATTATTTTTGAAGGCGTTTCCGGATATGAAATACCAAAGAACTTTCTCCCCGTCGGTGATCCTATTAGTGAGTGAAGTTTTTGATGGGCGTCCATGACCCCACCTGGAAATGAAGTTGCCGTTACATAAAAAATTTTTATATCCTGCTCTAAAAAAAATGATTCCATCTTCTTTCTGTTTGTTGAAGCAAAGCTATTGTCAGTTTTGGTAATGACTACTGTGCAAATACGTCAATCCAAGGGGTTGTTTGCGACAACGAATCGTTTTACCTTTATCAAAACGAAACCTACCATGAGAAATATCGCCATACTTGTTCCTGAAACAGCAGTGATAGAAGCAGTAGCCGACCCACGTTATATGTTCACGGCAGTAAATGAGTTTATTAAAAGCCAGGGGAAACCTGCACTATTCAATGTTGAATTAGTTGGTCTCACTAAAGAAGTTAAATTAGCTGATGGAATATTTTCAATTCATACCGATGCAACTCTTAAAACTGCAAAGAAACCCGATCTGATCATTATTCCTGCGATCAGTGGCAATCTTGAGCATGCAATTAAACTGAATAAGGATTTTTTGCCGTGGATCGTAATTCAATATAAGAATGGCGCTGAAGTGGCAAGCCTTTGTCTTGGGGCTTTTATCCTTGCATCAACCGGGTTACTGAATGGAAAGAACTGTTCAACACATTGGTTGTTTGCAAATGAATTCAGAAGCATGTTCGCTGATGTTGATCTTGTTGATAATAAAATTGTAACCGACCAAAACGGTTTATATACAAGTGGCGGTGCAAATTCCTATTGGAATTTATTACTGCACCTGGTAGAAAAATATACCAACCGTGAACTGGCTATTCTTGCTTCCAAGTTTTTTGTGTTGGATATCGATAGGAAGAGCCAATCACCTTTCACCATGTTCATAGGACAAAAGATCCATGATGATGATGAAATAAAAAAAGCACAGGAGTTTATTGAAAATAATTTTATGGAAAAGATCACTGTGGATGAGCTTTGTTCAAAATTTGCTATTGGTCGCCGCACTTTTGAAAGAAGATTTAAAAAGGCTACCAATAACACCATCATTGAATACATTCAACGGGTAAAAATTGAATCAGCCAAAAAACAATTTGAAACAGGAAGAAAAACCGTTTCTGAAGTAATGTATGAAGTTGGCTATGCTGATACAAAAGCCTTTCGTGATGTATTTAAAAAAGTAACCGGCATGTCACCGCTTGATTACCGCAGCAAATACAACAAAGAAACCTTACACCTGAACTAACTGGATATTGTTACCGCATGTATCATCAAATACAACAATTGTTGTTGGTCCCATTTGTGTAGGCTTCATACTGAATTTCACTCCAAGTTTTTCCAATCGTTCAAATTCGCTTTGAACATTCCCGACATGAAACATAGTTAACGGTATACCAGCATCCTTTAAAGCCTTCTGATAAACTTTTGCAGGAGCAAAACCCATTGGCTCAAGTACAACTTCTGCGCCATCGGGCTCTTCTTTTGAAACCACAGTCAGCCAACTGTGTTCGCCCATTGGTACGTCTGTCTTTTTTATGAACCCAAGTATCTCTGTATAAAATTTCAATGCCTTTTTCTGGTCATCAACTAAAATGCTGGTCCATTTTACTTTCATATAAAATATTTTAAAAGGTAAATGTGTCAGCAAAAATGGTAAATGAAACCGAATAATCGCTATTCAAAATTGCTCTTTTTATTCTGATAGGCTAATGGAGTAACGCCGGTCATTTTTTTGAACAGACTTATGAATGATGTTTTGCTTTTAAATCCAATTGCATTACAAACTTCATCTATACTTTTTCCTTTTAGTAATATCTTTTTAGCCATTTCTATTCTCACTTCTTGCAGGTATTGATGAGGAGTACGACCATAATATCTTTTAAACACACGGATAAAATGAAATTTAGAGACTAAGGCTTTGCCAGCGATCTTATCAAGATTGATGTCTTCCGAAAAATGTTTATCAATATAATGACTGGATTCCATGATCTGTTTTGTCAGATCATTATGAGGGTATAAAACTTTACTAAGTCTTGTTACTTCGTCACGGTAAAATGTCATAGCTATTCATTTGGATCTGCAGGTTCGATTATATCCCAAAGGTTTCCGTAAAGGTCTTTGAAAACAGCGACTGTTCCATATTCTTCCCGCTGTGGTTGTCTTACAATTTCAATTTGATGATTTAAAAGATTTTGATAATCTCTTTCAAAGTTATCCGTGTGAAGAAACAAAAACACTCTTCCGCCTGTTTGATTCCCCACCCTACTACTTTGCTCTTCATTTGCGGCTTTAGCAAGCAGTAAACAACATTCACTTGATCCTTTCGGTCTCACTAATACCCAACGCTTGGTTTCAGAAAGCTGTGTATCTTCTATCAGATCAAAATGTAATTTTTCCGTATAAAATTTTATTGCTTCGTCATAATCATTAACAACAATAGCAATATGAGCAAGTCTTTGTTTCATCAGTTATCAATTTCTTTTAAGGCCGGGCGACCATCCTCTTTTCTTTTCTCGTAGTGAATTATAAATTTTGAAAGGTCAGGTTTATATTTTCTCCTTCTTTTCAATTCATAATTATAAACACATTGTCCTAATTTATACATAAAAGGATACCCGATATTATCATAATCATATTTGTCATCATTGAGAACATTGTCACTATTTACATAAATAGTTGCAGTAAGCATGAACTCAACTTTATTTTTGAAATCAACTATATAAGATACATCTGTAAGACATCCGTACGCCCAGCCAACTTTATTAAATACACGAATATAGTTTGGAATGCTATGACTGCCTTGCTTAAAAAAGAATTTTACATAACTATCATAATAAAGTCCAGTATCATATTTTGGATAATCAGTTTCGGAAGGGTACTGCGAAAGATAACGGTACAAAAAATCATAATCAGCTTTTTCCAAATGAAAACGCCGGTTTTCTGGAACCGAGTTGGGAAATAAAACAGACTGGAGTAATTGCTGAAGATGATAAACAGTTACATTATTAGCCATCGTAAAATCGATCGGTTCATTGATCAAACTGTCCTGCGCATTCATATAAGCCCTTCCCATTTTATTGATATGACTGAAATCAAACGAATCAGTATTATAGGCTGCCGGCTGAAAATAAATAAGGGAACCACCAGGCTTGATAAAACGAATTGGATTTGTATGCCTGTTCTCATCAGCATTCATTCGCATAAAGCGGCGTGTGATACGCATATCCGGATAATCCATTTCATGAAGTCGACGGTTGGTTGTTTGCTGTCCTACGAACTCATACATCCGGGTGTAGGCATCATTATCACTCACTAAAAATGCTTTACGTATAAATTGTGCAATAGAGGGCAATCCATTTTCAGCAGTACTGTCTTTGTGCAAAATTGTTTGTCGTGAATAGCCACTATCGTATTGCATCGGTGTAAACATGTCTACCTCTTTTTGCTTAAGTCCATTCAACTTTTCTAATGATAAAAAAGCCAAAGGCATTTTTACAGTAGATGCCGGATTAAAATAATGAAGTGAATCGTAGTTGAAATAATAGTTGGTGAACGAAGGAACATTATTCTTATCACGATTGATCTGAGTGTAAATTATCTGATAGCGATATATCTCCGGATGTTGAATTACTGATTGGAATAAGCTATCTTTTTCACTACCAAAAATATCTTTTAGCAACTTACTTGTTGGTGATTGTGCAATGCAGCTTACTGAAGCAATAAGCAAGGCAAAAATAATTGTGTAACGACGCATGAAGTGAAGATAAATTAAAACATATTAATTGGAGAGCTCGTTTTTTACTGAATACATAAGAAATGCAAGACCGTTAGGATAAATTTTGTGATCAGTTAGTGTCAACCATGTTCGATCTTTAATGTCACTGAATAAAACCTTACCGCTTCCTAGAATAACAGGATGTACAGCTAAAATAATTTCATCGACGAGCTGTAGATTCATTAATGAAGAAATAAGTTCAGCGCCGCCGAAAAGCCAGATATCTTTCCCCTTTTTCTTTTTTATTTTTCCCACTTCACTTTTGAAATCTCCTTTTACAAGCACTGCTCCTTTTCTTACACTATCGAATGAGTTTGAAAAAACATATTCTTTCAGTTTTGGAAAACCGGGTGGCGCTTCGCTTTCCATAGCTAAAACTAACTCATAGGTTTTACGACCGTAGAATACTGAATCTATACGTTTGAAAAATTCAGACATACCATAATCCTGATCAGTAAAGCACCAATCAAACTCTCCGTTGGGTCCTTCAATATATCCATCGAGGCTAACAGCAAGTTGCAGAACGACCTTTCTCATTTAAGAGGTTTTATTAAGTTCAATTACAGACCTGAGGAATTGCAGCAGCCGCTGCCTGGTATCCCAAACTTACTGCACTTTTAAGATCCTGACATGCGACATCCTTCTTACCAGAATAATATTCTGCGAGTGCTCTGCTATAAAATGATATAGCATAATCAGGTTTGATTTCGATGGCTTTTGAAAAGCTAGTGATCGCTTCATTATATTTTTTTTCATTGTAAAAAATATTACCCTTGTTATGGTATGCCTGTACATACCCCGGGTTTACTTCAATAGCTTTATCAAAATCTTTCTGCGCCAAATCGTTCATTGATCTATTCATATACAAAGTTCCCCGATTTAAATAAACCTGGTGGAAATTCGGATTTATCATAATTATTTTTTCATAGTCTTTCAGTGCATTATCAAATTGCTTGTTATCCCGGAAACTATTGCCCCGGTTTAAGTATGCTTCAATATAATTTGGGTTCAATCCTATTGCTTTGCCGTATTCCTCTATAGCCTGTGAATTTTTACCTTGATTCATAAAAAGCGTTCCCCGCGAATAAAATGCTTCGGCAAAGTCCGGTCTCAGTCTAAGAGCCTTATCATATTCCATAAGAGCTTCATCAATCTGGTTCTTATTTTTTAGTGCATTTCCGCGGCCAATATGAAACCCTTCATTGGATGGCATGAATTCGATTGCTTTATCGAAATCCTTAAGCGCTTCATCATTTTTGCTTTCATTCATATAAAGAGTTCCCCTGTTATTGTAAGCTTTTGCATAATCCGATTTTAGTTCAATGGCCTTATTAAAATCTTTAAGTGCTGAATCATTGGTCCCTTGATTTAAATAAATAAGACCACGATTATTATAAGCGATCGGTACAGTTTGATACTTGCTGATCACATCATTCCAGAGAGTCAGATCATTATTCCAAATATTACACCGGGTATAAGTTTTTACAGAAAAGAAAATTGTGATGAGAGCTAACAAAACAAAAGCTGGCACTTTTAATTTCCTATTCAATAAAAGATCAAATCCCTCGCCAGCCAGGTAAAATATTCCAATAGATGGAATATAACTATAGCGATCTGCTATAATAGCCCCACCAACGGGTAGCAATTGTAAAACAAGAAAAATAGTGACAGCAAAAAAACCTACACCGAATAAAAACTTTTTTGTAAATCTTAGAGAATAGAAAAGAGCAACAATAAGACTGGTAAATAATATTGGATACAGGTAATATTGAGCCGGTATACTTTCAGTACTTTTTATTGGATATGGATAATAAGCGCTAAGGTGCAATGGAAAAAAAAGTTGAGATAAGTACGTGATAAACCCAGCGCAGGCAAACACAATTCGTTGTAGAAAACCAAAGTTTATCACTTCAGTTGCGCCGGAAGATTTCTGTGCCCATACTGCCACTATACCAAAGCCAATCGATAACAGGATAAACGGAAGTTTTTCCAAAAGAGATTTTCCATTTATTTTTCTTCCTTTGAAATAATCAGTCAGTATTAGCACTGCCGGCAGTGAAGCAGCCATTGCTTTCGAAAGAAGCGAAAGAAAAAACAACAGTAAAGAGAAAACATATAATTTTCTTTGCTGGCTGGTAAGATATTTCAGATACAGTATATAAGATGCAAGAAAGAAAAAAGTATAAAGCTGGTCCTTCAATTCGGCAGCCCATGCAACTGACTCAACATGCATGGGATGAATTCCAAATAATAGTGCAGCAACCAGGGCAACGGTTGGTTTATTAACAAGCAGATTTATTACATAAAAAACAAAAACAACATTCAATAAATGTAACAATAGGTTGATGACGTGATATCCCGTTTCATTTGCTCCGAAAAATTGATATTCAATGGCAAAAGTTAATATGGTAAGAGGATGATAATTGCCCATTACATATTGTGAAAAAATATCCTTTAAGTTAATGGAATATACAAGCGGATTGTTTTTTATATAAAATTCGTCATCCCAGGCTAAGAGCTTGTTATTAAAAACTGGTAAATAAATAACAAATGAAATCAGTAAAATGATAGCCAGGCTATAATATTTCCATGTGTCTGATTTCAGCCTCGCAGGTTTTAAAGCAGGAGGTCTTTTGGCTGGTTGGTTCTGTTTATATTTTATCTTTTTCTTCATTATTAATAAAGATAGAAAATAAATCTTTTGACCGAATTGAAGTAAATATTCATTAATTTATTTTTCTCTGCCAATTAGAACGACTTCATTAAAGGAATTTAAACTATCACACGAAAAAATAAAAAATCCCGCCGCAGCAGGATACATAACTACAAACTATAAAGTAAAAATTACAAACTTTCTTTACTACTCTCCCACTCCTTCCTTCCCAAACCAGCAAACACATGTCTTTCGCTGTGGTAAGAAGAACGAACAAGCGGGCCGCTTTCTACATAATCTAATCCGAGTTTGTAGCCGATCTCACGGTATTCGGCAAATTCATCAGGATGTACAAAACGATGAACAGGTAAATGTTTTTTTGTTGGTTGGAGATATTGTCCGAGGGTTATTACATCACATCCATTATCACGCAGGTCGGTCATTGTTTGTATCACTTCTTCTCTTGCTTCACCAAGACCGAGCATGATGCCGCTCTTTGTTCTCATGCCGCCTTGCTTCAAGATCTTTATCACTTCCATGCTGCGCCAATACTTAGCTTGTATACGTACCTGCCTTGTCAATCTTTCTACTGTTTCGATATTATGCGAAACAACTTCAGGTGCTGCATCAATAATGCGCTGGATATTTTCCTGCTCGCCTTTAAAATCGGGTATCAATGTTTCAAGAGTTGTATCAGGATTCAAAGCTTTAACAGCTTTAATGGTATTGTACCAAATAATAGATCCTCCATCTTTTATTTCATCCCGGTCAACAGAAGTGATGACGGCATGTTTCACTTTCATTAAATGAATGGCTTCGGCCACACGTTGCGGTTCATCCCAATCAACCGGCTCAGGACGACCTGTAGCTACTGCACAGAACCCGCAGCTTCTTGTACAGATATTTCCAAGGATCATGAATGTGGCGGTACCTGCTCCCCAGCATTCGCCCATATTAGGGCAATTGCCGCTTTCACAGATCGTATGAAGTTTATGCGTATCGACGAGGCTTCTGACATGCTTGTATTCTTCGCCAATGGGAAGCTTAACACGAAGCCAATCTGGTTTCTTTTGCCTGGGTTCTGATACTATTGGAAGTTCTGTCATTTCTTGCGTTGAATAGAATTACCGGAAGTAAAAGAGTGCGACGCAACGTAAGCTTAATAGTAGCATTTAGCTGGTAACACAATTATCCTGCAAAAATAAAGCTATTACTTGCGGCGACCAAACATGAAAGCGATGTGGCCCTGGTAAAAGAATTGCTGATCGTTTTGATAAAGCATGACCGGTATGCTGGAAGCATAATATTCCGCACTTACGCCAACCTCGATACCCGAAACAACTTCATTGTAACGTCCGAAATCAAACCGAAGACCTGTTTTTACGAATGCACCGGGTTTTAATTTCATTTCACCCCAACCCATACCAAGGCCACCACTACCGATTATAAAACCAAATTTGAACAGGGAATCTGTTTCAGGAGAATACTTAATTGTTTTGTTAGCGCCATTATCTTCAACCTGGATATAATAAGGACGCAGTAAGCCCAATGACAAGCCACCTTTATAAACAACGCTGACAGCTACGCCATTCTTATTCCCCTTTTGCCCCATTATACGATGGCCGCCAAAGCCGAGTTGTATTGAATAAAAGTTATTGATCTTGCCATACACATATGGGCTACCAAATGAAAAACCCCCGGTACCATTTGGCAGTTTATCTTCTTTTGGGTTTTTTATCTCATTAAACTCAATGCCATACACAAACCCATTCCTTTGCGTTTTCTTTTTGCCCCTTTCATAAAAGGCCCCATATCCATTAGTCCGTAATTGCAGACCCCAAATACTTTGTGAAGAATAAACGAGAACACCCTCTTCTTCCTGGCGGGTCATTTCAGTTGCTTTCTTGGCCTTTTCCTGCTTACGTTGCTGTTTTTTTGTTTGTTTTTTTGGGATCTCCTGCGCCACTAATGATGAACCCAGGGAAAACAAGAAAGCAATAATGAATAGTTTTTTCAAGGGAAAATATTTTAAACCAAGAGGCTATGTAATTAATTTCTGTCCCGACTTCTTTTACTCTTAGTATTGTTTATAACGTAAATTTAGGGCAAAAAAATATAATGACCTCAACAGTAGTTTATAATGGCGAGTTAAGAACAACATGTACCCATTTGCGTAGTGCCAATAGTTTTGAAACAGACGCCCCAGTTGATAATAATGGTAAAGGTGAAAGATTTTCACCGACCGACCTTATGGCAACATCCCTGGCGACCTGCATGATAACCGTAATGAGTATAAAAGCAAGGACAATGGGTTTTGATCTGACTGGTGTTAAGATAGATGTATTAAAGATCATGAAAGCTGAGCCGCGCCGCGTAGGCGGTATCGAATTGACCTTTCATATTCCCGATAGCTTGCTTAACATAGATGAAAAAACAAAAACGATCTTGAAAAATACGGGAATGACCTGTCCTGTTGCATTGAGTGTACATCCGGATATTGAGCAGAAAGTGAATTGGGGAGGTTGGAGCTAGTTGAAGCGATTGTCCGTTTTTCTCGTAGTATTTCTTAGGAACCTGCGGACTTATTGGATGTTATTTAAGGTATAAATTCATGAAATATAGCAGGTGGTTTCGCTTTTGAAGTATAAACTCTGGCCCCTACTTTTAGTTCAAATTAAAACCTATGAAGACGAGAATCATACTTTTTGTACTGGCCGTTATATTGCTTTCATCTTGCATGAGAGCACTTACCCCAGACCAGGCTGCAAATGGAAGCTATAAGCACTGTCACCCCATGAGGTAGTCAGCCGCTTTTGAGAAGTGCATTACCGACAGCGCAATCCAGACATCTTTTTTTAGTGCAGTATTCATTCTTTAATTCGATCAATGCCTGTGAATCATGGGCATTTTTATTTTTTAAGCCGGATTGCTCAAATCCTTTGGTTATTGAATTTGATTCCGCCGTTATTTCCTCCAGCCATTGCACTGCTTTATCCTTAAATTTTTGTTCCTTATTAAAATGTCCGTAAGAAAACAGCACGGTGCATACTGTATTAATGATAATATTGTCGACCATTCCTGCGCCAAGATTTTTCTTTTTAAATGAAGTCTGCTCATCAAACCGATAATGATAATGCCAGTAATCATTGGCAGTCACATCAAGCCAGTTCTTAACATCCTTTACAGACTGCGATTCTTTAATTTTAGAGAACAAATGTTCTGATTGATGGATAAGCATAGCCAACTGCGCTAACCTGATAGTGGGAAAGTTTCCAGGTCGCATTCGAAGGAAGAAGGGTGTATAGATATTTTGCCTGAGTTTGTATTTGCTTTTATAGAATCCATATTCTTTTTGTAACATGATGGGATAATCTTCATTGAACTTTTCATTCAGCAAATTTGACTGCCCCATTAACAGCGCTTCTAACTGGTGAATTTGATTTTTATGTTTTGCTAAAATATTTACCGGTATGCTGCGAGCCATTGCTTCAAAAGCATCTGCATTTATTTTTATTCCGAAGTTTCTTGCCAATAACCACCAGAATGTTTCTTCCCAATGATGATTGTTTTGATCAAGATATGTTTTGACAATGGCAGATTTCCTTATCAGTCTTTCGGCCAGCAATCTTTCTTTCCAGCTTTGCCATACAATTGGTTTTACTGATGAAATAGATTTTTCACAAGGGATAAAGCCTTGTGCATTCATCAGGTCCTCGTATCGCTGGAGAAAAATTTTTGCAACCCTGTTATTTAGCTTCAGTACAGGCATACTGTAATCCGGGAAATCATCTTCCCAAACAACATGAAGAATGACATTGTTATAATTCTTATCGTTTTGATGATTGTGCCTGTTCCAATCAGAAGAACGTAAATGGAGCTCTACATTTCCTGCCCATGTTGTTTTTCCAATTTTGATCTTTGCATCATTAAAATCATGACCCTGGTTTGTATTATAGGTACCGGGAAAAATAACTTCTATTGTTTCACCTGAAGTAGATTGCAACTCGCCTTTATTGAAATACTGGAATTGCCAGATGAATTGGAGAAGACGTTCGGTCATACCCCTTGTCTCCCTAAAGGGGGAACTTAGATTGAGACTTTCTGTGCTACCCTTGGTAGTCATTGAGGATGGTTAAATGGTTGAATTACTAAATTGCTATTTCAAATTACTGAATTCATTCAATTTAACAATCAAACAATTCACCCATTTATCTTTTGCAGCTCTCTTACTACCCTGCTGACCGGCAAACCCATTACATTATAAAAATCTCCATTGATGGATTTAATTCCTACCACACCGATCCATTCCTGTATAGCATAAGCA
This sequence comes from Chitinophagaceae bacterium, assembly GCA_035318985.1. GTDB lineage: Bacteria > Bacteroidota > Bacteroidia > Chitinophagales > Chitinophagaceae > VBAS01. The sequence continues at coordinate 45,076 of DATHDP010000087.1, forward strand.
CCGGCTTTATCGTAAGGTTTGTATTTATCAACATAAAATTCTATTTGCTCCAGTGTGAGTTTATGGAATTGAACTTCCGTAACATCAGCAAACGATATCTCTTTCTCTCCTTTCCTGATAACAACACCTGTGATCACTTTATGTTTTTCTCCTGAAAGAGCAAACAGGATACTCACTGCTTCTTCCCGATGTACCGGTTTACCAATAATACTTTCGCCAAGAACAACTATCGTATCAGCCGCAAGTATTGTTTGATCAGGAGAAATCAATTTCTGTATAGCAGCAGCTTTTTGTTGAGCAATATAAACTGCGATCTCCTCTGGCTCTAATCCAGGAGGATAGTTTTCAGAAGTTTCTTTTACAATGATCTCAAATGGAATTTCGGCCCATTCCAACAATTGCTTTCTGCGTGGTGATTGTGATGCAAGAATTATCTTGTTCATAAATAGAAGTAAAAAAATATCATTGATAAGATGCCAGTGAGCATTACCAGTTTTGTCCAATTACTTAAACGATGATAATCGTTATGTTCTTTTGCTCTGAATAATTGAAGAAATATCAAAATAAAGGGTACAATAATAAACACAATGGAGTATGTCATTGCCCACCACCATTCAAATCTTGCGACATACACTTGTAAAATAATAAGCAATGCAAGTATCACTATAAGCCAGACTGCGATATAAACCTTTGCAGCATTTACACCCCAAACGATGGGCATTGTGTGACATCCATATTTTTCATCTCCCTGCATATCTTCTATATCTTTAATTGCTTCGCGGATCAATGAGCTGATAAACGCAAACCCGGCATAAAGCAAACTGATACGGATGATCTTTCCGCTTGCTTCAATGATCTCTGCGCTTGTGAAAACAGGAGAAGTAAATTCCGCCAGGCCAATAACTAAAATCACCCAAGCTGTAAGTAAAGAAATAAGAATGTTCCCGAAAAGTAGTTTTCGTTTTAAAGAAACTGAATAGCCAAATAACAAAACTACACACATGAAATTTCCCAAAAGAATATACCAGAAACCTGTCCGCCAGGCAACCCATGCACTTAATAAGATCCCAACGCCACTAAGAACAAAATGCCATGCCATAGCCCAACGACGTGAAACGATCTTATCAACCACATTCGCCGTTGGTTTATTTATTTGATCAATATTAATATCAAAATAGTCATTGATAATATAGCCAGCTGCCGCAATAAGCACGGAGGAAACAACAAGCAAAATAAAATTTAAGCCATCTATTGAAGGCCTGGTTCCAAGCGGCAGAAGAATGGTATCAAGAACAGCAGTATGAAAAAGGATCTGCGTGAGTACAATAAAAAACAGGTTGGGCAAACGGATCATTTTTATAAAAGCCCCAACCAGGTTCATGAGTTAGTAATTTTCAGGAAAGTTAGTAAGAGAAGATGATAATTTTATAGATAAGAGATGATAGTTGGATCAAGTCGGCGATATGACTATCAGTTATCATCTAAACATTTATTTTGATGTTACATCCGTTTCATATTGCCAATGACCATTTACCTTAAGAACCTTTTCAATTACATCTCTCACACATCCCCAGCCTCCATTCACAGGAGAAATATATTTTACAACATTCTTTACTTCACTTACAGCATCAGCCGGACATGCAGATAAACCAACTTTTGACATTATCGGCAGATCAGGCAGATCATCTCCCATATAAAGAACTTCATCCCATTTTATTTTATTGCTTTTGAGAAGGTCATCAACAAAGTTTATCTTATCACCTACACCAAGATGAATATCTTTTATACCGAGGTATTCTAATCTTTTCCTTGACTCTTCTGATACGCCGCCTGATACTATGAATACACGATACCCTTTTTTCATTGCCATTTGCATACCAAAACCATCTTTTACATGCATTTGTCTTGCCTGCAAACCATCACGCAGCACAAGTAGTGTACCATCAGTAAGTACACCATCAATATCAAAAATAAAGGTGGTAATTTTTTTAAATTCGGCGAGAACGTTCATCAATTTTAGATTTTAGATTGCAGATTTCGGATTTCATTCAAAACAAATCTACAATCCGAAATCCCAAATCTGAAATTACTTTTGATTATCCCTCCATTCATACACCCATGCACTTTGTATCATTTCGAGATGACCTTCGGTGCTCTCTTCCTTCTTGCCTTCAAAATTCGGGATTTGTAATATCCACTCAAGAAGTTCGGTGAAACGAATACGATAAATTTTTCCTTCATTAAAATCATTACCAAAACGTTCATATAACTTTTGGGCAATGTCTTCGTGATCGTTCCAGTGTATTGGGGGTTCAAAGTGAGTCATAGTATTAAATGTGCTGATTTGCCAATGTGATTATGCGCCAATTAATTTCAAATGTTTAGTTACTTCATTAGCACATTGGCTAATTTGCTAATCATCTTATTCTCCTAAAAATTGTGTCTGATCCGGTAAAGTTATTTCAATTTCTCCATCACCATCAAGCAAAAGCGATTGGCATCCTAATCTTGAATTCAATCTGGGGTTCATTGCCCTGTCAATAAAATCTTCTTCCCTATCGGTTAATTCATCTATTGAATCCATTCCTTTATCAATATATAAATGACAGGTAGTGCAGGCACAAACCCCGCCACAATTATGATGAAGCTCAATATCATTTTTAAGGCAGATCTCCAGTAAGGTCTGGTTAGGCTCCAGGTTTTCTATTGTGATCGGGACAGCTCCTTTCTCTTCAAAATTTATCTTCAGATTATACATCGATTCTCGTTTGGGTTGCAAATGTAACTGTAAAAAGAAAACAGGCATTTACTTGTTTGGGAAAAGTCCCCGTTTCAAATAACTATCCTTTAAACCCTTTTATACTTGAAGTTAAAAACTCGTAGACCCGTTTTTGTTCGGGATGCGAGCTAAGTAAAGCAAGATGTTTCTGTATAGTTTCTTCATCATTTCGAATAGCAGGACCCGTTTGTGATCTTGACGGAGAAATATCCTTTATGCGTGATGCCGTCTCTTCTATTAGTGGCAGCATCTCTTGAAAATCTATGCCTTCCTTATTACAATAATTTTCTGCAAGAGCATATAAGTGATTTGTAAAATTATTTACAAACACCGCTGCCACATGCAGTTTTGATCTTGCGTCATCATTGGCTTGTGTTACATGTTGCGGAGAAATTGAATTTGCCAATGTTTCCAGTTTTTTTCTTGTCATTTCATCACTGCCATCAAAAAAGATCGGTGTTTCAGGCAGAGTTGAATCTTCCTTATGCAAGCTTTGTAATGGATAAAAAACTCCATAATGATCAGTCACCGTCTTTAAAATATCCTTTGATACCGATGCGGCAGTATGAACAACAACTCTTTTGGGCAGCTGTATGTTAGCGATCACATCATCTATTGCATCATCGCTAACAGCAATAATATAAATATCAGCATTGGGTTTAGCTATACTTGGATAGTTAGAGCTTTCGGTATCCCATTCATATGCAAGCCTGCTGGCGGCAGAAGCATTGCGACTTATTACCTGCAAAATACGATGCCCGGCTGCTTTAAATTTTCTTCCTAAAACTGCTGCAACATTTCCTGAACCAAGAATTACAATATCCATAAGTACATTTGTATAATGACAAAGTTAGGGCAACAGATAGCGATCGGGTATTATCGTACGAAATTTAAGATCCTTTCTGCCTTATCTAATCGAAAAGCAGCGGAATTGGCATTGGACCTCTTTACAACTCCACAATTCCGGTATAAGAAGCCATTACCTGAAGTTTTTAATGAATCTGAAAAATTGCAATTCAAACTTCATGGAGAAACAGTGACTGGTTATCGATGGAATCGTGGCGGGCATAGAAAGGTGCTGATCGTTCACGGCTTTAATTCTTCAGTTGCGAAGTTTGATCGCTACATTAAGCCATTGATGAAAAAAGGATACGAAGTACTGGCTTTTGATGCGCCTGCACATGGATATAGTACAGGTAAAACTTTGAATGCTGTTATGTTCAAAGAAATGGTGGAATACATACATAAAGAGTATGGACCAATAAGATCATATATGGGTCATTCATTTGGCGGTCTTGCTATTTGTCTTGCATTGGAAGAAATTGAACATACGGATGATTGCCATGTCGTGTTGATCGCTCCGGCTACTGAGTCTAAAACTGCGATCGATATTTTCTTTTCATTCATGAAATTAAATGAAGGTGTAAGAAAAGAATTCGATGACAATATCTATAAGATAGGAAACAAACCTTCTGAATGGTATTCAGTAAGCAGGACAATAAAAAACTTAAAAGCAAAAATTCTTTGGTGCCATGACGAAGAAGATACGATGACACCCTGGAAAGATGCAAAAAAAGTAATGGACGACAAGCATTACAATATTGAATTCATTGTTACAAAAGGATTAGGACATAGAAGAATTTACAGGGATAGCAACGTAAGCAAAGCGATCATAGAGTTTCTATAAACTCTTTTTAAAAGCCTTTTTGCAAAAAGGGAAATATAATTTACATAAACAGGCTGATTCGGTAGCCCGTCACCACACAATATTAATAGAGCTAAGGCAAAAATGAACTGGCAAACTATTTGATTTATCAGAGAGATCAGAAACCCTCTTATGATAAGATTTTTACTTACTGCCCTTGTGTTAAGCATCTTTTTGATCTCCTGCGAGAAAACATTTACCTATAATGCTAATGAGATACAGATCGAAGAAAAGGATAGGGATCAAAACACAAAAAACCTTGAACGCTTACGATCAAAACCCGAAAATGCTTCTTTTAATTTTGTTGTGATCGCCGATACCCAGCGTTTTTATGAAGAACTGGATGATCTTGTGGAAAAAATAAACAGATATCGGGATATTTCATTTGTTGTATTAAATGGCGACTTGACTGATTTTGGCCTGAGATCAGAATATCTATGGATAAGCCAACGACTGCAAAAACTTTCTACTCCTTCCCTTGTCGTTATCGGCAACCATGATATGCTAGGTAATGGTCGTGAATTATATAAGCAACTGTATGGCCCGGAAAATTTTGGCTTTAGTTTTTCAGGTTATAAGTTTATAGTTTTAAACTCAAACTCACAGGAAGTTGGCCATAATGGTTCTCTTCCTGATACAACCTGGCTTCAACAAGAACTAGCTGCAACACCTGCTCAACAGAAAATTTTTATTATATCACATATAGCACCTTTTAGTGGAGATTTTGATCGATCACTTGAACAAGCTTATGTAAGAATGTTGGCAAACAATGAAAATGTTATTTATTCAATTCATGGTCATGAAGATATTTCTTATTTAGGTCAACCGTACGGACCGCCGGTCAACTATTTAGTTGTTAATACTATTAAAGAAAGAAGTTTTGTACTTATCAAGGTCAAATCAAATAATACTGAAGTTGAAAAAATATTTTTTTAGATCGTCTTCTGTGATGTTGTTGTTTTTTCTGCTGATAACAACAGGAAAAATATCCGCACAGAAAAAAAAATTTAAGATAAAACCGCCTGACCATATAAAGGTTCAATATGCAGGCGGTATGGGTTTTATTTCCATCGGTGCCGGGTACAGTACTAAAAATCAAAAACTGGAGGGTGATCTTTCTTATGGGTACTTACCCAAAAGTGTTGGAGGTATTCGCATTCATTCCATCTCTGGAAAGGTCACATGGATACCGGTTAATCCTGTACGTATAAAAAAATACCAGGTAGAGCCGCTAATGACAGGGCTAATTGTCAATTATAGTTTCGGAAAACAATATTTTAGTTTCGATCCTCCATATTATCCATATCGGTATTATAGTTTTCCAACAGCCATTCATTCAGCGTTATTTTTGGGAAGCAGGATCGGATTTAATTTTCCGACAAACACATTTGTACGTCGGCTTTCCTTGTACTATGAAATTTTAAGCTTCGATCGAGAAATTATAGGTCTTGTATCAAATCCTAAATCTTTACAGGTAGCAGATGTAGTTACATTGTCTTTGGGTGTCAAGATCAATTTTGAATAAATTTGTTATCTACAGAATACAAAGGGAAAACTGAATTTCTTTAAACTAAATTTTACATTTTCATCCCTGTATTTCCATTTTTCCCTTTGCCTGTTTGATCCAATGCAGATTTCAATCCTTTAGCTAATTGTTCGGCATTACCAACACCCCAATAATGTAAAAAGAAAATTCTTGGCTGCTCATGCACCATGTGATTATGAACAGCTACAACTTCAATTCCATTTTCAACTAATGCTTTGATAACAGCAGCCACTTCATCTTCAAGCATTGTGAAATCGCCTGCCACTGCTGCATGATCCGGTGTGCCCTGGAATGCAGCCCATGTATTAAATCCTAAAAAAGTTGTCACTGTTGTTCCATGTTCTTTAAGTTTTACATCGGGTCTGCCAATAGTATATTTATAAACCCCTTTACTCATTTCAGCTTTGTATCCTAATATCTCATCAAGTTTTTTTGTATCTAAAGTATTGGTGACCGGATCAGAAGAAGCCGTTCCCTTGGATGGATCCCCTCCTCTTGCTTCTTTTACTTTTTCTAATACCGCTTTTGCCTTTTGAGCCATCAGTTCTGTTTTTCCTGTGCCTCCTATATGCATGTACATAACATTTGGATGATTCCTTACAAAATGATTATGTATTGCGGTAATAGTTAACCCTTGTTTGATCACTTCCTGCTGCACGGCTTTCAGATCAGTTTCTGTAAGAATTATATCTCCCATTATCATTGAACCGTCTTTAGTGGGAGTAAATGCTATCCATGTTCCGAGACCCATTGGTGGAATAATTTTAAATCCGTCTACTTCAATATTCAAATCGTTTTGCGGAACAGTGATCTTGTATTCGCCATTATTTGATCTGCCCTTTATTCCTATAACTTTTTCTATTGCCGTGGTATCAAGCTGGCCATTTACAGTGAAATGAATAAATAAAAAACAAAGCAAGAATATTGTAGCGATCTTTAAAAAATTAACGGTTTTCATTTTCGATTGATTAAGCTTTATTAATAATATTTCGTTTGTTTTTAAAGGTAGATAATAAAACCAGTCTGGACTTTATCTCGTTAATTTTATGACATGAAGGTGAAAAGCTTTATTATTATTATTTGCAGTTTGCCGGTAATTCTTATTTTCAGTTGTGCAAAAAATAAATACCCTTCCCAAATGACTGAACCAAAGAAAGCATACACATATCTTGCTCTCGGAGATTCTTATACAATAGGACAAAGTGTTTTGCCTTCTGAAAATTTTCCTAACCAAACTGTTCAATTACTGAATCAGCAGAATTACAATTTTAAATCACCGGAAATTTTGGCGACAACCGGCTGGACAACAGATGAACTTCAAAACAATATCAATAGCCATACGTTCACTCCTCCGTATGACTTTGTCTCTCTATTGATCGGTGTAAATAATCAATATCGTGGCCGTTCAGTTGAGAATTATAAACTAGAGTTCGAGAGTTTATTAAAGCAGGCAATACAATTTGCTGGTGGCAATGCCAATCGTGTTATTGTATTATCCATTCCTGATTGGGGTGTAACTCCTTTTGCTAATGGAAGAGACAGGGCACAGATAGCAAAAGAGATCGATGATTATAATGCAGCCAATAGATACATTTCAGAGATCTACAAAGTGCATTATATTGATATAACTCCTGGCTCAAGAGAAGCTGCGACTGACCTATCATTGGTCGCCGGCGATGGTTTACATCCTTCAGCAAAAGAATATGCAAAATGGGCTCAAAAAGTTTTTGCAGTCATTAAGCAACAGTTATAAAGATTTATTCCACAAAATATTTTCCCTCATTTCCAGAAGGTTGCAACAACAATCTTACGTCTGATATGCAGTCAGTTAACATCGTATTTTCAGAAAATTGAAATTTCTGCGCTATTATTGCACTCGTCCGGCTGCCAGGCATACCATATTATATATGTAGTATTGAATGCTAAACTGCCCCGAAACGAACCGAAATCAATAGCATAATAGTGGACTGAAAGATGAACGGAGCGTCGCAAGCAAAGCTTAATAGTAGCACTAAAGATGACTAAATAATTATTTGAAAACCGAATATGGCGAGAAACCTGTTGATAGTTGAGAGCCCTGCAAAAGCAAAAACAATTGAAAAGATACTCGGGAGTGACTTCCAGGTAAAGAGTTGTTTTGGCCACATCCGCGACTTGCAAAAGGCCGGAATGGGGATCGATATGGATAAAAACTACGAACCCACCTACATTATTTCGCCGGAAAAAGAGAAGGTTGTCAAGGACTTAAAGAGTTTAGCGAAAAAATCAGATGAAGTATGGCTGGCAACGGATGAGGACCGTGAAGGTGAAGCTATCAGCTGGCATTTATGTGAAGTGTTGGGTCTTGATCCACGAAAAACCAAGCGCATCGTTTTTCATGAGATCACTAAGCCTGCGATAAAAGCTGCGGTTGAAAATCCGCGAACTGTTGATATGAACCTGGTGATGGCGCAACAAGCTCGTCGAATTTTAGATAGAATTGTCGGATTTGAACTGAGTCCTGTTCTTTGGCGCAAGATCAGCATGAGGAATAATTTGAGTGCTGGTCGTGTGCAAAGCGTAGCGGTGAAATTGATCGCTGAAAGAGAAAGAGAGATCAACGCATTTAATTCGATCAGCACATTTAAGGTTGAAGGTTTGTTTACTGCAAATGATGTTGGTGGAAAACCTGTAACATTTTCAGCAGAAGGTAAAAAACAAAATACCGCTGACGATGCTGAAGCATTTTTGAAAAGTTGTATCGGCGCAAATTATACTGTTAGTGATATACAGGTAAGGCCTGGAAAGAAATCACCTGCTCCCCCATTTACTACTTCTACATTACAACAAGAAGCATCAAGAAAACTTGGTTATGGTGTAAGCCGTACAATGATACTTGCACAGAAGCTTTATGAAAGTGGTAAGATAACTTATATGCGTACCGACAGTGTGAGTTTGAGTAATACCGCACTGGGCGATCTTACGAATACAATAAAGGAAATGTATGGTGAGCAATATCACCAGTTCAGAAAATTTAAGAACAAGAATGAAAGTGCACAGGAGGCCCATGAAGCGATCCGTCCAACTTACATGAATGATGCAACGATTGATGATGCTGAATGTAAAAAATTGTATGAACTGATCTGGAAAAGAACAATGGCCTGCCAGATGGCTGATGCTGAAACAGAAAAAACAACGGCGAAAATTGATATATCTACAAATAGTGATCAATTGACTGCGCAAGGTGAAGTGCTGAAGTTTGATGGCTTTTTAAAAGTATATCGTGAAGATCGTGATGATGATGACCTTGCAGAAGAAGAACAGGAAGGTATGTTACCTCCATTAGCCGTTGGACAGAAACTGCCATTGAAAGAATTGAAAGCAACAGAAAGATTCAGTCGTGCGGCTCCAAGATACACGGAAGCATCGTTGGTAAAGAAAATGGAAGAGTTGGGAATTGGTCGTCCTTCAACTTATGCGCCTACTATTTCAACAATATTGAAAAGAGGTTATGTAGAGAAGAGAGATAAAGAAGCGATACAAAGAGATTACCGTGTTTTGGTATTGAAAAAAGATAATGTAACAAAGGTTACTGAAGTTGAAAATACAGGTGCAGAAAAATCAAAACTGTTCCCTACTGATCTTGGATTGGTAGTGACGGATTTTTTGACACAGTATTTTGATGATATAATGGATTATAGTTTTACGGCAAGGATCGAAGAAGAGTTTGATGAAGTAGCTGAAGGAAAAATGAAATGGCATAAGATGATCGATGATTTTTACTTGCCATTTAAAAAAGATGTTGATAAAACAATTGAAACTGCAGAAAGAGCCAGCGGCGAAAGAGAACTGGGTGTTGATCCTATTACCGGCAAACCAGTTATTGCAAGAATGGGTCGTTATGGTCCAATGGTACAAATGGGAATATCAGATGAAGAAGAGAAACCACATTTTGCCGGATTAAAACGTGACCAGAGTATTGAAACAATAACACTGGAAGAAGCACTTGATCTTTTTAAACTGCCACTCACTCTTGGCGAATACGAAGGCGAACAAGTATATGTAAATGCGGGTCGTTTTGGACCTTATGTAAAATTTGGCGAAGCTTTTATTTCTATTCCAAGAGGCGAAGATCCGCTGGAGATGGATCTTGAAAGAGCAATAGAACTGATAAAAGAAAAACAAAAAGCAGATGCCCCGATCGCTATGTATGATGGCAAGGGAGTAACAAAAGGCAAAGGACGTTTTGGTCCTTACATTAAATGGAACGATATGTTCATTAATGTGCCACGCAGATATAATCATGATAATTTAAGCCAGGCAGATATTAATGAACTTGTAGAAGCAAAAATTAAAAAAGAAGAGAACCGCTATATACAACATTGGCCCGAAGAAAAAATCTCTGTTGAAAATGCCCGCTGGGGTCCGCTAATTAAGTTTGGTAAAAAGATCGTAAGGCTTCCGAAGAAAGCAGATGATACAAAATACAAAGCTGAAGATCTGAAAGACCTTCCATTGGAAGAAGTAAAGAAGATGATCATCGCAGTTATTCCAAATGCATTTGGCAAAAAGAAAGCGGCAAAGAAAGCTCCGGCAAAAACTGCTGTGAAAGCACCTGGAAAGAAGAAGGCTGCGACGAAGAAGAAGAAATAAACTCTCACATAGTTGAATGGCTAATAACCATTTTGCATTGTACTAACGACAATACAAAATGTATAACACTACTTTGTTGATTTTCAAATATCCAATTTTTTATTAATAGCGTTTTATATCATAAATTAGAGTGTTGTGCGTCACTTAAAACAGACAGCCTTAAACATGACGATGAAACAATTGACATGGCGTTTAATATTACCATTGACAATAATTTCGTTTGGGACATTGACTAAATGGTGGTACGTTTTGCCAGTTGACGCACCTGATACGATGATGGCAGGATTTCCTTTTGCATTTGTTGGTGACGGCTGGTTCACTTCAATGTCAATTCAACTTTTTTTATTTGAGTTATGTGCTGACTTTATAATTTACTTTTTGTTTTGGTTTGTAATTGTGGTTTTAATAAAACGTGTTTGGACACAACTCACTGTTTCAAAAGTCTTCACAAGAGTATTTTGGACATTGGCAATATTGACAATTTCATTCTGGACTTTTATTTTGACAATTAGCGAAAAACATATCAAGCTAAAGAGAGATTGGGATATGCAAGTTCTTGTAACAGGGTACAAGTTTACATGGAGAAACACGAGCAGACCTGACTTTTCAAAATATGACCCCAATAAAAAATAAGCGAACGCACAACAGCCGCATTTGTGCTATTGGGGGCGACGCAAAGCGTCATTCAACTGCAGTAACGCTGTTCAGTTTTTTGTCCCGGCTTGACTTTTACTATTGAGCTTTTGAATAAAATTTCTACTTTAGTTCCTCGTTCGGCAGCCGTCGCCGGGAGCGACGAATAGATGAAGTCCCCAACAGCACAAATGCCCTAACGTTAGGCGTCATTTTAAAAAGACAATGGGAATTAAAATTAAAATACTAATACTGACAATCATTTCAATTTATGGTTGTAGGGGACAGACAGATAATGATTCTACAACTTCTGCCGACAAAAATAAAATTGTTGCAATCACATATAAAATAATTCTTAAAACATACAATCCCGAACCTACGGGAGACAATGATTCATTAGAACTTCCTGGCTCTATTGACACAATTACAATTAAAAATCTTAGTGAACCTTTAAAAGGGTTAGCTTCTTTCTATTCTGCAATGGGCGGTTCCTATTGTGACAATGATTCTTGTGACTTGACCACCACACTTGGACTTGGGAAACAGGGCTCCGACAAACATAAAAATTTAATAAAAAAATATTTGCCTAATGACACTGTTGCAGATTTCTTAATAAAACAAGATTGTTATTTAAGACCCGACGGTGCGTCCTCTTTTAATGCCTACGAGTATCTAACATTTATTGTTTCAGGCGACACAGTTAAAGCGGACTACAATCTATGGACCTATAGTCATGGTGACTCAAAACTTAATAAGGAACTTGACATCTATTTGTTTCGTGACAATATATTTAACAAAATAAAACGGAATGACAATTGGATACAGTAGGATGTAATTCGCCTATTTTTGAGTTAGCAGAAACCATGAGTAGCAGTTTTAAATCGCAACTTATATAGACAGATAGTTTCAATGAATAAACAGTTCAACTTTATTATAGCCACCCTTTTAATTGTTTTAGCTCTGACGATTTATTTCAGCTTCAAATGGGCAAATCACGACAAAAAACAGTTGGACACTACAGTTGTTTCAAAGGTGACTATTTGCAAAGCCCTACCTTTTTGTGACTCGACAATACTGTTGACAAAACAACAGATTGAGGATTTTGCAAAGAAGTGGAACAACAGCACTGACATTGGCTACAACAAGTATCAGTGTCAATACTACATTGAAGTTTATTGTTCTGACGGCAAAATTCGAACGTTCTGCTCTTTGCAAGACCACATCATGGAGGGCAGCACAAATGGTTGGGTATATTCAATCACTGACCAGATTTATTTCGACAGTCTATATCGGATGAATATCGGGACATTGAGCAAGCACCTAAAAGACAAATAATAATAACACTTTACGCCGTTGTTGGTGTTTAAGTTTAAAGCATAACTTAAGAATTGTAAATCACACCAACAACCGATCTTCTGTACCTTCGATTGTGGGTATGCTATACACAAATCCAGCCGACATACCAATAATGACGTAAAATGTATAACACAACTTTGTTGTTTTTCAAATCTCCAATTTTTTACAAATAGCGTTTTATATCATAAATTAGAGTACTAGCGGTTATTTTATGAGGACACTACTCACCTTGACAATATTTTTCCTTTTAACTTCCTGCAACAATTCAGCAACGGATCAGAGTGGCAAAGAGCAAGCAGACACTACTAAACAGCAGCAAGCATTGGTTGACACAACGGGAAAGAGTGAAATAACTTTGACAAAGTTTTCCGTACTGGTTTTGCCACCTTTTGACGTGATAGCAAATGAAGGCATATCGCCAGACATTCAAAAAATATTGGAGAAGACAATTTCAAATGACACGACACTAGCGTTGATAAAGTTTCCTTACCAACAATTAATGAATGTTCCATATCAAAATGTGTTTGACAAGAAATATTGTAAACCCATTACTGACAAACTTCAGACCGACATTATTCTTATGACAAAACTTGAGCAAGCAACACGGACGGGGCAAATAACAAGAGACAGATGGAGCTTTCAAATTAAAATCTATAACACAAAAACAGAGAAACAGTTTTTATCGCTAGTTACAGGAGATAAATTAACGAGTGCAGACATCGAAAGCCTTATAAAGTCTAAGCGACAAGATTTATTCACTGAGATTAAAGACATCCGCTAACATTCGGTTTGGCAATATGACGGGTTAATCATTGACAACATCATCATGTAGTTTTTTTTCAAACCCTTATTGTCGGAAAGATTTCCGTACCTTTTACTGTTTCTTCCCCGTTTAATAAACCACAAAACCACCAAACAATGAAACGTAGAAAATTTATCCAGAACTCATCAATGCTTGCATTAACTATCGGTGTATTCGGAAAAATAAAATGGGATGGAGAAAAATATGTGGGAACCGATCCAACAACAACAGATATACTCGGGCCATTCTATCGTCCCGGTGCTCCATTTAAAACGAATCTGGTCCAACCGGGCACAAAAGGAGAAACACTTTATTTCAGCGGAACTGTAATTGGAAAAGATGGAAAGTCGCCTGTCAATGGAGCATTGGTAGAAATATGGCATTGCAACGAAGATGGTGTCTACGATAATACTTCGGATAATTATGTTTATCGTGCTGCAGCCAAAACTTCCGCCAAAGGGAAATACGAGTTCAAAACAATCATGCCTGTGCCATATGCAGCCGGGCAAACGCTTACAAGACCTGCACATATTCATATGCGCATTTCCGCAAATGGTATCCAAGATCTCGTAACACAGATCTATTTTAAAGGCGATAAATATATTGCGGGGGACATAAGTGCAAAAGATCCAACTGCATTGAACCGGATACTTGATATGTCAAAGAATACTAAGAATGAAATAGTAGTGAAGTTTGATGTTTATCTAAAGGAAGAATATGTGCTTGAAGCAACCGCTTTCAAAAAAATTGAAGGACTGTATGAAATGAGTGATAAATCAATGATCGAATTTTATAAGGATGGCGACCAGCTTTTTGCAAAAATAAATGGACAGATAATGGAAGCCATGGATTATAAGGGCGACAATAGTTTTGCAGGTGGTATTGACTATGTCAAAGCAAAATTCGAATTACTCAGTGGTGGGGGAGCCAAAGTAAAAGTTACAATTACAGAAGATAAGCCTATTGAAATAACAGGAACGAAGTTGCTTAAGTATTAAGATCACAACTCCAATCTATAACCACTTCTATATTCTCTTTTTACAAATTGATTAGCCGGCTCAAAGTTGGTGATCTTCATATTCTCACCATCCCAAAGCAATTGCTTGCGTCCATTGAATTTTCTTTGATCACCTTGCATTTCAAAATAATTATAACTTAATACAGCAAGATTACCCATTAATACAGTTTCTGCCAAAGGACCAGCTTGTGAGAATGGAGAACTTGTATAAGCACCATATCCCTTCTTACATGCATCGGTCCATTGTTTCTGATGTCCTTCTGCTCCGTTAGTAACAAATGGATATTTTGATTTTGGAAGATTCGTTGTCTTCATCAATTTAGTTGGAAGCAATGTTGGATTCCTGCCAAACAAACCTGCCATTAGTTTTCCTTTTGTTCCTTCAAATAAAATTCCACCATCCCATTCTCCTAATTCTTCATTTGGCAAAAGTTCGGCTGGTCTTTCAGGTTTGATCCCACCATCATACCATGTAAAATCAACTGGCATCAGGTTTCCTCGTTTTGGAAATTTAAGATGTATAACTGCTGATGGAGGAAAACTTCCTTTATAAAAACTTTCCTGGAAGAATCCGGTATAAACGGACGTAACGCTGCATTCCACTGAAGCCGGATAGCCCAATTTCAATGCACGATAAGGCACATCAATAAAATGACAACCCATATCACCTAATGATCCTGTTCCAAAGTCTGTCCATCCTCTCCAGATAGCCGGCAAGTATGCTGGGTTATAATCTCTGAAAGATGCAGTGCCTAACCAAAGATCCCAATCCAACTCTTTGGGTATATCAAATTTCCCTGTTGGCAAAGAAACACCTGATGGCCATACCGGGCGATTCGTCCAAACATGAACAGTATGTACAGAACCGATAACTCCTGCCTGTATCCATGTCTCTACATTTCTTGTATCATCGCCGCTACTTCCCTGGTTACCCATTTGCGTAACCACTTTATATTTTTTCTCCGCCTGTGTCAAGACCCTTGCTTCATAAATATCATGTGTCAAAGGTTTTTCAACATAAACGTGTTTCCCCAATTGCATGCAAGGCAATGCACATACTGCATGCATATGATCGGGAGTTGTCACCATCACTGCATCAATATTTTTATGCTCTTTGTCGAGCATCTCCCGGAAATTTTTATAGTAAGGAGCATTGGGCCATTTTTTTCTTGCATTCACCGCCATGCGATCATCTACATCACAAAGAGCAACAATGTTTTCAGCGCCATTGTTCCATGCATAAGGAAGATTTACTTCGGCCTTTCCTCCTACTCCTATTCCAGCAATATTTAATTTATCGCTTGGTGCAATGAATCCTTTTCCTAAAACATGTCTTGGAATGATCATGAATCCGCCGGCAACAATGGAGGCATCACGTAAAAAAGAACGACGTGAATAATTTCCAGGAGTTTTCTTTTTCATTGGCAAATTTTTATTAAGGTACTAACTAGATAGAAGATATTTGAAAAAATATGTTTTCATCTTCATTTAGAAAAAATCGCAAAACATATACCTAACTTTACAGCATGAAAAATATTTTTTTAATTATAGGTGCCATATGGCTGGCTTCTTTTTCTTGTAAAAAAGACGACCCTGTAAATACTACTCCAACAGTTGAAAAGAAATTTTATCGCTGGGATGAATTTAATATGGGTGTTGACCTTTCTTATGTAAATCAGGTGGAAGATTATGGAGGCGTTTACAGTGATTCAGGAAAAGTGAGAGATTGTTTTAAGATATTAAAAGATCATGGTGCCAATACAGTTCGTGTACGACTCTGGCATACTCCAACATGGGTCGGCAATTTGAATAATGGAAAAATGTATTATGATCTCTATGGAGTTGAAAAAACAATTCGCCGTGCAAAAGAAGCAGGTCTGGCAGTAAGCCTCGATATTCACTATAGTGATCGCTGGGCTGATCCTGCTGCACAGGAAACACCAGCTGCATGGGCTGGTTTGCCATTGAACATTTTGAAAGATTCCGTTTATAATTACACGTTAGCCGTTTTAAACTATTACAAGAGCAAAAATCTTACACCTGAATTAGTACAGGTAGGCAATGAAACCAATAATGGCATGTGCTGGCCGGCAGGTAAGGTTGTAAATAACAATTTTGCTGCGTATGCAACATTATTGAAAAGCGGTATCAAAGCAGTTCGTGATTTTTCTGCTACATCTTCCATCAAACCAAAAGTTATTATTCACGAAGCCCAGCTGCAATCTGCAGGCTGGTGGGTTAATGGAATTACTAATGAAGGTGTAACTGACTATGACATTATTGGATTATCACATTACACTAAATGGTCAACCGTAAAATCAATGCAGGGGGTAACAGATACGATCAGAAAGCTGGTAACAACTTATAATAAGACTGTGATGATCGTGGAAACAGGCTACCCATGGACAACAGGTAATGCCGACAGCTACAATAACATTTTTTCAGCAAGTGATACTGCACCTGGCTACGCAATTTCTGTTGATGATCAGTATCGCTATTTTAAAGATCTGACACAGGCAGTCATCAATGGCGGAGGAAAAGGCGTTCAGTATTGGGAACCTGCGTGGATCACATCAAGACTTAATGATAGCTGGGGAACCGGCTCATCCTGGGATAATGTAACCTTGTTTGATTTCACCGGCAATGTATTGAAGGGTGCTGACTATATGAGTTCGCCATATAAATTTTAGAAAATGGATCGTACTTATTGGGAGAAAATTGCGCCGGAATACAACGAAGAAATTTTTGATGTTTTAAAAAATGACAGTAAAGGAATTATTGTCTCTGCGATAAAAAAAGTTTCATCAAAAAATAAAACAGTTATTGATATTGGTTGCGCCATTGGCAAATGGTTACCGGTCCTCTCTCCTGCTTTTAAAAAAGTATATGCCATTGATATATCAGCAGAAAATCTTGAAATATCTAAAAAGTTTTATCCTGAATTTACAAATGTTGAATATGATCGCATTGATATGTCAAGCCCAAAAGCAAAAATGCCATTATGTGATATTGGTATTTGTATCAATGCAATTCTTACTGATTCATTGAAAAAGAGAAATGTATTTTTTACAAATCTTAAAAAGTGTATCAAAAAAAATGGTCAGCTGATCCTGGTCATTCCTTCACTTGAGTCTTCCATGCTCACCTCCATCATTCGCCAAAGATGGAATCCTGATAAAGATGCAAACGGAGTGATCAGGAAAAAAAACAGTGGAGTTCAATTAAAAAATATTTTACAAGGCAATGCAGAAATTGACAACGTTCCTACCAAACATTATTTAAGGGAGGAATTACAATTATTACTTTCGAATGAAGGATTTATTGCAGAAGATTTTCAAAAAATAGAATATGAGTGGGACACGGAGTTCCTAAAGCCACCAAAATGGTTAACAGAGCCAAAACCATGGGATTGGATGGTAGTGGCAAGAAAGCTGTGAATATCGATGATATTATTTTAGATTTCGGATTGCAGATTTTAGATTTAAATCCGAAATCTCAAATCTAAAATCTGCAATTCCCTCTACTTTCCCCCACCTGTGGAAAATTTTAACTGTTTTGCGTCGTTATTAAAACAGACATTTACAAAACCCAATGCCGCCAATGGAAACCACAAAAGAACTATCCGCACTTTTTACCCTCATCGACGACCCAGATGAAGAGGTGTTTGGCGCCGTATCAGAAAAAATAATTGACTACGGTAAAAACATTATTCCAAGTCTTGAACATTTATGGGAAACGATACCCGATGAAAATGTACAGCATCGAATTGAGTTGCTGATTCATCGTTTGCATTATCGTGACCTTAGTGAAGATTTCAGACAATGGAATGTTTCCGGTCATCATGACCTGATGCTTGGTGCATTGCTCGTTTCTAAATTTCAATATCCTGATCTCGCCACTGCACCCGTATTACAAGAAATAGAAAAAATTCGTCGCAACATCTGGCTTGAACTAAATAACTACCTCACTCCTCTTGAGCAAATAAATATAGTCACCAGTATTCTTTATAGTTACTATGGTCTGAAAGGCGGAGAAATAAATTACCAGGAAACAAATGAATTTTTAATTCATAAAACACTGGAAGCAAAAAGAGGCAACCAGCTTAGCAATGGCATTTTATATCTTGTGCTTTCCGAATTACTCGACATTCCCGTAAAAGCAGTTTCTATTCCCAAACAATTTGTGCTGGCTTTTTTCAAACACGGCTATAGTGATGAGACCCTTGAAAATCCACAAGAGAAAATTGAGTTTTATATAGATCCTACAAGCGGACAAGTATTTACTCATAAGGATGTAGCCAGTTATTTTAAAAGAATTTCTGTTGAGCCTTCCCCGGCATTTTTCAAACCGCAGAACAATCGTTCTGTTATAAAATATTTACTGGAAGAAAACAGTAAATGCTTTACCAGCGAAAAGGATCTGCATAAGCAAAAAGAATTGCAGGATTTGGCTAACTTACTGGACAAATAAAAATTATGTCCGTTATTTCCTGGAGCGATTTTGAAAAAGTTGAAATTCGTTGCGGTACCGTCATTGATGTAAAAGATTTTCCAAAAGCAAGAAAACCGTCTTACCAGATTTGGATCGATTTCGGCACTGAACTAGGTATCAAAAAATCTTCAGCACAGGTTACCAATTACTACAAAAAAGAAGATCTGGTCAATAAGCAAGTAATCGCCGTCGTTAATTTCCCTCCCAAACAAATAGCCGACTTCTTCAGCGAATGTCTTGTGCTGGGTGTTTATGATGAAAACAATCATGTAATTTTATTGCAACCCGAAAGGGCAGTTAAAAATGGACAACGCATCGGCTAACATACCTGGCATAGTTTCTTACACAACTTATTATCACTCTCCTGTCGGTTTGCTCAAAATTTCAGGCACGGAAAATTATATATGTGAAGTTTCCTTTTTTGATAAAGCCCAAAAGCCTGAAGGAAGAAAGAAAAATCTACCGCCGTTAATGATTCAGTGTCTTGAACAATTGATACAATATTTCCAGGGAGAAAGAAGAGTTTTTGAATTACCGATTCATCAACCGGGTACTCCATTTCAGCAAGAAGTTTGGAGTGAGCTAATGACAATTCCCTATGGAAAAACGATCAGCTACCTTGAGTTAGCAAGAAAAACCGGGGATCACAAAGCGACAAGAGCAGTGGCAAATGCCAACGGGAGAAACAATGTTGCTATCATAGTTCCATGTCATCGTGTTATTGGTTCTAATCGTGAATTGATCGGTTATGGTGGAGGTTTGTGGAGAAAGAAATGGTTGCTTGAACTTGAAGCAAAAGTGGCGCATGGGGTACAGACCCTTTTCTGAGTTTTTAGTTTAAAGTCTTTAGTTTTTAAAAAAAATCTTAACTACAAACCACAAACTATAGACTTCAGATCATCCTCTACTCATATCATCACTTGTAAATCCAAGAGGCAATAACTGGCTGGCTTTTTCAAATACAAATATTTTTCCTTCAAGCCCGCCTAGAATTAATCGAATTGGTTTCTTTACACGCATCTCATATTCCTGTAATGATTGCCAGCACATGCCACAGGGAGCAATAGGTTGATTGCTGTTTCCATTTCCGCTTTGATAGCTGATGGCCATTGTGTCAATCGCAACCCCTGGATATAAAGTAGATGCAGATGCAAGCAAAACTCTTTCGGCACATAAGCCGACGGGATAGGATGCATTTTCCTGGTTTGTGCCTGCAACAATTTCTCCATTCACCAGCTTTGCAGCAGCGCCAACATAAAAATTTGAGTATGGTGCATAGGCTTGCTTTGTTACATCACGAGCCTCATTCAGCAGCCATGCATCTTCTTTGGTTAATTCGTTGATATCATCAAAAATCTTATAACTGATCTCAATTTTATTTTCCTTCATGTCGATAAGTTAGTTCATTTTACTAAAACAACAAATCCCGCCAGAGGCGGGATCCTTGAAAATTATTTTACGAATCTGAATAGCCTGTTCCATCTTGGCCCTTTATCCCAACTGAACCAAATAAGCCATGCTTTACCAACAACATGATCTTCCGGAACAAAACCCCAGAAACGACTGTCCTGCGAATTATGCCTGTTATCTCCCATCATCCAATAGTAATCCATCTTAAAAGTATAGCTGGTCACTTCTTTTCCATTTAAAAAGAACTTACCATCCTTCATATAGAAATCATTGTGTTCATATACACGAATTGCTCTTTCGTACAGAGAATAATTCTCAGCAGTTAAGGGTAATGCTACTCCTTTTTTGGGTATCCACAATCCATCGCCGCCGTAATCATCTACAGACCATTTATGCAAAGTATCATAAGGAAAGATCATCAATGGATGCGGTTGTTCATCAAGATCAGGATCGATCCTCTTGATTAATGATGATTTTTCCAAAATGGCTTTCTCCGCAGTTGTAAGGTTAATAATATAGCGATACCTGTTTTGAGGATCATCCTGGTAAAAATCTCCATCATTCAGTTTAATACCTATATCTTCTAATCCTGCTTCATCAAGACTCACATTTTCTTTTACTTCAACAACATATTTAAATGGAGAATTCGGCGGTGCCGTTTGTTTTATTCCATTTACATAAACATCACTTTTAACCACTTTGATCGTATCACCTGCAATAGCAACACATCGTTTAATATAGTTATCTGTCTTATCCGCCGGATGAACAACAACGGGAAAGTTTCTTGGATCTCCCAATATCTCTCCTGGTCCGGCTTGCATGGATCTTCCCCCGGCATTATAATAAATTGGCTCACCAGCCTGGTCCTTACGTTTGATCTCATAATAAGGAACGGCAGATTCAAAACCGTCTGCATGTATCACTGTATCGCCAGCAGGAAAATTAAACACCACAGCATCTCCTCTCTTCACAGGACTCTGCCACCATCTTATATATGGCAATTTGATCGCCTGGCTATAAGATTTAGTCCCTATGCCGGGAATATAGTTATGTATAAATGGAATTGACAATGGTGTATTGGGAACTCTTGGGCCATAACTTAATTTACTTACAAAAAGAAAATCATTTACCAGCAATGATTTTTCCATGGAACCGGTCGGAATGGTATATGCTTCGAAAATAAAAAGACGAATAAGTGTGGCCGCTACTATTGCAAAAACTGCAGCGTCGATCCATTCCCTTGTTCCTGATTTTCTATGTTTCCTGGAAGCTTCTGCTCCGATGAATTTTGTATCCTTTGCATTAGCTATGTAAGGGAAATAAAATGGCGCAAGCAAAGAGGCACCTGCATGATGTAAAAAAGAAAACTTTCCGAATATCTTGACAAACTCAATAAATATTCCCATGCTGATGAACCAACCGCCAACAGGAATTAATTGCCAGAAAACCCAATGCTTCGGTCTTTGGGCAAGTTCCTGCATAACCCATGTGTTATAAAAAGGAACAAAGGCCTTCCACGTTGGTGCGCCGGCCTTTTGAAATAACTTATAAAAACCAAAAGCAGGTAGAAAAACAATAAGGGTACCAATAAGGTAGATAATGAATAGGTGCTGTAAAGGCATTCAGTGATTTTTAATGCGGACAAAGATAATGGTTACGGTCTATTTCAGTCAGAAGCCGTAATGATAGGCGGCTATCAGGGTTTATAAGCCTAACAAAGGAAATGTTAATCATGCAAAAGGATCTATTTTGGTACAACATAAGCTTTCACATCTTCTGTTGAGATCGTTTTGCCTGAAAGAATAATAAGTCTTTCAACCACATTTCGTAACTCACGGATATTACCTGTCCAGTTATATTCCTGTAATAATTTAAATGCTTCTTCGTCAATATTCTTTTTAGCAACGCCATATTCGGTGCATATATCAGAAAGAAATCTATCAACCAATAAAGGGATATCGTCTTTTCTTTCATTGAGTGAAGGCACATGAATAATAATAACGCCTAAGCGATGATATAGGTCAAGCCGAAAACGTTTCTCCTCTACTTCTTTCAGCAGGTCTTTGTTTGTCGCTGCAACAACTCTTACATCTACATTGATATCTTTATCGGCGCCTACCCTGGTAATTTTTCCTTCCTGCAATGCCCGCAAAACTTTTGCCTGTGCATTCAAACTCATATCGCCTATTTCATCGAGAAATAGGGTGCCGCCATTAGCCTGTTCAAATTTTCCAATACGTTGTTTGATAGCAGAAGTAAAAGAACCTTTTTCATGACCAAACAATTCGCTTTCGATAAGCTCACTTGGAATAGCTGCACAGTTTACTTCTACTAACTGGCCGGTAACACGGCTGCTTTTTTCATGCACCCATCTTGCCACTAATTCTTTTCCCACTCCGTTTTCACCGGTTATAAGTATTCGTGCATCGGTAGGAGCCACTTTTTCGATGGTCTCTTTTATTTTTTTTATAGGATTTGATTCGCCGATCATATCCTGCACACGATTCACTTTGCGCTTCAGCACTTTTGTTTCAGTTACCAAAGAACTTCTGTCCATCGCATTGCGAATGGTGATAAGCATCCTGTTGAGATCAGGTGGTTTTGATATATAATCAAAAGCCCCTTTTTTAACTGCATCAACAGCCGTTTCAATATTACCATGACCAGAGATCATGATCACAGGAACATCAGCATTTGATTCAGTGGCCTTTTGTAAAAATTCTATTCCATCAAGCTTTGGCATCTTGATATCACAAAGCACAACGTCATAAGTTCTTTCTTTGAATTTTTTTAGTCCTTCTTCGCCATCGCCGGCTTCTTCGGTTTTATATCCTTCGGCAGAAAGAATTTCAGTAAGTGCCTTTCGGATCGCTTTTTCATCATCGATAATTAGTATATCAGCCATAGTGTAAGGTTGTTCAATTGGCGTGAAAATAGTTCAAATCAGGAACATCTTAAAAAATCATTAACATGTGTGGGATATGGAAAATAAAGGTTGGTGCTTCTTATCCAAAACCACAACCATGCAATTATACTCTCAGTTGCTTCCAGCTCTTTTGATTACGATCAGTTCCTGCACAGATCCGGAAAATAAGATTGAAACAAGATCAGCTGATAACATAACCGCGATCAATACAGAAACCATTAGGGGAATCCCCTTACCAAAAGGATTCAATTATGTGGATGATGGCGATTCAGCTTATTCAAATTGGTTACTTGATCTGAAACTTAAAAAAAGTAAAACTGTTTATCTCTACAACGGGAAATTAAAATCAAACCAGGATGTGCAATATGGAGTATTGAATATTGATATCGGTAAAAAAGACCTTATTCAATGTGCAGATGCAGCGATGAAGTTGAGAGCTGATCATCTTTTTGAAAAACATTTATATGATCAAATAAAATTTATTTCAACATCCGGAAACGAGCTGTCTTTTAAAAACTGGCTAAAAGGTATACGCTGGAAAGTACAAGGCGCTAAACTTGTATCTTATAATACACTTAATGAGGAACCCAATATTCAACAAGAATATAATTCCTTCATGGATTTTGTTTTTACTTATTGTGGCACCTTTTCGTTATCAAAACAATTGAAAGCAGTAAATGATAGTAAGTCACTTCAACCCGGTGATATATTCGTTTATGGAGGATTTCCAGGTCATGCAGTTACCGTAATGGCTGTGGCAAAAAATGAGGCGGGTAAAATAATATTTCTTTTATCGCAGGGCTATATGCCGGCGCAGGACATTCATATTTTAAAAAATTATATCGATCCTGATCTGAGTCCGTGGTATGATCTGTCAGACATTTATCCTTTATATACACCGCAATGGGAATTCGACAAGGGAAGTTTGAAAAGATGGTAACTTTTAGGCCTTTTAAAGGAGATTATTTCGTCATTCCGGCCTTGGCGGAACTCCTTGAAAATAATAGAGGCCGGGTAGAAACCCAGCCTCGTTGTAAAATCCAATATCCTATGAAAAACCGAAGCGAAGATGCGTATAAAAAGCCAAACGGTTGCATAACAATTGAACTATTTTTTAAACACTATAGTGTATAAATAAAAAATCCTGCGTCCGTTTAAAGAACGCAGGATAAATATTGATCGCGAATATTATTTCTTCATATACATCACATCTTTTACCAGCTTTACTGTACGAGAAACATCTGGTAAAGCTGCTGCCACCAGATTAGGAGCATAATGCAAAGGAGCATCTGCAGCAGTTATGCGACGAATAGGCGCATCCAAATAATCAAATCCTTCTTTTTGAATAGTATATGTTATTTCAGATGAAATTGAAGCAAACGGCCATTGCTCTTCTACGATCACAAGGCGATTTGTTTTCTTCACAGATTCAAGTATGGTCATCCAATCCAACGGACGAATAGTCCGAAGATCGATCACTTCAGCGCTGATACCTTCTTTTTCAAGCTCATCAGCAGCGCCTAAAGCTACTTTCATCATTTTATTGAAAGAAACAATGGTCACATCACGTCCCGGCCTTTTCACATCCGCCTTACCTAATTCAATATAATACTCTTCTTCAGGCACTTCACTTTTATCACCATACATCACTTCACTTTCCATAAACATTACCGGATCTTCTTCATATCGGATCGCTTGCTTCAACAAACCCTTTGCATCATATCCTGTGCTGGGCGACACAACCTTTATTCCAGGAATATTTGCATACAGTGCCTCAAAAGCTGTTGAGTGCTGAGCCCCTAATTGGCCAGCGGAGCCACCGCCTCCTCTAAAAACGATTGGGCAATTAACCTGTCCCCCGCTCATTGCCAGCATTTTGGAAGCCGTATTTAATATTTGATCCAAAGCCAGCACGGCGAAATTCCATGTCATATACTCAACAATGGGCCTTAACCCATTTTGTGCGGCTCCAACGCCTACTGCTGTAAATCCTAATTCAGAAATTGGAGTATCAATAACTCTTTTAGGACCGAACTCTGCCAGCATGCCTTGGCTAACTTTATAAGCGCCATTATATTCGGCCACTTCTTCCCCCATCAGGAATACCCTATCATCACGTCTCATTTCCTCGTTCATTGCTTCACGGAGTGCTTCACGATATGCGATTGATCTTGCCATTAACTTTAAAAATTTTGTCCCGATAATTACCGGGAGGCAAAAATAAGTGAGCCTTTTAATATAACCTAAAGGGAATGCACTGCTTTAATAAAAGCTTCAAGCTTACCGGGATCAAGCTTTCCTTCAGTTCGTACACCACTGCAAATATCAACAGCAAATGGTCTGACTGTCTGTATAGCCTGACGGACATTATTTGCATGCAATCCGCCCGCAAGAAAAACGGGAATATCAACCGCTTTTACAATTTCCCTGCTGAGATCCCAATTATGCACACTCCCTGTACCGCCTAAAGTTTTTACCCTGGCTTTTGGATCACCGCTATCAAGCAATAATGCATCAACATTTGGAGAAATGCGAATAGCTTCATCAATACTTTCTTCGCCGGTGACGTGAATGACCTGTACAATTTTTAAATGTGGTAATGCGGTTCTTATATCAGAGTAAGCTCCTGTTGTCAATTCATCAACTATCTGAACAGTGTTCGTATCCACTCTTTTTATATGGTAAATTATTTCCTCCGAGGATTGTTCACTTGTTAATAGAAATGAGGCGACCGGTGGATGAATTGTTTTCACAATCTCGGCGATGAGCCAATCAGGAATTGGCCCGGGGCCACTTGGCATTTTTCCAACAAGACCAATAGCATCAGCGCCATGATCGATGGCAAGTTTTGCCTCATTGACACTGCTGATACAACAAATCTTGATTCGTGTACGCATAACGACTATAAAAATAAAATCATTAAAATTAATACGATCTAAAAGCTTAAAGTTTTTTCATCAGCAGCCAATCTTTTTGCAGATCATCGCCAAGAAGAAAATCCTGGACGCTAAATTTTTCAAATCCCCACTTTGTGTAAAAAGCAATTGCCCGGGGGTTTTTCTCCCATACCCCTAACCAAATAATTTCTTTCTTTAATTCCTTGGCAATAAAAATACATTGACGCATCAGTTGTTCACCAACGCCTGTCCCCAGGTAACTATTCACCGAATAGATCCTTGCGATCTCTATTGAATCTTTATTTTCAAATTCAGGGAATTTTTTCCCTTCTCTCATCCGCACATAACCAACAGGTGTATCATTATCAAATGCAAGAAAAAAAGTATTGCCCGGCTCGGTTACTTCTTTTATTAATTTTTCACGGTTGAATTGCTCATTCATAAATTTGTCCATATTCTCTTTGGTATTTACATAACCAAAGGTCTCATGAAATGTTCTTCGACTTATATCGGCTATCAGTTCTGCATCATCGGAAGTTGCAAAACGTATAAGAAATTCCTGCATGGATGCAAACTAAGGAAACAATAGAAAAGAAATAAAAAATTGTCCCGACAAGTCGGGACAATTTTTTCATCATGGAGTATATATGAAGAACTACTGGGTCAGTATAAAAAATTTCTCCGCCCCAGAGTGATTGCAAATTATCAGGTATTCATTGTTGATCCTTTTGTGAAAGGAGAAAGACAATAATAATGCCGTTTAAAAACAATGTTGAAAACTAAATAAAGTTTGGCCTTAGAAGAAGCGGGCTGTTTTATAGAAATGAATTGTCGTCAGATGATAATATAAAAGATAAAGGTGACCAGTGGCCACCTTTTATGGTCAAATTCTCCCTTAAAAACTTATTATCTTATTCCTCTTTAGAAATATTTATTAAAGCTCTCCTGTTCTTAACTCTTCCGTCAGGATTGTCTCTTCCATTAATTAGTTCCATTTCTACAGGGCAGCATTTACCAAATGATACAAAGCTGATCCTTGCTTTATCAATACCTTTCTTAATTAGATAATCAGCGCAGGCCCTGGCACGTCTGTCAGAAAGCTTATTATTATATTGTTCCGTTCCAAGTCCGTCCGTATAACCAGAGATTTGTATTGTCGTTGTGTTAGCTTCCATCAACACATTATAAATAGAGTCAAGTATCTGCTTTTCTCTATCCTTAATAAAGCTTTTATCAAAGTCAAAATAAAGTGTAACGACATTTTCTACTTTTATCACCAGTTTCTTTTCTTCAATAACTGGCTTCTCAATGCAAATGGGAGCATTATTATAAAGATCGATCAACAAGTCCTCGTTATTGATACTTTCGATATTTGCATTTTCAACTTTCTCATTATACCCGTCTTTGACAATGCCAAACTTCTCGACATCTGCATTAACTTCAAATTGAAATTTACCATCTGCGCCGGTTTTAGTTTCTTTATTTTTTATGGTTACCACCGCATCTGCTATCGGTTCATTGGTTTTACAATCCCTGACAACACCTCTTATCATTTTTTTCTTCGGCGCTTTAT
>DATHDP010000088.1:0-89341 GCA_035318985.1 Chitinophagaceae bacterium
TTCTTGATACGCTGAAAGGGCCAAATGGCGTACTGATCCGTGGTGATGATTTTTATTTGTTGGACGCTGGTGGCATGTTTAAAATGAATAAGGATAAAACACTTACCAAAATAACCGATGGCATGGATGGAGGTACGGATGGGATCGAGAATATTTCAGGCAATGACTTTATAGTTTCCTGCTGGCAGGGTGTTGTCTGGTATGTAAATGCCGACGGTAAAAAGGAGCAATTGCTGGATTCAAGACCCGATAAAAAAAATTCAGCAGATATTGGGATGGATGCAAAGAACAAAATTATTTATGTGCCCACGTTTTGGCGCAATACCATTGTTGCCTATCGGGTAAAGTAAAGTTAATTTTACAACCGGTATTTTAAGGCCGGTCCACTCTTTTCTATTTTTATACTCTTATGGATTGTATCTCTACACGAATACCTTACAGACAAACGGGATGTTTTAGTAAAACGGTGGTTGATTATATTGACCAACATGCTTCATTAAAGGAATTCTTTAATTACCCGCCGACGATCCAGGGCATAAAAAAAGCAATTAACGATCGAAAACAGTTTAACTATGATCGCAATGTGCTGGTGCAGGAATTAAGGAAGCAATATGCTGCAGTTACATTGTCTGAAAAGACAAAAAATAATATAGAGGCATTAGCATCAACAAATACTTTCACATTTACCACTGCTCATCAGAATAATATTTTTACCGGGCCACTTTATTTTATTTACAAAATATTACATACAATAAAGCTGGCAGAGTATTGCAAAAACAATCTACCGGAATACAATTTTGTTCCTGTTTTTTATATCGGTTCGGAAGATGCTGATCTTGATGAACTGAATCATGTATACATTGGAGGAGAAAAACTTATATGGAATACAAAGCAAACCGGTGCGGTTGGAAGAATGAAAGTTGATAAAGAACTGATCAAACTGATCGGATCAATGGAAGGTCAGCTTTCGGTTTTGCCATTTGGAAAAGAGATCGCTGCACTAATGAAAGAATGCTATAAAGAAGGGGATACAATTCAATCTTCAACTTTTAAAATAGTTAATCAACTGTTCGGTGAATATGGTTTAGTGGTGTTATTACCTGATAATACTGAGCTAAAGAAACAGATGATCCCGATCTTCAAAGATGATCTATTGAGTCAAACCGCGTCGGAGATTGTTGAGAAAACTGCCGAGAGATTAAGTAATGCGGGATATAAAGTGCAGGCTAATCCGAGAGAAGTCAATTTATTTTATTTAAAGGATAATATTCGTGAAAGAATTGAAATAAAGAATGGTGAATGGATAGTAGTGAATGCAAAAGAAAAGTTTTCAGAAACTGAACTGCTTAAAGAGCTGAATGAATACCCTGATCGCTTTAGCCCAAATGTTATACTGCGTGGACTTTACCAGGAAACGATCCTCCCTAATCTCGCTTTTATTGGAGGTGGCGGTGAAACAGCATATTGGTTACAATTGAAAGATCTGTTCAATCATTATAAAGTTCCTTTCCCAATGCTGGTATTGCGTAACTCTTTTTTAGTTGTCGAAAAAAGCTGGCAGGAAAGAATAGCAAAGCTTGGATTCTCGATCGAGGATCTCTTTTTATCACAGGAAGAATTATTGAACCGTATCGTGATAAATGAAAGTAAGAATGAAATAAAATTGAACGGATCATTATCTGAACTTGAGCAACTATATGAAAGTTTTAAAAAACAAGCTTCAGCAGTTGATGTCACTTTAGAAAAACATGTGGAAGCTTTAAAGCTAAGAACTGTGCAACATTTGCATGAACTCGAAAAGAAAATGTTGCGGGCAGAGAAAAGAAAGTTTACCGATCAACAAAGACAGATCAATACTATTAAAGATCATTTATTTCCAAAGAATGGTTTGCAGGAAAGAATTGATAATATCGGTTATTTCTATGCAAAGTGGGGGAGAGACTTCATTGGTAAACTTTATGAACTTTCACTGAATCTTGAACAAGAGTTTGTAATACTAAGCGAGAAATAAGATCCTTTTATTTTCTTCTTAAATAAATACTCAACATAAAAGTTTGTTTTTTCAATGAAGACAAAGTGTTTGTATATAAATTATTGGCATCTTCATTTATATCGGTAATGGAAGCGGAAAATTTTAATTCAGAGGATAAGATTGCTGTTTTTAGTAAATCAATATCAACTCCCAGTCCAGCATCTCCAAATAATGTAAAAGATCTGATCGGCAACTTTGAAGAGCTTGACTCGTCTTGTGACAACATATAATTGAAAGACGGTCCTGCAGAAAAATATGGGGCAACTTTTTTCTGTGAGAATTTAAAGATAAGTGGCAGAGATGCGTTCATTGAAGTAGTTTCTATTTTTAAGGTTTCAATGTGTCGTTCACCAGTTGGCGTTTTCCTGTCATATATGATATTCCCGGTTTCAAATGCAAGACTTAATAACGGCCGCAATGCGACTGTTTCACCGAAATTTATTTGGCAAATAAGTCCGAGATCAAATTTAGCTCCGTTGCTTGTTGTAATATTATTCAGGCTGTCGTTATAATTTATATTTCCCTGTTTCCAGCTAGAAAAATTTAATTTGAAATTGTTAATGCCACCGCCTATTTCGATCCCTAGCTGTGTTTTTCTGACTTCCTCCTTTTTGGTTGGTATATTAACTGGTTTTGCAAGATCAGCGGATCCGGATATCTGCTGATATTTAAAAACTGAATCCGGAATATTTAATGCTTTGTATGCTGAAGTCAATGTAGTATATGCACATTTCCAGTTTGGAGCTGATCCAGCAGCTTTGCTGGCATAATAAACAGCACTGTCAGGCCGATTGTTTTCAAGATGCAATATTGCGAGTTGATTATTAATATAGGCGGCATCAGGTGAAAGGGCTCGTGCAGCATAAGCATTTTGAAAACGCATATTGCCATCGCTTGCTTTTAATAAATACATATTGCTTTTTAAACTTGCAGCATAATCAGGATCATATTCATTGATGATGTTAATCGCTTTTTCAAGTCGGTTGCCTGCTTCAGCAAAATCCTTTTTTTCTAATGGAGAAGCCGCATTGCCGCAAGTGATAAAAAGATCGATCTTGCTTTGTGCATCTTTAATGTACTCAACAGCCAGTGTTGATCTTGCATCAAGTGTATATGAGTTGCCGGTGAACTTTTTTTCTAATTGTTCATAATAATATTCGGCAGAGTTATGACCTGTAATATTTTTATTCTTAACCGTTTTGTAAAAAAGATCGTATAGCTCTGTCAGTGAAGTGTCAGCTTTTGCGAGGATAGTATTGTTGTAAAAAAAATCCTGAAACGAATTGCCCGGACCCTTCTGTTGAAGTCTTTTTGTTTTTAGCCAGTTATTTAAATAGTTCGTATCAACAATGCCAATTATTTTTTGACTGGATTCATTACAACAAAAATAGGGTTGCTGGTTTCTTTTAAATCTTTGTTGCGCAACTGAAGGAACATTGTTTGACACATAGCGTTGTATCTCTTCAAAACTTATTTTATTATCACTAATGCCAATAGAATCTGCTGTGCCTGCGAGGCCATCAACAAGATAATACGTAAACAGGCCGTGTCCGGTTCCTATTGATGCATCTTCCAATGATTCTTGTCCTGCGCCGGTGGCAAGCATAATAATTTCACCCACTCTTTTTTCCGTAATGGCAGTGTTGAGAAAATTCAAACCTGGTAATCCGCCGGGTAATTCGCTTGTACGACATGCATCCATTATAAAAAACACTTCTACACCTTTCGATGTCTCGGTCGCTATCTTTTTTTTAAGATTAAAAAGTTGAATGGCGCCGCCAGCGAGATAATTGTTCTTATCACCGGCAGGATTACAATCATAACCAAGAAAAAAGAACTGGTCTTCATCAATTGCATCGCCATGACCGGCGAGATAAATAAAAAGACGATCGCCTGATCGTAATTTTTTTGCTTTTAGCCATTGAAATCCTTTTGTCCAAAAATTGCTGCAAATTGCTTCTTCATTCAACAGGCAAAAAATATTATCATTTTTTACTGATCCACCTGCAGGTGATTTTAAATAATCCCTGAACATTTCCGCATCTTTATCAGCAAAAGAAAGCGGTCTTACATATTTATATTTTGAAACACCAACGATGAGGGCAAAGGTTTGAGATCCTTTTATTGTAGTGTCCCTTTCTTTTAACGGCGTCTGAGCAATAATAGCAGACCCTGTTAAAAAATAAATAATGATAAATAGCAAGGTCCTCATAAGTAGGTTTGATCTGGATGCTGGTTGTAACAGTAAAGTACAGTTTTTTTTAAACTTTGTTTTTATAAATCCAAGTATAAACTCTCGGGACTAACTATTTTCCTTAATTTCATCGGCTTCACTTAAAGCATTCGCTTTTATGCCTAATTCGACAATTAAGCAGCAAACTTTTTCTTTTCTTAGTGGTGGTGGGGAAATGGGAAGATTGATGCGAAACAAAAATTGGTCTGAATCTACAGTTGGAACACCGGATACGTGGCCGCAAAGTTTGCGTACGACTTTAGGCATAATCTTAAATTCTAAGTTTCCAATGTTCTTATGGTGGGGACCAGAATTAATTTGTTTTTATAACGATGCCTACAGGCCAAGTCTTGGTCAAAACGGGAAACATCCTTCTATTTTAGGCATGCCGGCAAAAGAAGCATGGCCAGAAATCTGGGATATTATAAAACCATTAATAGACCAGGTATTATCAGGAGGAGATGCGACCTGGATGGAAGATCAGTTGATCCCAATATTTCGTAATGGCAAAATTGAAGATGTTTATTGGACATTTAGCTATAGCCCGGTAAATGATGAATCGGGTGATGTGTCGGGTGTTTTAGTGACATGTACAGAAACAACCGAAAATGTACTGACCCGTCATAAGTTGGAAGAAAGTAAAAACCAACTGGAGTTTGCCATAGAAGCAGCAAGACTTGGAACATGGGATTATAATCCGGCTAACAATAAATTCTTTTCCAATGATCGTTTAAGAGAATGGTTTGGTTTGCCTCACAAAGCGGAGATCGAGCTTGAACATGCTATTAATGCTATTGCAGAAAAAGACAGGCAGAGAGTTACAGACGCGATTCAAAATGCACTCGACTATTCTTCCGGCGGTCATTATGAAATAGAATACACTATTATTCATCCTGTTACTAAAACTGAAACAATTGTAAGATCGAAAGGGAAGGCATGGTTTAATGAAGATAAAATTGCTTATCGGTTTAATGGAACATTGGAGGATGTAACTGATGCCGTAATATCAAGAAAAAAAGTAGAGGAAAGCGAACAGAGATTCCGTAATCTCATTGCGCAGTCGCCAATTCCTATGGTAGTGTTTCGGGGCCCGGAACATGTTATTGAGATAGTTAATAGCGCTATGTTGAAACGATGGAACAAAAAAGAAGAAGATCTTTTAAATAAAAGATTCATTGAAGTTTTCCCGGAAATAAAGACGCAGAGGATACCCGGTTTACTTGATAAGGTTTATAAAACAAGTGTAGCATACAAGGAAGAAGAATCAATTTCGTTTATCCAGGATAAAGAAAGTAAAAGAACAATTTATGTAGATTTTGAATATTCGCCACTATTAAAAGCTGACGGAGAAGTTTCTGGTATCATAGCCATTGTAAATGATGTAACAGAAAAAGTGGAAGCACGGATGAAGATAGAAGAGAGTGAGCAGAAATTCCGCTTACTGGCCGATTCAATGCCTCAGCATATCTGGACCGCAGATACTGAAGGGAACCTAAATTATTTTAATCGATCTGTTTTTGACTATTCAGGTATAACACCTGAGGATATAAATGAAAAAGGATGGTTGCAGATCGTTCATCCTGATGATAAGGAAGAAAACCTGAAAGTGTGGATGAATGCTGTCAGCACGGGGAAAGATTTTTTATTCGAGCATCGCTTTAGAAAACATGATGGTGAATACAGGTGGCAATTAAGTCGGGCCGTTCCTCAAAGAGATGAGCATGGAAAGATCCAAATGTGGGTAGGGACGAGCACAGATATAGATGAAATGAAAAAGCATGAACAACTAAAAGATGATTTTATCAAAATAGCAAGTCATGAATTAAAAACACCTGTAACCACGATAAGAGGCTATGTACAGCTTTTAATGCAAATGAATAAGAACGGTAATGATCAGATGCTGATAAGTTCTTTGGCCACTATTGATAAACATGTTTCTAAATTAACAAAGCTGATCAGTGATCTTCTTGATGTAACAAAAATTGAGACGGGAATATTTCATTTGTCAAAAGAAAATTTCAATATCAATGAATTGATCAGCGAATTGTCAGGTGACATACAAAGCACAAACTCTTCTCATAAAATTATATTTACTCCCGGTATTGAAACCTCTTTGTTTGCTGATAAGGACCGGATATCGCAAGTTTTAATAAACCTTCTTGTTAATGCAATTAAATATTCGCCGAAAGCAGATAAAGTCATCATCTCCACACAACTACAAACTGATCATATTATCGTATCGGTTCAGGATTTTGGGATCGGTATAGATACTGATGATCATAAAAAAGTATTTGAAAGATTTTATAGGGTGCAGGGAAAGAATGAAAAAACATTTCCGGGATTTGGAATAGGATTGTTCATTGCAAAAGAGATCATTTCAAATCACAACGGAAAAATATGGGTAGAAAGTGAAAAGGATAAAGGCTCTGTGTTTTATTTCAGCCTTCCGGTTAATACCAAATAAGAATAATTATAGAAGTATAAAATTATATCATCAATCAAATTTATTTTCCCAACCCGCCTTCTTCATTTTCTCCACTTTTTTTAATACATCTTTGTTCAGTGAGTTTTTAAAAGCAGTAACCTTCTTAGAAATATTAACATCAAATGCGCCAATGATCTCCGCTGCTAATATACCTGCATTCTTTGCTGCATTGAGAGCAACGGTAGCAACCGGAACACCATTTGGCATTTGAAGAATAGAAAGAACAGAATCCCATCCATCGATTGAGTTAGATGATTTGATAGGCACTCCAATAACGGGTAATGATGTTATAGATGCTACCATCCCCGGTAAATGTGCTGCCCCACCAGCACCAGCTATAATTACTTTCAATCCTCTTTTTTTTGCTTTTGTTGCATAGTCAACCATGCGAAGCGGCGTACGATGTGCGGATACAACAGTCACTTCATGTGCTATTCCAAATTCTTTGAGGAGATCCGATGCCGCCTGCATAACGGTGAGATCACTATCGCTACCCATTATAATTCCTACGAGTGGTTTCATGAAGCAAAGAAAGGGAAAAAATATTTCACGCAAAGGCGCAAAGAAATTCTCTAATCATGAAAATCTCTTTGCGCCTTTACGATCCCGATAGCTATCAGGACCTAGCGTCTTGTGTAAAGTCTTATCTTATCAACTCGCCTTTCAATCTCATCAACTCTGTTTCTGCAAGCTTGGTATTGTAACGAGCTGCGATCAACCTGTCATAAGCATCTGCAAGGCTAAACTGTGCATCTCTTAACTGAATAATAGTAGATGAACCAAGCCGGAATAATTCGAGCTGTATGCTTACATTTTCTTTGGCCAGCAGAATATTGGTTTCTTCCAGTTCAAGCATTTTTTTCTGAAGCTCATACTCTCTAAAGAAATTGCTAACGTTTAGATTTAAAGTGGATCTCTGACTTTCATAAACAAGTTGCTGATAGCTCAGATCAAGTTTTGATTGCTTTATGAGTCGGTTGGTGTTACGGTAATTTAAGATCGGGATCGTTGCAGAGAATCCATAATTGTATCCCTGGTTACGATTGTACAATGGCAGGGCAGCATTTAAAGCAACGTCATTATTGGTGCGATTGTAATTATAAGCTGAATTAAAAGATATAAGAGGGAACTGGTCTGCTTTCCTTGATTTTATTGTAAGCTCCGCAAGATCAATATTTTTTTTCTGAAGCTGTAGGGTCGTATTTGTCTGCTCAAAATTGTTCTGGATCTGTGCAAGCGTTAAATTATTATTGAATGGAATGGAATCACTGACTTCATAATTGAGGCCCACTGCCGCATTCATCGTTTGGTTCAGCCTTTCTTTTAATTCTTCAATAAGTGTAAGCTGGCGAAACCGGGAAGCAATCTGTGCATTCAGATCAACCTTGCTCTGCAGTACATCAGGTTTAGCTCCAACTCCAATTTCAAGCCGGCGCTGGGAGAGATCAACACGAGTTTGGCTAATGCTCATTTGTTCTTCAATTGCTTTCAACTGTTGTTTCTGACGTACAATTATATAGTAAGAGTTGATGACCTGGGCCACCGTGTTAACTACCTGGTCTTTTATACCTAATTCACCCAGGCGAATAAGTTCCTCCGCCTGGTTACGTGTTACAAACATTTTACCGCCGTCAAATAATAACCAGCTTAAGTTGACCGAGCCAGACAGGTTATCGGTCTTTACATCACCTTCCCGTTTGGTGCCATTAACAAATTCCTGGTTCTGGTGGTTATTATTCCAGATGTTACTGACGGAAGCATTCAGCCTGGGTGCAAATAACCAATTGCGGTAAGAATAGTCCAGCGCTGCTACGGCAGAATCATTTCTTGAGATCTGAATATCGTAATTGTTTTTAAGCGCAAGGCTTACGGCATCTTCGAGTGTCAGCAATTTTTGAGCTTGCAATGAACATACTGCTAAAGAAAAAGCTGAATATAGAACCGAACGTACAAGAGTGCGACGCAACATAGTTTAATAGAATTGATTAGTTTGGTTACCAAAATTAATCATGAGCTTCCTTCAGATCTGCAACTGCCAATTCAGTATCAAGATTGCTGGCTTTCTTTTTTGAAGAAAGATATGAGTATAATGCCGGTACTACATATAAAGTAAGCACAAGTGCAAAGAGCATACCACCAACAATAACAATACCAAGCGGCACGCGGCTTTTACCTGCAGAACCAAATGCCAATGCAATTGGTAATGCACCCAATGTAGTGGCAAGTGTTGTCATCAGGATCGGGCGCAAACGGGCAACGGATGCATCAACTGCAGCCGGGATCTTCTGTTCTCCTCGTCTTCTTTTTTGATTGGCGAACTCAACGATCAGGATACCATTCTTGGTTACAAGACCGATCAACATGATCATACCGATCTGTGAAAATATATTTATCGTTTGGCCAAATACCCACAAACTAAGCATGGCACCTGCTAATGCTAGTGGAACAGTAACAATAATGATTATTGGATCAACAAAACTTTCAAATTGAGCAGCCAGAACTAAAAAGATAAGTACTAATGCCAGTATAAATGCAAATGAAGTATTGGAAGAACTCTCTGCGAAATCTCTTGAAGCACCCGCCAGTGAAGTTTCAAATGATTCATCCAACACTTTATCAGCAATTTTTTCCATCTCTTTAATTCCATCGCCAATTGCTTTTCCGGGAGCCAGGCCAGCCTGGATAGTAGCACTTTTGAAACGATTGAAGTGGAGAATGCTTGGTGGGTTTGCCATTTCTTCCATCTTCACCACGTTATCAAGTTGTATAAGGTCGCCACGATTGTTACGAACAAAAAATCCTTTAAGATCTAATGGATCGTCACGATCGCTTCTTTCAACC
Source organism: Chitinophagaceae bacterium (assembly GCA_035318985.1). Lineage (GTDB taxonomy): Bacteria > Bacteroidota > Bacteroidia > Chitinophagales > Chitinophagaceae > VBAS01. Next base: position 9,592 of record DATHDP010000088.1, read on the forward strand.
TGTGCTATTACCTGGTATTGCTTCCCATTCATGATAAAATAACCAAAGCGACGTCCGCTTAATGCCAATTGCAGCGTGGTAGAAATATCTTGTACTGAAACACCCAATTCATTTGCTTTTAACCGGTCGATGGTTATTTGTAATTCAGGTTGATTAAATTTTAAGTTTATGTCCGGATTAATAAAAGTTGGGTTCTTACGAACTTCTTCCATGAACAGTGGAATTTTTTCTTTCAGTTTTTCAAAATTGAGATTCTGAAGTACGAACTGTACAGGATTAGCACCGCGACCACCAAGACCTACAGAGATCGTTTGTTCCTGCGTAGCAAATACCCGGAGATTGTTATACCTGCGGAACATGCGATTCATTTGTTGAGCGATTTCATCCTGCGATCTTTTTCTTTCAGATGAATTTACCAAACCCATACTCACAAATGCTGCATTACTTCCACCACTACCGCTAAAGCCCGGGGCAAAAGTTAGTACAACATTTTTTTCCGGAATTGAATCAAGTAATTGCTGCGTTATTTCATAAGAAACTCTGTCAGTAAAATCAAAGTCTGCACCTTCAGGGCCAGTAATACTTGTACGAACACGGTTACAATCTTCCATCGGAGCAAGTTCAGATGGTAACCCCATACCGATATAATATATAATTCCACCGCATACAAGTACGATCACAAATGCTAACCAGCGTACACGCATAAATCCTTCCAATGTCGATTTGTATAAATTTTCAAAACCAGTAAAAAAGGGTTCTGTCTTTCTATAAAACCAGGAATGTTTGTGTGGATTTTTTTTCGCCATGTAAATATTCAGAACCGGTGTAAGCGATAATGAAACAAATGCTGAAATAAGTACTGCGCCAGCGAGTACAATACCAAACTCACGGAAAAGTCTTCCCACAAATCCTTCTAAGAAAATGATGGGAAGGAAAACGATCGCCAGCGTTATTGATGTAGCAATTACCGCGAAATAAATTTCTTTTGAACCTTCAAGAGCAGCCTTATGTTTATTCATGCCCTGCTCCATTTTCTTAAAAATGTTTTCTGTAACAACGATACCATCATCCACAACAAGTCCCGTAGCAAGCACAATAGCAAGCAGGGTAAGTACATTGATGGAAAAACCCATCACGTACATAATAAAAAATGCACCGATGAGTGAAACAGGAATATCGATCAATGGACGAAGAGCCAGCGTCCATTCACGGAAGAAAAGGAATATAATAGTAACAACTAATAAGATCGCAATTACAAGAGTTTCCTTTACTTCTTTAATTGCATTGCGTACAAAAGTGGTACGATCATAACCAACCTCGAAAATGATATCGGGTGGCATATCTTTTTTGATCTCTTTAATTCTTTTGTAAACTTCATCAGCGATCTCGATCTGGTTGGCGCCGGGTTGTGCGACCACACCAAGATTTACTGAAGGCACATTGTTTTTTCTTGAAACTGATTCTTCAGTATCCGCACCTAATTCTGCATAGCCAACATCTTTATATCGAACAACACCATTATTATCTTCACGAAGAATAAGATCATTGAAATCTGTTTCAGTAGTTAGCTTACCAAATGTTTTTACAATAAGTTGTGTAGTGTTTCCGCGGATCTTTCCACCGGGCAACTCTATGTTCTCCCGGTCCAATGCCGCTCGAATATCATTGATGGTAAGTTTGTAAGCGGATAGTTTTGAAGGATCGATCCAGAGACGCATGGAATATCTTTTTCCAAATACACTCACACCGCTTACCCCGGAAATAGTTTGTATTCTTTCCTGCACAACATTCTCAGCGTAGTCAGTTAATTCAAGTAATCCTTTGCTTTGACTTTGTATCTGTAAAAAAAGAATGGGATCAGAATCAGAATCTGCCTTACTTACTGTTGGCGGCGCATCAATATCCTGTGGCAGGTTCCCAAGTGCCTGTGAAACTTTATCTCTTACATCATTTGCCGCTCTTTCAAGATCTACGTTCAATTCAAATTCAACCGTTATATTGCTGGCACCAACAGAACTGGTTGAAGTAATATTCTTTACTCCCGGCACACCATTAATTGCTTTTTCAAGCGGCTCGGTTATTTGTTGTTCAATAATATCAGCATTTGCTCCCACATAAGATGTTCTTACATTCACCACAGCAGGATCGATGGCAGGGTATTCACGAATGCCCAAATATTTATAACCAATACCACCAAAAATGATAATAATTATCGAGCAAACTATTGCAAGTACCGGCCGTCTTAAACTTAGTTCTGATAAATTCATATAGTCAGTGGTTAGTGGTGAGTTGTGAGTTTATGATCTCCCAATCATCCCACTTAATATTTTGAACGTTTTTATTATTTTTTCTCCAAGAGGTTGTAATTGTTCCAACGTCGCGTATGTCAATTTGTAGGCAACGCCAATCGCGGCATCAATTTCAATTACCGAACCTCTTGCAATTTCAAAAAATCTTTTCTTTCGGCTTCTGATTTTCGTGAACAGCCTTCTGCAATATTCAAATGTACCGATAGAGCTGCTCTTCTTATTTGTTGAACCATTGCGAATTTTTCATGATCAGGTAGTAGTTTAGTTAGTTTATAACATTCTAATGTTAACTCCTGAGAAAAATTAAAAACATCAAGCCTGGTGTGGGCAAGTTGTAAAAACATATTAGAGTGTTTAAGGTTAAAGTTTTTCTTTTTTATAAACACTACTAATCGCTCAACATTGACCACTCACCACTCATTATTGCACTTTCTTCAATTTCACATCTGCTCCCGGTCTTAAAAATAAAAGCCCTGTAGTTATAACAGTGTCACCAACACTCAAGCCTGTCAATACCTGCACACTGGAGCTATCTCTTATCCCGGTAGTAATATCTGCCGGCATAGATTTTCCTCCTTTATATAAGTACACTAATTTTTTTCTACCCAGCGGTTGTACAACAATTGTTGGTACCATGATCGCATTTTCATTTTGGCCCAATACAATTTTCACTTTCGCAAATACGCCAGGGATCAAAGAAGCATCGCCATTTCTTACAATACCTCTTATGGCAAGACTTCTTGTATTCTCATCCATTTTTACTTCTGATGCAATAATACTTGCCGAATAATTTTTATTAGAACCATCAACCGTGAAATTGATGTTTTGCCCGGTTCTCAATTGTGATCCATATTTTTCCGGTACATTAAATTGAATTTTTAATAGGTTCACCTGGCTAATTGTAGTAATGATAGTCGCTGAAGTAACATAAGCACCATCGCTAATATTTTTCAATCCAAGCTTCCCACTAAACGGCGCCCTGATCTCTGTTTTGCGAACTGCTTCTTTCAGGATATCAATATCAGCTTTCAGGTTACTAACCCCTAAAAGACTAAGATCATATTCTTGCTGACTTATACCCTGGATCTTTACTAGCTCTGCTTGCCTTTTTTCTGTTTGTTCAGCTATTTGTAATTGCACATCTAGTTTTCTTAATTGTGCCTGCAGATCACCATCATATAATTTGGCAAGCAATGCACCTTTGCTAACAAATGTTCCTTCCCTTACATTCAATACAACCACACGCCCCGATACTTCAGGATGGATCTCTGTAGTTTCATTTGCCAGTATAGTTCCGGGAATTTCAATATCAGCACTAAGACGGCGAGTGGTAACTATCAATGCATCTGCTGTTATTACCTGTTGTTGCGCCTGGGCTCCGGCTGTTGGAGCAGCATCTTTCTTTTTGTCGCCGCACGAAATAATTACCGAGCTTAAGATCAAAAAAAATATGAAAGAAATTAGTTTAAAATTGTTCACGATTGTGCAGTTGTATTTAGGGGTCGTAAAAATAAGTACTTATTTGCGTTTAAGCATAAATTTGACGACGCAAGGTTCCAAATCCTTTGGCAGTCAAAAAATTAATTGTCTGCCTGTTATGAATGGTTTGTTCGGGGGATAAAAGGATTGCTCAGGATCTCGGAAACAATGTGTGTTTCACTTTGTTAGATTTGTGCAGAAGGTCTTGTTTTTCTTTGCTTAGTATGGTAACATGACCCATTTTTCTGCCGGGCTTGGTTTGCTTTTTCCCATATATATGAATAAAAGCATTGTCGATCTTCATTACATCTTCAAGCCCTTCATATCTCACATCACCATTACAACCTTCGGCGCCGATGATGTTGACCATGATCGAAGGAAGAATAGCATCCGTGTTTCCCAAAGGATAACCAAGCATAACCCGCCAGAGCATATCAAACTGGCTGCTATAATGTGCCTCGATAGTGTGATGCCCGCTGTTATGCACCCGCGGTGCTGTTTCATTTACAAAAACATCACCTTTTTTGTCAACAAACATTTCAACTGCAAAAATTCCCGGTGATCTGAAATTGCGAACGACTGTTGAAGCGATCGCTTCAACCTTATAAAGAGTTTGAATACCTAGTTCTGCGGGACAAAGTTGATAATCGAGTAAATTAAGGTCTGAGTTAAAAAGCATTTCAACCGGCGGATAAAGAGCAGTTTCTCCTTTGTCATTCACGGCAACCATTTGAGCGATCTCTTTATCGATCGGGATCAGTTTTTCCAAAACACTGGGAGCATTAAATGCCTTTCCCAGGTCTTCTTTATTTTTTAAAATTTGAACACCACGACCATCATAACCGCCTTCGCCTAGCTTGTGAACCGCTGGAAGAAAACCAATATGACCTTCTATATCAGAAAGACTATTAGTTAAAATGAAATCTGCGGTAGGGATGCTATGTTGATGATAATATTGCTTTTGTAAAATTTTATTTTTGATGATGCGGAGCACTGATGGCTTGGGATAAACTTTCACTCCTTCGGTTTCTAATTTTTCCAGTGCATCAACATTTACGTTTTCAATTTCAATGGTAATTGCATCGAGGCTCTTCCCGAAATTGTAAACGGCATCAAAATCTTTTATATCGCCTTTGGTAAAATGATGGCAGAGATGCGCAGCAGGACATTCATCGTCATTTTCCATTAAAAAGGTATTAACAGGATAGTTGGCAGCAGCTTGTAAAAGCATTCTTCCTAACTGGCCGCCACCGAGGATACCGATTTTAAGCATGGCGCAAAGATAAGAGAAGCCGTTTGAGCTCTATTAAAATGAGAAACTATAAATTCGCATCTAGATAACTAAGCCAAACCTCAAAAGTGCAAATTATTTCTCCTCATGATGAAAGAGAATTACTCTCGCTATTAAAGCAGGGTAATGAACAGGCATTTGAAAAAATATATAAGGTATATAGTTCCCGTCTTTTTGGAAACGTATTCAAGATGGTGAAGTCTGAAACAACTACACAGGAAATATTGCAGGACGTCTTTATAAAAATTTGGTCTAACCGTGCCAGCATTGACCTCGATAAGTCTTTTCGATCTTATCTTTTCCGGATCGCTGAAAACAAGGTGTATGATTTTTTTCGTAAAGCATCAAGGGATAAAAAAATACAGGCACAGTTGTTTGCAGCTGCAACGGAAGAATATGAGCATATTGAAACAATGATCCATAAAAAAGAGAATGATTTACTCCTTAAAAAAGCTATTGACTCTCTTTCGCCGCAACGTCAACAGATATTTCGATTAATTAAACTTGACAATAAAAGTTATGAAGAGGTAAGCCGGCAATTGGGTATATCGGTTTCAACCATAAGTGATCATATTGTAAAAGCAAATAAGGCAATTCGTGAATTTATTTTTACACATAATGATATGGCGATCATCCTTTTTTGCCTTTTATTCAGTATTAGCAAATAAAAAGTATAAAAAGAGCAGAGGAAGGCTTCCATTCAAACGTATCTATTACAATAACCACCCTTGAATAAACAAAGAATGCACGAACTATTTAAAAAATATCTGGAAAACAGATGCTCGCCAGAGGAATTAAAATTATTATTGAAAGAGTTTGATATCGAAAGCAACGAGGAACTGCTCAGAGGTTTAATTATCCAGGAGCTCGAAAATGAACAAGAAATAAGTTTTTTTACAGGGGAAGAACTGGAAAATTCTTTGACCGGAACTTTTAATGCTATTAAGGCGAAACTTGATTCAGAAAAAATAAACATATTGGCGCCTGTTGTGCCACTTATGAAAAGGAACTGGTTCCGTTTGGCAGCTGCTGCTGTATTTGTTCTTGCTGTAATAGGAGTTTATCTCTTAGTCAATCAACATCCGGTAGAGCTGCCGGTAGCAAATAATCAGCATCAAACAAATGACATACTTCCTGGTGGTAACAAAGCAGTGTTGACTCTTTCAGATCGCTCTGGTATCAATTTGGAAAATCTTTCAAACGGAACCATTGTTACGGAAGGTGGTACAAAAATTTCAAAATTAAATGACGGACAACTTGTCTATAATATATTAGAAGAAAAACCAACACAAGTTCTTTATAATACGGTGACAACGCCAAGAGGAGGGCAGTATCAATTATCACTTTCAGACGGATCTAAGGTATGGTTGAATTCTGCCTCTTCTATCCGCTTTCCTGTTTCTTTCGCCGGGGATACAAGAAGAGTAGAAGTATCAGGTGAAGCATATTTTGAAGTGGCGAAGAATGCTTCCCTGCCATTTAAAGTTGATGTTGATGGAAAAAATGAAGTAGAAGTTTTAGGAACTCACTTCAACATTAATTCTTATGCGGATGAAGGTTCAATAAAAACTACATTGCTTGAAGGCAGTGTAAAAGTAACATCACTTAAAACCGGGGAATCAAAATTGATAACTCCTGGTCAGCAGGCTCAATTAAATACAGATGGGCAGATTGCTATAGGCAAAGCAGACCTTGATAAAGTGATGGCATGGAAAAACGGGTATTTCAATTTTGACGGAGCAGATACAAAAACGGTTATGCAGTTTGTTAGCCGTTGGTATGATGTTGATGTGGTATATGAAGGTGAGATACCTCAAAGGGAATTTGGAGGAGATACAGAAAAGAATTTGAAATTGTCACAGCTGTTAAAGATCCTGAAGAAAAACGATTTGCAATTCAGACTTGAAGGAAAGAAACTGGTGGTATTGCAAAAAAAATAAGAATGAGCAGAGGAAGCGTTTTAGCTCATCGTATTAATATTAAGAAAGAAATTATAGGAGTAAAAAACAATTTGTAAAAACATAAATAGCTTCATTAAAGGAAGCTAAAAGAAGGTAAAAAAAACCAGAAATGCTAGAACATCTCTGGCGACGCTTAAGTTTGGCTTAGCTATTCGATACCATTAACCATTAGCCTTAATTTACCCAAGCATTGCTAATTTATGCAATTATTTGTGCGGACACAAATTGTCCGCACAATAAACTTGGGTCTTATGAAAAGGTCGCTCATTTAAATGACTGCTGTTTTTATACTTCAGTATCCGGGATTTTGAACTAGTAATGGATTTTTGCCTATTTCATCAGCCGGAACAGGATATAATTCTGAGCCTGGTTTCCATGAATTGGTAGGTGATAGTGGTTTCAGTACTGCCTCTGCACGATTGGTACGTTTTAGATCGAGCCAGCGATGTCCCCATTCTGCAAAAAACTCAACCTGTCGTTCTTTCTCCATAGCAAGATAAAAAGCATTTTGATCTGCAGGATTCGCGGCAGGTAAACCAGCTCGGCTGCGAACTGTATTAAGATCTGTTATAGCCTGCGCCAACTTACTTCCACCCTGGTGTGCCCTGGCTTCTGCACGAATCAGGTATTGTTCGGTGAGGCGGAATACAATATAATATTCCGTCACAGTAACAGAGGTTCCAGCCTTATATTTTGCAGGGAAGGCCCAGGTAGGATTGGCAACCGGGCTGCTAAATCCTATCCATTGTGTTTTACGCTTATCGTTTGGCTCGAAAGCAGACAACAGGTTTTGTGTTATTTCATAACTGGGTCTTGTATCAGCTGCTGTAAGAAAGAAAAAAGCTTCATTTGTATTGATGCCGGCACGAACAGGTTGCAGTTGCCAGATGGTTTCACTGCTTTCTTTTTTGAAAACCAGGTCAGGAGCGGGCAGACTTACTCCATAAACACCGGATGTAATAATAGCATCCGATTCAGCTTCTGCTTCCGCCCATCTTCCTAAGTACAGGTATGTACGGGCCAACAAGGCTCCGGCTGTTGCACGATTGGGGCGAAGTCTTTCAGGTGTTGGATAGTTTGCGGGAAGTAATTGTTTGGCATCTTTCAGATCATTCAGGATCTGTTCCCAAACCAAAGTTGATGGGGTCCTTGGCAATTTCATATTTTCCTGGTAGTCCGTAGTCAGTACAAGGGGTACATCACCAAACAGGTTTACAAGATAGAAGTAACAAAAACCACGTATGAATTTGGCTTCTCCTTCAACAAGTTTTTTCCCATCTGCTGTCATGCCTGCTGAAGCAGCAATGCCTTCAAGGATAGCATTTGCACGGTAAATATAATTGTACCCATCCTTCCAGAAAGCTGCTACATTCCGATTCGGAGGAGTAAGATCATGTGTTGTAAATTCCTGGAAAGCCGGGGCGTTAGTGTTGTTCTGAGTCCACTGCAATTCATTACCCGAAAAACCGGCCAATGCCGTCATAGAAAAACAGACGAACGATCCGTCACCTCCGAATTGGTAATTCATCATATCAATATAAATAGAGACTATTGCCGAAGTTGCTGATCTATCATCTGCAAATACTTTTTCTGTGGTAAGAATGCCTGGCGGATTTTCAACAGTTACAAACTTCTTGCAAGATGGTAAGATGGTTGTCAGCATCACCACCATAAGAAAGTACCGGGTGTTTCCTTTTATATATTGAAGTATGTTTGTACAGTATTTCATAAATTAAAAAATGACCTGTATACCTACGCTCAGCATCCTGAGCGGCAAAGTGTAGTACGATAATGTTTCCGGATCCCCGTATTCATACGGAGTGAACGTGAGCAGGTTTTGTCCTTGGAAATACACCCGTAAACTTTCTGCCTTAATTTTCTCGACTAGTTTTTTGTCGAATTGATAGGAGAGTGATACATTTTTCAAACGGATGAAAGATGCGTTCACTACTCTGGCACTGGAGAAATTGGAATAAAAGCTGAACTGAGTAACAGCTGCCCCGGTAGTAGAGAATTTCTGTATATCGGTAATATCTCCTTTATTCTGCCATCTGTCTAAAACCAATACAGTTTGATTTGAACGGCCACCCGGCGCCACGAAGTTAATACTGCTCAAACCGTCTTGTTGAACAAAATGGAAGAAGATATCAAGAGACCATCCTTTGTAAGTAAAAGTATTTTGCAATCCACCATAAAGGCGCTGTCCCAAATCACGTACCTGGGTTCTGTCTTTAGTTAGGTTGATCCCATTAAGCTTGTAAATACCAGTTGCAGTATCCACTCCCTGGTACTCGAGGAATTTGCGTACGGTAATAGGGTATCCTATAACAAGCGAACTGGCAAAGCTTGATGTTTCAAGATCAGGGTATCCCACCAATTCGCTGCGTGGTATCGAAATGTTGAATGAACTTTTCCAGGTAAAATTCTTTGTCCTGATATTAGTAGTATTGATCATGAATTCCCAACCCCTGTTTTCAACTAATGCATTCCTGTTGGCTGTAATGCTTGTAAAACCTGTCTGTGATGGAAGCGTGTAACCGATCAGTTGATTATCGCTCCGGTTCATATAATAAGCGGCGCTTACAAACAACCTGTCCTGAAAAAATCCAAGCTCAATTGCAGATTCCCATTTTCGATTGCGCTCCCAGGCATAGTCAGGATTTTGAAGATTTATTGGAAAAAAACCACTAATACCCTGGTAAGGAAGGGCGGCAGTTGAAGTGCTCCAACGTGCAATGTATTGGTAGTTGCCAATACGGTCATTGCCTGTAACACCTATACTTGTTCTGATCTTACCGTAGTGAAGGAAGGAGATATTTTTCATGAACTTTTCTTCAGAAAATATCCACCCGGCTCCCACGGCACCGAAATTGCCAAATTGTTTTCCCGGACCAAAACGACTGGATCCATCGCGGCGGCCGGATATATTTATAAGATACTTATTGTTATACTTGTAAGCAACCCTGCCAAAAAAAGCGTTGTACCGGTACTTAGCGTAGTTGCTGGTAACCGATTTTGTAGCTGCAGGACCCGGTGTTCCAAGTAATTCATCACTTGCATATCCGGTTGCACTGATTGTTGCTCCTTCTGTAAGCTGTTCCTGGAAACTACCACCAGCCAGCACCTGTAACCGGCCTTTTCCTAATTGCTTAGTGTATTCTGCCTGTGGTTCCACGATCCAGTTTCGTTGAGACTCGTTAAAAAATTGAGCTGAACTTACTGGCGTTGTCCCTATCGGGCTTTGTGAACTTACCGGGTTGGTAGTTCTCTGGTCGAGACGTACAATATTCATCCCTCCATCTACCCTGATCTCAAAACTTTTACTGAAACGATAACCCAGGTTGACATCGCTGATAGAGTTCTCTGTTACGCCTTTGTATAGCTTTTTTGTATACTGAAGTGGGTTTGAAAAATTGATACCATTATCACTCCAAACCAGTTTTCCATTCGCATCAAGCGGGTAGGGTGCATTGGGTATCGTAGTTAGCAATAAGCCCATATCTATAGTATTGATATTATTATTATCAATATTATACCCTGTATTTAGTGTAAGAGAAAATTTCTTATCAATAGAATGATGCGTCATGTTTGCCCGGACATGTATACGATCATCGAACATGTTACCATAGAAGACAGGTGTTTCACGGTGGTAGCCTGTTGAGAGGGAAAACCGGGTTTGCTCGTTTCCACCTGAAAGTCGTACCTGTGCATCATAACTACGGGCGGTTTCACCCATCAATATTTTTGCCCAGTCATTATAACGTGTAGTATCCCATACCATAAGATCGGTGGCATTAGAGGTTGTGGGAACAATTCCATCATTCTTAAACGCTTCTTTTCGCATTGCCACATATTGCTGTGTATTCAGCATTTCAGGCATAATGGTAGGCCGTCCCCAACCGGTATAAAAACTTGCCTCAACGGATGTCTTACTTGCTTTGGCTTTTCTTGTAGTGATGAGTATTACACCATTTGACCCTCTTGAACCATAAATGGCAGTAGCATCCGCGTCTTTCAGCACTTCAATGCTTTCAATGTCAGCAGCATTAAGGCTTACAAATGGGCTTGTACCATTAGTGGCATTGGTAAGTCCTCCCAATGTCTGGGCTATAACACCGTTTGCAAACGTTACATTGGTGGGCGAATGGGCAAAAGGTACACCATCAATAATGTAAAGAGGCTCGGACCCGGCTCCAAGAGAGCTTCTGCCACGGATACTTATACTAACTGCCCCACCGGCCATACCGTTGACTTGTGTGATCTGCAAACCCGGCACTCTTCCTCCTAATGCAAGCATGGGATTTTCTATCGGTTGTTTCCTGATATCTTCCCCTTTTATTTTTGAAATGGATCCTGTACTAAAACGCCTTGTGGTTGTACCATACGCCATCATCTGCACCTCATCCAATACACTAGCTTTTGTTTTTACATTTACTGTTAACTCTGTCCTTCCATCTAATTTTATTTCCAGTATTTCAATACCAACTGCGGAAATTATAAGACTGCCCTGGAGATCCTTGACCACTATGGCAAACTCACCCTTGTCATTGGTTGAAGTTGCGGCTTTGCCGGTACTCTTAACAGTAATAGTGGCTCTCACCGGCTCGCCAACCTCGTTTACTACATGGCCACGAACTATTATTGGTTGCGGCGGCAATGGAATTTGTTCATTTATTATTGAAGGCTCTTTTTTTACAATAGCGATGGTTTTGTTTTCAATGGAGTAATCTAATAGCTGGTCTTGCAGAATTTCTTTTAACGCCTGTTCAATTGCAACGTCCTTTACCTGTATGGTTACAGGTTTGGCTCCATCAAATATGTTTACATCATAAAAGAAAACATAACCGGTTTGTTTTTTTATTTCCTTAAATACCTTTTCCAGGCTGGCATTTTTTTCAGAAATAGTTACTTTCTGACCATACCCGTTGACACTTACGGTGAGGCAGGCTGATAAGATAATAATAGCCGTGAGTTTCATGACTCGTAGCGTTTTGATTTAGCTTTAGCAAAGATGCCGAAACAATACGAAACAAGTTCAGCACATGCTTTTGACATGACAAAACAAAATATTGTTGCTTAAACAGCCGATTCTTCTCAACAAACAAAATTCATAGCCCCCGTTCCTTAATTTGGTCAATTGATATTTAAAGTTGGTATAAAAACCAATTTTTAGCCTGAAATGTGATCTATCTTAAGATCCGGGAACTCAAAAAAAAAATTAAGAATGAGCAGAGGATAGGAGCTCTGACGATCGTATTAGTATTAAGAAGAATGAATGAGGGAACGGTAGTTGAATTTTATAAGGGAAGGCAGTGTCAATTTTAAAAAGTTTACAATTTATTAATACTCAAATAGCCAGATAAAATTTTTTCTCATGTAGTAGAGTTCTCAAGTAAGCAGTAAGTTTTGGTTTAGCGAGGGGTGTTTCCACATCCCTTTTTTTATTTAGTACTTAGAAGATCATGAGAGACCATGCAAGCTTTAACGTATTTATCTTAATGCATAGAAACAAAAAAAAATAAAGAATGAGCAGAGACTGGAACCTTATTGATCGTATTAGCTATATGATCACAATGTTGGAATCTGGTTCATTTGATATTCATCAAATTGATATTTATCAAAAACATTTAAATAACACGATCGTAGAATAAATAGTTCGACTTTGCAGTACTGAAGTAATCGAAACCATTAACCATTAAACTTTTTTATGTCGCATTCAATTTGTCCTCCGCTTTACCAAAATAAATTCATGGTCACAATTAGCAAGTTGGTCATCTAAAATTTGGACTTGGTTTAATAATCGGATATTCCCTCGAATGGCAATGTATCTTAGGACTCAGAAAGAAAACAACTTCTGATTTATAAATAAAATCAATTAAAATTTTTCTCACATAAGCAGTTTTTTTCTCATGCAGGTTAGTTTTGGTTTTATACCTTCTGTTTCCACAGGAGGTATATTTTTTATATAGTTGAGTTGAGATTAGATTTTGTTCGTGCCTGCTATTATTTACTGTTCGATCCCACAAAAAAAATTCATCGTCGCAATTCGCAAGTTGGTCATCTAAAATTTACACTTTGTTGAATTGTTAAAATTTATTTCACGAAGCGATATATTTTAACGTTCTGAAAGAAAAAAACTTTTAAATAATTATTTGATACACGAAGCCAGTTAAATTTTTTCTGATTAGTAGTTTTAAGTAGAGTAGTGTTTACTTCTTGTTTCTACAGGGGGTATATTTTTCACGCAGGTTTGTTTCGTTCACCTCCTGTTTTCACAGGAGGTATTTTTTTATGTAGTTGAGTAAGACTAAATTTTGTTTAAGCTTACTAAGAAATAGTTTGGTTTTCCTTAATCAAAAAACAACTATATGTTATCTATCACTTAGTTTGTCATCCAAAATTCATAACATTGATTCACAACGAAAAGTTGGATTTTATGCTGTTCCCAAATTTGTAAACCAAAGAGTCAGCTAACATCATGACTAAAGTAATCGAAGCCACTAACCATTAAACTTTTTTTATATCGCCATCAATTACCTCCTGTTCTCGCAGGAGGTATATTTTTTGTGTCTGCTATTAGGACGATAAAGTTTGTTGTTCGATCCCTCCAATAAAATTCATGCTCACAATTAGCAAGTTGGTCATCTGAAATTTGGATTCTGTTTAATAGTCAAATTTTACCCCGAAGAGCGATCTATCTTAACATCCTGAAAGAAAAAAATAATCGATCTCATAACCATACCAAGTCCTGTTTAAATTCTGATGTAATTGGTTAGTGTTGGTAAACCTCCTGTTTTTTACAGGAGGTTTCTTTTTTAACTTAGTTAAGATTTTAATTAGTTTTGTATATGCTTCCCGATTATCCTCACAAGTTATTTACTGACAAACGTAATCACTTCGAATGGCTTATGGAGACACTAGCTATGCAGGCTGATCTTGTTGAATAGATTTGGTGTCGTAGAAGAGTGCGACGCAACAGAAGATGAACAGAATTACTTTGTTGACTACAAAAAAATAATTATGGCTACAAGTACAGCTTCAAATAAGAAACAGGATGCTCAAACAGATTTTCTTCCATTGCAGGGAACTGACTATGTTGAATTCTATGTTGGCAATGCAAAACAAGCGGCTCATTATTATATGAGTGCTTTTGGTTTCCAGGCATTGGCTTATGCCGGGCCTGAAACAGGTATAAAGGACAGGGCCAGTTATGCGGTTCGGCAAAATAAATTGACCCTCGTACTTACTACTCCGATCAGGGGTAATAATGAAATGGCAGATCATATTTATAAACATGGTGATGGAGTGAAAGCAATAGCATTACGTGTGGATGATGCAACAAGTGCATGGGTAGAAACAACAAAGCGTGGCGCTAAGTCTTGTATGCAGCCAGAAAAATTCATAGATGCAGATGGGGAAGTGGTGATCAGTGGCATTAATACTTATGGCGATACCGTCCATTTGTTTATCGAAAGAAAAAATTATAATGGTCAGTTCATGCCGGGGTATCGTGAATGGAACAATCCTTACTATCAACCAGCAGATACAGGTTTATTATATGTTGATCATTGTGTGGGAAATGTTGGCTGGAACCAAATGGATCCATGGGTGAAATTTTACCAGGATGTAATGGGCTTCAGAAATATCCTCACGTTTGATGATAAAGATATTTCTACGGAGTATTCGGCGCTAATGAGTAAAGTGATGAGTAATGGAAACGGGTTTGTAAAATTTCCTATCAATGAGCCGGCGGAAGGAAAGAAGAAAAGCCAAGTGGAAGAATATCTTGAATTTTATGATGGCGAAGGAGTACAGCATGTGGCAATGGCAACCAATGATATTGTGCAAACAGTTACTGAGCTAAGAAACCGCGGCGTAGAGTTTTTAAGAGTACCAAATTCGTATTACGATGACCTGATCGAAAGGGTTGGACATATTGATGAAGACCTGGAACCTTTGAAAGAGCTAGGTATTCTTGTTGACCGTGATAATGAAGGGTACCTGCTCCAGTTATTCACAAAACCGGTTGAGGACAGGCCCACATTATTTTTTGAGATCATTCAACGTAAAGGAGCAAAGAGCTTTGGGAAAGGAAATTTCAAAGCTTTGTTTGAGGCGATAGAAAGAGAACAGGGGGAAAGAGGGAATTTGTAATTAGGGATTTGGAATTTGAGATTAGTTAAAATACCTGCGTTTTGCCCTAATTCTCGATTACTGATACCCAAATTCCATTATGTTGCTTATTTTTACAATAGTTTATAAACAAGCTGTAATAATGCTTTTATTGGGAGCGTTTCTTAATTCTAATTAAACCGTCGATGAAAAACCTCTTCTTCTGTATCTTGACATGCTTAATTGCCATTTCGCAATACGCACAGAATGGCTCAGGTGGAAACTCCGTTTCGGCCGTTTCCTCTTTTATTGACTTTCAAAAAACATTGCAGCGTCCTTCTGATGCGCTTAGCAAGAACGAGATGGCTTTGAAAAAGCAATTTGAGGATAAGAAATTGGTGTGGCCTGCTAAATATGTTTACCTCCGTTCCTTTAAATACGATAGTCAATTAGAGGTCTGGGTAAAAAACGACAGAAAAGATCCATATAGGCTTTTCAAAACTTATAAAGTTTGTGCATTAGCAGGTACGCTTGGCCCAAAAAGAATGGGTGGTGATTACCAGGTGCCGGAAGGATTTTATTATATCAACGAATTTAATCCGAAAAGCAATTATCATTTATCCCTTGGAATTAATTATCCGAATATATCTGACAAGATCTTAAGCGATGCGATAAATCCTGGCGGTGATATTTATATACACGGTAGTTGCGTTACAGTTGGTTGTATTCCGCTTACTGATCCAATGATCGAAGAAGTTTATACTATTACTGCACATGCAAAGAACCAGGGACAGGATTTTATCCCTGTTCATATTTTCCCGATACGTTATAATGTAAAAAGAAGTGTTGATTTTCTTGCTAAGCTTACAAAAGATGATGAGCAGTTAAAAGATTTTTCTTTACGTCTTGAAGATGCTTTTAATTATGTTGAAAAACATAAGCAGGTTCCGGTTGTAGCAGTATCGGACAAAGGTGCATATTACGTAAATGATGCGCCGGATAAGAAAACAATGTATGCATCTGCGACCGAATCTATTAAGCCGATACCAAAAAGAAAGAATGTTCAACACAGGACAAGAGAAATTACTGGTCTTGTAGAGTCTGTTACTCAATGGCCGAAATACCAGGGTGGTGGTGATGACTTATTAAAATATTTGGACAAGCTGGGTAAAGAAATGAGAGACTATTTACCAAAAGGCACACGTAAGGCATTTGTGCAATTAGAATTTATTGTTGATAAAGACGGGGTGCCTGTAAATTTTAAAGTGATAAAAGGTGGCGTAAACGAAGACTTTAATGATGAGTTGATCTCAAGGATAGAAGCAACAATGGCAACCTGGCAGCCTGCTCTGCTAAGTGATAAGCCCGTGCCTAAAAAAATGGTACAGACAGTTATGATCGAGATACCTGAACCAATTGAGATGTAATTAAATTGAAAGCATATTTTATAAGTGGGCTGGGAGCCGATAAAAAGGCTTTTCTGAAAATAAAACTTCCTGCTATATACGAACCTGTTTATCTCGATTGGATACCTCCTCAAAAAGATGAATCACTTACCAATTATGCACGACGCTTTTCTTCCCTGATAAAAAATGATGATGCTTTTATTTTGATCGGTCTTTCATTTGGTGGTATGCTTGCTTCTGAAATTGCAAGACTGCGCAGACCGATGAAGACGATCATCATTTCAAGTCTTGCTTCATCAAGTGAATTGCCCTGGTATTTTAAAAGTGCCGGAAGAGTTGGTTTGCATAAGGCTGTACCAGTAAAATTTTTAAAAGCAGGATCAATGCTTAAAAATTTTATGGGTGTTAGATCGAAAGAAGACAAGGCGATCATTTATAATTATGCAAAAACAGCAGATCCTGACTTGGTCCGCTGGTCGATTAATGCAATTGTGAACTGGGATCAGCCGGATCGTTTGCCCGGCATCGTTCATTTGCATGGTTCAAGTGATAGAATGCTACCACTAAAATATACTCATCCTGATTTTGTAATTAAAGGCGGCGGTCACCTGATGATCTTTAATAAAGCTGATGAAGTGAATAAGATATTGAATGATGTGCTTTTAGCGAATTGATAACTGTTACTGCACTTTGATCAGATTCGTAGTTTTACCAATTGTTTTCGGCACTCGCTTCATTGTCCAAACTCACAATTATTTTATTAACATAGTACGTTTGTCATATTGGGATATACAGTGAAAATCCTACTTTGCCTCTCAATTCCGATCCTTCTCTACTACCACCACGAATCTCATATCCCTCATGAGCCATTTTTTTAACCTTTAAATTATTAATGATGAAAAAGCTCATTGTGCCGACACTTGTCGCAGTTGCGACCGTTATTGCATTTTATGCATGTAAGAAAGATGTAAAATCAAATTCATCAAATGTAACTGAAGGAGAAATTGCAACGAAGCCTCCTCAACAACCACCTGCAAGCAGTTGCGCAAATTATGTAGTAGCGCTGACACGTACTTATGCAAGTGGACAAACAACATTCACATGGTGTATTACTAATCCTAATCCTGGTAACGGAACAGGTGGAACTATTCAAAACCTGAGTCACTGGTCATTTATTCCCGGTTGTCCAGGCAACCTTGGTCTTGAACAAAACTGGAGTGATATTGTTTCCGCATCTTATTCTCCTGATGGCGGTACTACATGGAATACAATAATACCTACTCCTATTCTTACTCCTGATCCAAGTCAGAGTTGTTCTAATTTGAATGTTTTCAAATTTAATTATGGAACGTCAGGAAGTACTGCAACTTGTTATAGATTGGTTTTGCAAGGAAACTATGCACAGGATAATAATAATGTAGCCGTTTTTAAATCAGGAGCAAATACAGGTTGTTGCGTAAGAACAGTTCCTGGCATTGGTTGCAGACAAGATGAATTTTGTTCATTTTCGCAAGGATATTTTTTCGCGAAACCCGGACCAACATGGCCACCACTTGATGGTACAGGCACAGTTACAATAGGAGGTAAGGTTTACACTGAAGCAGAAGGAAGAGCTATCTGGGGTTGCTCTAATGCAGGGGGAATAAGAGATTCTAAAAAAGGATTTACACAAGTAGCTGCTTTAAAGCTAAGCGGTCTCGCAAGTGATCCCGGACTTGATCCCGCTGTCGCAGCCGACATGGCTATAATTGAAAATTGGCTTGCTTCAATATCCAAACTTGTTGCATGTTCAAATTTGCCTAACCAAACTGCTGCACAAAAATTGACTTACGGAGATGCAGCCGCAGCAGGAGGTCGCATTGGCAATTGGATAAATGCAAATCATTGTACGAGTAATAGCGACCCTGAATAAATCGATCAATCAATTGATTTTTTTTTAAAGGCTCGTGTAAAAAACGAGCCTTTAATTTATGTTACTCATCCTGATTTTGTAATTAATGACGGTGGTCAAAATTTTTCCACAGACCTGATTTATAAAATGACAGCTGGCTATAATGCGATACATTTGCGTTTTATCCTTCACTGAAATACCACCTCAAAATCTGTTGTCCGTACTAAATCACCATTATTAATTATAAAATACAAGTATGAAGAAGATCATCGTGCCCGCATTTGTGGCTATTGCCACCGTTTTTGCATTTTATGCATGTCAGAAAGATGTAAGATCAAATCCATCTAATGAATCAGGAGAAGAAATTGCAACTAAACCTGCTCAACAACAACCACCTGCAAGCAATTGCTCAAATTATCAAGTAGCATTAACTCGTAGTTATGCCAGTGGACAAACAACATTCACATGGTGTATTACCAATCCTAATCCTGGTAACGGATCAGGCACAACTATTCAAAACCTGAGCCACTGGAATTTTATTCCTGGTTGCGCAGGTGACCTTGGTCTTGAACAAAACTGGAGTGATATTGTTTCCGCATCCTATTCTACTGATGGTAGTACATGGAATACAATAACACCTACACCAATTCTTACTCCAGATCCAAGTCAGAGTTGTTCTAATGCGAATGTTTTCAAATTTAATTATGGAACATCAGGAAGTACTGCGACATGTTATAGATTGGTTTTGCAAGGAAATTATGCACAGGATAATAATAATGTAGCCGTTTTTAAATCAGGAGCTAATACAGGCTGTTGCGTAAGAACAATTCCGGGTATTGGTTGTAAGCAAGATGAATTCTGTTCTTTCTCACAGGGATTATTCTTTGGTTCTCCTCATCAATGGCCGGTAGCTACAGTAACGGTAGGTGGCTATGTTTATACTGAAGCAGAAGGAAGAACTATCTGGGATTGCTCTAATGCAGGGGGAATTAAAGATTCTAAAAAAGGATTTACACAAGTAGTTGCTTTGAAATTAAGCGGTATTGCAAGTGAACCCGGTCTTGATCCTGTTGTTGCAGCCGATATTGTTACAATTGAAACATGGTTAGCAGGGTTAGGCAAACTTTCATGTGCTAATTTACCAACCGGTAACGCTGCTGTTGCTGCAGCTGCTGGAAGAATTGGAAGTTGGATAACTGCAAATCATTGTAGTGATAGTGAGTAATTAATAGATCAATGAATTTTTTTTTAAAGGCTCGTTTTACACGAGCCTTTAATTTTTTGTTTACGTGGGAGTGTTGTCAATATCAGGAAATAGAAGCCTGAACGATCTGTTCAATATTTAATTTTCGCATTGCCATAAAAGCTTGTGCTGCTTTCCCTGCTTTAGAAGGATCACTCATGATCTTATTTAATATTGTTGGAATGATCTGCCACGATACACCATACTTATCTTTCAGCCAGCCACACATACTTTCTTCTCCGTTTTGAGTAAGCTTTCCCCAGTAATGATCTATTTCTTGCTGTGTTTCGCAATGAATGGTCAATGATACTCCTTCAGTAAATGTAAAATTGTGTGGCGCAGCACTTTCCATCAGCATCAATTTTTCTCCATTCAAATTGATCTGTGCATGTTTTACTTTGCCTTCCTGGTCCGGTAATTCATTGGCACCATAACGAAGAATGCCATCAACTTCAGTATTCTTAAAAATGGAAGAATAAAATGTTATTGCATCATCTACCCGTCCATATTGTTTGCCGGCAAATAACATAGATGGTGTGATCTTTTGTCCAACATCACTTATTTTACCCAGAGCCAATTGCCAGGAGATACCAAACTTATCACTGATCCATCCATATTTTTCAGCCCATGGATATTTATCCAATGGCATCATTACATTACCTTCTTTGATAAACGCATTCCAGATGCGATCAATCTCTTCAGCCTTTTCGCATATATAATAAAACGAAATGGCGGGAGTTGGTTTGTACATCGGTCCTCCATCTAACAGTGTGAAGTTTTGTCCTGAGACATTGATGGCTGTAACGATCGGCGACTGTGCAGTGATCTTTGCATTCTCAAAAACAGAACAATACAATGTTGCTGCTTCTTTTGCCTGGCCGTTAAACCAGAGACAGGGAGTTATTTTTTCTTTCATATTAATTAATTTAATACAAACCTATGAACGAATGAAACCAGGGAATAGAATAAAAACGACACTATTCATTTTTATCTTTTAGCCCGGACTTAAGATAATCATTTGGGGTGATCTGTGTAAACTCTTTGAAGGAACGGATAAAATGACTTTGATCTGCAAAACCACTATCATACGCAATATCTGTTAGCTTATTGAAATCTTTGCTTCTTAATTGATAAAAAGAAAGTTGAAACTGGCAGATCCGCCTGTATTGGTTGGGTGTAACACCAACATATTTTTTAAAGGTCCGTTGAAAAGTTCTTTCATTGAGATCAAGCTTGCTCAGCATTTCTGATAAAATTTCTGTACCGGGATCAAGCATGATCTGGTCGGTGGCGTATTTAATGATCTCACATTCTCTCTTATGTTGTTGTAATTGCTGAATTAATAAATTATCAAGCACTTCAATTTTCCGTGAAGTTGATGATGCATAGATCAATTGTATTTTAAGCGCATTTGTTTTATGAGCGTTCCAATTAGCAAGATCGATAGGAGAGGCAAGTAATTTGGCAGCATTCATATTGAACATGCTTGCCAATGCAAAAGGTTTAAAGAAATAGATGATGATAGTTTCACTTGTGTTTACCACACAATGATCTTCTGGTACTGACTTTCCGAACAATGCTAATTGAATGATGTTCTCATTGGCGTTTTGATCTTTTTCTGTTTTGCAAAACAGGGCAGCCATGCCATTAGTAAATATTGGAAGATCTGCGGTACCAGATTCGGAAAAACCTTCCAGTATCAAAACCGTTCTTACATAGTCTGCAATTAGCTTATGTGGTTGTTGATACCAGTGTTTCATTTTTGTTTATTTCTGAAATATTTCAGGATACTTTCTTATAAAATAGACAGGAGTACAACTCCATGCATGGCAATAACTATTTACAAGGAAAGAATTGTAGGGAGAAACAAAGTCATTGGCAGGATCATAAACTTCCCAAAAAGTATCAGCTCCTTTGTTAACCATGCCGCCCCAATAAGTGGTGATAATGTCTTTGGCTTCCTGGTTCAAACCGGACATGATCATCGCTTCAACTACATAATGATACAAGTACGGTGCGCCTGGAAAAACAATATTTGATTTTTGTGGCAGAGCCCTGAATGCTTTAGCACCTTCAGCTTTAGTAGCCACGCCACTCAATACCATCCATGCCTGCGAAGCATATGATAGCTGCTTATCCTTGCCACTAATGAAAACGGCTTGTTCTGAATCATACAAATTTTTATGCGCTGCACTCGTCATTTTGTTTATCAATGCGGGCAGATCAGCTACTTCTTTTTCTTTGCCAATCATCTTTGCCAGTTCGTAGGTGTTTTTATATGCCCAGATCACACAGCCTTGTAAGCAAGCTTGTTTATCCAGTCCATCTTTCCAATCAAAAAATAACCACCATTCTTTACCGGCACGTACGTAATCGATCATACCATCATCGCCGATATATTTTTTGGGCACCTCGATTTGTTTTTTGACAACCTGCCAAAGATCATTGGCGGTTTTTTTATCGCCGGAAGCAATAGTGTATTCTTTTAGTGCAACATTGTATATTAATGCATAATCGAACAGCGGGTTAATTTGTGGATGTGGAGTTGGCCGCTCAAATACATTGGAAGGAGCCACGCCATCTTTATAACTCAATCCTGCGAGTAAATAAAGACAGTGTTTGGTTAAGTTGTCATTTTTGAATGAATACTGATTAGCTAAAGATTCTAAATACAGATCGCCGATCCACAATCTTCTGTCACGTTTGGGCCCGTCTTCATAAACTGTCTGCATACATTCTTTCAATGTATTTAATCCAATCTGGTCTATTTTTTTTATCAGTTCAGCAGTTTCCTTTGCAAGTGCGGCAGGTTGTTGTTTAGCCGAGGTTGTTGCTTTTACATAAACATCTGGGATCTTAAAGTCTGAGTAAGTGGAACTGCCCAACACTTCAATTTTCAAATAACGAAAAGCTACACGACGGGGAATAGTAATTGTTGATGGCACTTCAGATATGGTAATTATTTCATCCTGCAACCATCCACGGCTGAGAGCCCCAGTATATGGGTCAAATGGAACAACTGCTTCTGCAGGTGTTTCTGAAAAAGTAAATTTCAGCCTGAGTGCGGCATCAGCAACGGCTTGCAGGTCTTCAATTTTAAAAGTTACAAATCCTGTCAGGTGTTCGCCGAAATCTAATATTACACCAGATTGTTTTTTCATTGACCTGATATAGAAACTGTCTGTTTTTTCTTTAGCGCTAACACTATATCCCTGGAATGATCTTTCATTTTTGGAAATTGTAACAACAGCCAATGGCCGTTTTTCAGTAATGATCAATGTTGGTTGCGTGGCTTTTGCAATTGCAAGCCATCCGCTTCGCTGATCTTTAAATATATCCTGTGCATAAACCTGGAGGCAAATAAAAATTAAAGCGATTGAAGTAAGCAAGTATCGTTGTTTCATATTATGCCATTGTATGCAGTGTAGTCTGCTATCCTTGAATAATTTTTTAACCGAGCATCAACAACATAAGCGATCCATCAAAAAGCTTTATTATACTGTGCCGGTTGACCTGGCTTGGGTAAAGTCTTTAAAATAAATTCCCGAAGATCATTAGTGCTTGTTTCCAGGTCTGGTTTGCGCAAGTACATCATATGCCCGCTTCTATAACCTTTAAAACTTATTCGTTGTTTCATTTTACCTCCCGGATCCAGTTGCCACATATTATACTTTGCATTAAAATAATCACAGGCGCCATCATAGTATCCGCTTTGAACCATCACATGCATAAATGGATTTTCGGCCATAGCGAGACGAAGATTTTCTCCCGTGCGGTCATTACTGCGATCCCATGGTGATACAGGCCCGAACATATAATACTTGAGATCAGTTTTATAATTCAATTCATCATGCAAATAAGAATTCATGGCAGGGGAGAAAGCATGGTTCCATGAGATCAGTTCAGCATTATAATCAGTTGTATCACCAGCATCCTGTTTGTCAATACCGAGATAGCGACTGTCTAATCTTCCAACACTATATCCTTTATCACGCAACAATTCTTTCCAAAAAAATTGAGCAGGTATATTCAGATTGCGTTGGATGATCACTTTTTCTTTTAGCCCGGAATAGCGACTCATCTTTGCAGCAATAGCTTTTCGTTTATCATCATCTAAAGATCCGCCACGGGTTATAGCAGGTATCAGTTCATTGATCGTGAACTCTTCTACTTCAGGTAATACATCAGTGAGATCTTTGCCTTGCAGATCAGCCGGCAGCATTTTATGATGCCAGGCAGTTGCGGCATAATAGGGTAACCGCGAAGCCATATCTACGGGGCCAGTTCTTTCAACGCCTAAGATCGTTGGTGATACGAGTACAACACCATTTAAAAACATCCATTGACGGTTTTGCAATTCTAATGCAAGACCCGATACACGATTGGTACCATAACTTTCACCAATTAAATATTTCGGAGATGTCCAACGGCTATACCGTGTTACAAAAGTGCTTAGCCATTCAGCCAGGTATTTGATATCAGCGTTCACTCCAAAAAATTTTGAAGGAGCTGCGTTGCCGGTAATACGTGAGTAGCCAGTGTTCACAGGATCTACATATACAATATCAGCCATATCTACAAGGCTATATGGATTTTCTTTAATGCCATAAGGTTGTACAGGATAACCTTCATCATCGACATTCACCAGTCGAGGTCCTGTATAACCCATCTCCATCCATACTGATGATGTCCCAGGGCCACCGTTAAATGAAATGATCAAGGGTCTTGTACTGCGATCTTTTATATCTGAACGTTCATAGTAAGTAAAGAACACGCCAGCAATTATTTTACCCGAATCACCATACACTGGCAAAGTGCCGGCGATCGCCTTATACGGGATCTTATTTCCTTTGACAGTTACAGTGTGTTCGGTTGTAATAACCTGGTCGGGATTTAATGATTGCCCTGTTTGAGCAATTGAATAAAACGAAATAAATAAAACAAATAAAAACACAATAGATAGCTTTCTCATTACAGTTTGATTTGGATAATGAAGATAAGAAATGAGAAGCAGATAGATGCATTGGTATTTCATGATGATTAGTTTGATTTTCATTTGAGAAGGACTATGTTTTAAACTTAAACACCAGCAACTACGTTACAGAAATTTGAATATTCTTTTTTCATTTTAAAATCCATTGCTTTAACTTTAATCTTGTTTCAAACCATTAATTATTAAACCTAAAAACAGTTTTATGAAAAAACTATTTGTACTCACAGTATTTGCTCTTTGTAGCTGCAGTATTTTTTCCCAGGAACTTGGTGTTCGTGGTGGTTCGGTTTTGGGAAATAATATAGCAATAGATGCGATGTTAAAATCGGGAAAATTTAACCGTCTTCACGTGGATGTCTCTTTTGGAGATAACGGTAACGATGACGGCAAGGCTAACGGCGGTGTCGGAGTTGAGCTTTTATGGGATTTTTTATACCGGCCTTTAGGAGGAGAAGCCTTTTATTGGTATTTAGGTGCAGGACCCTCTCTGTTATTCGGTAATGACTTCTGGTTAGGTATCAGCGGTGAAGCCGGCCTTGAATACCGTTTTAAAACTGCACCGATAGTCCTTGGTGCAGACTGGCGACCAACATTCTGGATAATCGATAACACAGACTTCAGTGGCGGTGGGTTCGGATTTATGGCCAGGTTTGTTTTTGGAGGTAAGAAAAAATAAAGTTTAAAATATACTTCTTAATAAAAACGACCATTATTAAATGGTCGTTTTTATTTTATATCTATTGCATCGATAATTTAAATTGGTGACATAAGATTTCACTTCCTTATTCTTTCATAATAACTTCTCACAAGCCCATTGGTTTGTACTTCCGTTCTTATATGTCTGAATTGAAGATCAAAGTCAAGATACCCAAATAATGGGATGCCGCTTCCTATAAGAACTGGAGCCATTCCAATAATTAACTCATCGACCAGGTCTTCTTTTAAAAAGTCTTGTATCACTAATCCACCGTCAATGTATATGGTTGAAATGCCAATGCCTGAGAGGTAAAGCAGTAGATCTTTTGGTTTCATAGAAAGAATAACTGCTTTCTCTTTTACTGAACCCGGTACTTCTTTAATGCTAGTGCTTAATACAAAAACTTTTTTTGTATATGGCCATGAAGAAAAAGTTAGCACTTTTTCAAAAGTTCCTTTGCCTATAACGATTGCATCTATCGTGTTTATGAAATCTTCATAAGCTTTGATTGCCTCATCGTTTGCAAATTGACTCAGCCAACTGAAGTCTCCATCCTTTCTTGCGATAAAGCCATCAAGGCTTGTTCCAATGTAAACTTTCGATTTCATTTTCGCCATTGGTTCTAATAAATAAGGTAGGTTTTGATTTGGTCGAACTATCGCAGTTTGCAATACAGATCATGGGTTCATTTTATTAAAGTATTCAGTTATCGTTTCATTATTTGCTTTTGCTCTTCCTTCACTTGTTCCAAATGTCAATTCCGTTTTTCCTTCTTTCATCTGTTGAAAGACAGATTCTACAAAATCACTAACAGCCGGTTGCCCATCGTGTATACCTTTTCCACCAAGGTCTGTATTCAAAGCCGGTGGTATCATTTCAATTACTTCAATGCCCTTTGATCTTAACATATGTCTCAATGAAAGTGTGAACGAACGCATAAATGCTTTTGTCGCACAATAAACAGGAACTTTCGCAAGTGGAATAAATGCTAAACCGGAAGTAACATTAATAATAGTTGTTAACGATTTTAAATTCGTAAACAGCGTTGTCAAATGAATAGGTGCTAACACATTAGTTGTAATTTCGTCATTACTTTTTTGATAAAAGTTGTTGTCGGGAATACTCATCCAATTTTGAATACCAGCATTATTTACTAATACGGTTAAGTCGCTATGTTTTTCTGCAACCCAATTGTAGAGTTCAATACGGTCAGCTTCCACCGACAGGTCGCATACTTTTGTGATTACAGCAGGAAACTTGTCGGCAACTTCTTTTAGTACTGATTCACGTCTTCCACAAATGATAACCGTATTGTTCTCTTTAATAAATCTTTCAGTAAGTCCTAATCCAATACCGCTTGCACCACCTGTGATCAGGATCTTGTTATTTGTTAATTTCATTATTCTTAGTTAAAAATTCCGGGTAAAGTTAATGCAGTTGAAAATATATTTTTTCAATTAGCATAACACAAAACTCCATGTTGTGTGCTGTGTTAATTCAGTGTAACTGCAAATGTGAGAGGCTGTTTGCGATAAGCTTTTACCTTTCGCCCATATTGAACAGCGGGTATCCATTTTGGGCCCTTCTTAATGACACGGATCGCTTCTTCTTCCATTCCATAGCCGTAAGAAGTTAAGGCAGTGACATCTGTTATGCTTCCATCTTTTTCAACTATAAACATTACAGAGACCTGGTAAATGCCTGGTGGTGCTTTTCTATTTATAGGAACATCCGGATTTAGATTTCGTTCCAGGAAAGTCCGCCAACCTTTTTCTCCCCCCGGAAATTCTGCTTCTTTCTCTTCTCTTGTGAATAAAGAATCTGTTACTATGCCGTTGTCGGTATACATCGTTAAGATACCTTTCTGCCCCTTGAAAAAAACTTCACTGCTTTTTACACCTTCTTTAGTGTAAGAGACCGTGCTGTAAGTATCCAACAAGCTATCTTTTGTTGAATAATAACTGAGAACTCCATTCTTATAATAGGAGAATGTTGTTGTCAGGATAGGTTGATATTGTAAGTAAACAGATGAATCCATTTTTCTTTGCAGAGAATCCCATTTCTGCCAGACACCTTCCTTGCTTCCATTTTTGTAATTGCCCTCTTCTTCTTTGTTGCCGTTAAGGTAAAAGCTGGTGTATGGGCCATTAAATTCTGAAAGTGTAGAGTCAGTGCAAAAAGCAGTTAAATAAAGTTTATCCCTGTTCATAGAATAACAGTTTAGCCTAAAGGCCCCATTTTCATATGATCCCTCGCCTAAGACAACTGCTTTTGATTTTTCGACTGAAGTTAATGTGGCATCCAGGTAATAAACATATCGCTTGCTTGACTGGCTGTTAGCGGTGCAAAAAATGGATATGCAGATAAAGAGAAATAGAATTTGTTTTTTCATATTTGAAACTAAAATAGTTTGAGTTTATGAATTTAGAATATATTCTTCAGACGGTATAGCAGAAAACCCATTGTTGCTTGCAATTAAGCTTATCAAGACTCAAGTTGCAAGATTAAAAACACTTCTCCGGTTGTGTTTTTATAAACGTGTATTTCATCAAGAACTAAATCCCCGATGTCATGCCCCCAGATTCCATACTTGCCATTGGTTTGGTTTCTATTATAGATTTTTCTCTCCTTTAGGGGAACTGTTTTTATCGTCGCCGTCTTTTCTTCTTCGTCATAAAGTTGATAATAACGCTTACTAATCTCATTGATTAAATGTGCTCTTGTAAATCCATCTTTAGAAAATATTTCAAATTTGTAGTTTGATATTAAAGGATAGTCAATAATAATTGTAAGCTTTGTTTCAGATATTACAAGTTCATCTTTGCCAATAAGATTTTTTATGTCAATTTGAGGGCTATCAATTCTAATCCAGGGTATTTTACCATTCTCGTAGTCTTCTAAATTGTTGGTTTTTACATCAAATCGGATTTTTGAAATTAATTGTCCCAAAGAATCATAGTTCAGAATTGTTGATTGATTCTCCAATAGACTTATCGTATCTACATAATTTTTTGAGGTGCTGCCTGAAGGTGAAATGGTTGATTTAGATACATTTTTTTTGTCAGCTTGATGGAAGCAACCGATCGCCGTTGTAATTGCCAATAGTAAAAATATCTGTTTCACTTTCGAAGTCTGAATTTAATTGCATGCAACACATGAATATACGCTATTGTCTAAACAAATATTATATGATAATGGATGAAATTATGTACCAAAAACCGAAGTTAATAAAGGATCATATGTGGATGCGAGATACTATTGTTTGATCATACCGCAGATCTGAACACAAACAGCGGTATAATGAATACGCCGGGTCATGTCGAACCCGGCGTATTATTTTTCAAACAGAAATTTATCAGAAAGCTTTTGGTGGCGTTTCCTTTGCTTTTTGTTTCAGCTTTTCTTGTTGCGAAACACCATCAACGATCCATTTCTCCGGTGTTTTACCAAGCAGGTAATAATCAAAAAACTCTCTTTGTCTTTTCTGGTAATCAATTTGATTTTCTTTTTTTGCCAACCCATGATTCTCGTCTGCATAAACAAGCATGATATGTGGTTTCTGCATGCGCCTCATCGTACTATACATTTCTATTCCCTGGTGCCAGTCAACAGCGCCATCTTTATCACCGAAAGCTACCAGTAGTGGTGTTTTTATATTGGCTGCCTGGTACATTGGTGAGTTACGCATATGGTCTTCCATTCTTTCATACCAGGGGCCATCAAAACGACCCTGGCTGGTTTCAAAAATTTTGCTATCAGGTGTACCTGTATTCCAGTAAATAGAATTGGACATACTGATAAGATTGGTAAGCGGTGCACCGGCACATGCAGCACTGAAAAGATTTGTTTGAGTAATGATAA
The DNA here is from genome assembly GCA_035318985.1 of Chitinophagaceae bacterium. Classification (GTDB taxonomy): domain Bacteria; phylum Bacteroidota; class Bacteroidia; order Chitinophagales; family Chitinophagaceae; genus VBAS01. Next base: position 38,835 of record DATHDP010000088.1, read on the forward strand.
AAGATGTTTGATAAGCTCCCCAGCTATGACCCATCAATCCAACTTTGGTTTTATCGATCATGCCGGTCTTTAATACTTCTTCCACAGCAGGCACCACGCAATTGACCGCACTTACACCCGGGTCATTTATATCATACACAATATCCGGCCGGAAAACAAAATAACCACTACTGGTAAAATTGGCCGTATTATAAGCAGTGCGTTGCGATGGTGATGAATAGGAGTGTACAGTATTAGAAAGCGTTTCATAGATATAAGTGATCATTGGATATTGTTTCCCTGCCTCATAATTGGCGGGATAAAACAATGCACCCTGCATTTTCTTTCCGTTTTTATTTGTGTAAGAGACCAATTCACTTTTACCCCAGTAATAATCTTTCTGTTGAGGGTTGGTGCTGGCTATTAATTTTTCACTTGCGAAATTATCAGTTACAAATAAAGAAGGCGACTTATCAAAGTCTTCCTTTGAATAAATAAAAGTATTTGCATCTTTTGCTTTTGACAACCGGCCGACCTGATCATCTTCAAAAAGAAGTTTATCCAGCTTGTTCTTTTCGTATTTAAAGTAGCCAAACTTTTTTGACTTGTCTCCATATGCGCTGAACAGAACAGGTTTGCTGTCATCAACAAAAGGTTCTTCAAAATCGGTACGGTAAACACGGTACACAATTTCATCTTTTTCTCCATCGGTTAATTTTTTCGCACCCTTTCCATCAGGCTTCACCGCCCACACATTATATTCATCATACAGTAATATTTCTTTATCACCTTTTGTCCAGCCACCACTACCAACTGGCGGCCTGCTAGCGGGGTGATCATCTCTTGTATTCCAGAAATCAGTTTTAATATTTTCAGTAATGTTAGTGTTTTGACCTGTTTGTATATTATATGTTCACCAATGATTGTCTTTAAAATAAGCAAGCCACTTTCCATCTGGTGATGTGCGGGGGAAAGTATTAAAGCCTGACATTGTTTTTTCAAATGCAAGTTTTTCTGCGCCTGTCTTTACATTTACCAGCCAGGCATCTGCGAAATCTTCTTTAAAAGCTGGTTTGTATTTTTTCTCGGTATATACTACTGCAAATTTCTGGTTGCCGGTAAGCTGTGTAAGCGGAGCTTCTTCTTTGGCCAACTGAAAAAATGTATTGTTATCCGTATTCCAAACACTTAAATAACCACGGACCGTATCTTGTCCCAATGTCATTTTCTGACGTGGCTGAATCTCAGGATCCTTCCAATGCCATACATCTACATTCGCTGTTTTAGCAGGCGGCGTTTCTTTCTTAACAGCAGATGTTGTTTTGGTTGAATCTGTTTTCACACTATCTTTTTTAGGTGGTGCGTTATATGTCCATGTATCCAATGCAAAGAAAACAGAGGTCATATCATCACTCAGGCTCACAACAGCTTTATTGGAAATACGCATACCATCCGGAAACCCTTTTGCTGTTTCCGGGTCAAATGTTTTTAACACAGGAGTTTTGTAGATGTCCGTGTAAGAATATACCACTGCATTTTCTTCATCATATTTATCTTTCTTATAAGATTTAAGAAAGGCAAGCCCGTCACCATCTTTCTGCCAGGTAAGTTTGGAAAATTTTAATGTATCACTGGCCAGGATCTTCAATGAGTAATTTTGCAGGTTGAAAAGTTCTACCGAATTACCAGCTGCATTAGCTGACTCAACAATATAAACGAGATAATCACTTTTTTTATTAAAACTATATTCTGTTACGTTACCGATGGTTCGTGTAGTTCCATCCGATAAATTCTTTAACAGCAATACAGCGCCTTTATCTTTATTTTCTTTTGGTGGATTGAGATAAGCAACAAGGAATTTACCATTACGGGAAAAACCAAAGCTGCCAATATTTTGAATTGATTCTTTTTTGCCGGTAACAAGATTCAGTAACCCCATTTTGTATTCAATAGGTTTTGTTTGGTCCCGCAGTTTCTCGGCTTCCTTAAAAGGAACGCCTATGCGGTAAGCGATCCACTGATTGTCTTTTGAAAACTCCGGGGATGAAGCAAACTCCAGTTTGTACCTGGCTTGTGTTTGTTTATTAATGACAAACAAACTGTCATTATCCTCCTGCACTGTTATTTGATATGCCACCCATTCGCCATTGGGTGAAATAGCAGTGGCACCCAGGCTTTGCCATTTGCCATATTCATCTGGTGAAAGATATTTTTTTGATTGTGCAGTTACTACTGAAGTAAATAAACAAAACAGGCACAAATAAAAAAAACTAATTGTGTACTTTGTCATGGTCGAAAAATTTGTATTAAGATAAAGAAATAAAAAAACATTCCGTTTGGAATGGTTGTGGGCGGCGAATATATCCTTTCTTTGAAAGAACAAGATTTTTTTATTGCAGCAAAGCTTGTACAGTCTCATTTGTTCTTTGTTGAAGCAACATTTTTCTTCCAACTGTCAGCTTATCATAAATCTCTCTTGTGTAATGACGAATGGTAAGTAGTGTCAGACCTTTTGTTACATTGGTATCAAAGAATTCAGAAGCCGCTAATGCAAGTTTTTCAATTTTGTCTTTTCTGTCGTCCAGCACACAGATCATGCTGATGGCAGCATTTTGTGTAAGGTTGGGTTTTATTTTTAGCTTTTCAAAAAGATGAAAGAGGTCGGCGATCGGTTTTTCTTCTACAAATGAAAAATCTCTTGAACTGAGTTCGATCATTACCTGGTTCTCTTTTATAACAATTATTGGCGGCAAACCTTTCAAGGATCTGTTATGAATAACTGTACCGCTTAATGAAGGATCTAAAAAACATTTTACATAAAGCGGGATGTTTTTGTTTTGAAGTGGCTTTATGGTTTTTGGGTGAATGACCTGTGCACCGTAATAAGCCATTTCGATGACTTCGTTATAATTCAGTTCATGAATTTCTGTTGCATCGGGAAATTGCTTTGGATCTGCACTCATCACACTCGGCACATCTTTCCAAATAGTTTGATTTTTTGCATTTAACAAGTTTGCAAAAACTGCAGCAGTATAATCACTTCCTTCTCTTCCAAGTGTTGTGCTTTCATTTTCATCAGTAGAGCCAATGAATCCTTGTGTAAGAACAATGTCAGTGCCGTTGAACAAATTAGCTATTTGACTATTGATCCTTTCTTCTGTAAATCCCCAATCGATCGCCGCGTCACGGAAATTATCATCTGTTCTGAAAATATCTCTTACATCGATCCATCTATTTTTTATTCCAACTTCATTTAAGTAGTGACTGACGATAGAAGTGGAGAGTAATTCACCGATGCATACTACCTGGTCGTAGTAATAATCATAATCCCTGACTGGTTTATCATGCAGCAACCATTCAACTTCTGTAAAAAAATTATTTAGTTGTTCTTCGCAGGCTATAGCATTTGACACCAGGAGAAATTTGGCAGTATTAAGATGCTGTTGTTTTACTTGTTGAAATAATTGCAGGGCCTCGTCTTTTTTGCCTGCATAAAATGCGTCAGTCACTTTTTCGAGGGCATTGGTTGTTTTACCCATTGCAGAAATAACAACTAAAATTTTTTCATTAGGATATAGCTTAAGGATGTCGCCAACATTTTTAACTCTTTCCACGCTGTTCACTGATGCGCCACCAAACTTAAAGACCTGCATTGTTGATTTTAGATTTAAGATTTTAGATTTAGGATTTGGCTGGCAAAGATAAACATGAAGCATTTGTTCTTAGTGAATTGGGCATAAAATCTAAAATCCGCAATCCCAAATCTAAAATCAGTTATTACCTTACATTTGTTAACCTTAATATTGGTTATGATCATAAACAGGCAGGTACTTACATTAGATGAATTTACAATTCAGCAATACCGGAATTACCCGGGAGCTACTGGTGAATTAAGTAGTTTGCTTAGAGACATTGGTCTTGCTGCCAAGCGGGTGAATGTAGAAGTGAATAAAGCAGGGTTGGTGGATATTCTTGGTGATGCAGGTTCTATAAATGTGCAGGGCGAAGAAGTGAAGAAACTTGATGTGTATGCGAATGATCAGTTCACAGGTGCATTGAAACATGGTATCAGTTGCGCAGGTATTGCAAGCGAAGAGTTAGATGATATAGTTGTGTTTGATGATGAGGTGAGTAATAATTCAAAGTATGTGTGCATGTATGATCCGTTGGATGGCAGTGCAAATATTGATGTGAATGTTTCTATCGGAACGATCTTTGCGGTTTTTCGTCGTATAACTTCAAAAGGATCTCCCTGTGGTATTGAGGATTTTTTACAAAAAGGAATTAACATGGTGGCGGCGGGCTATGTTATCTATGGTTCAAGTACCATGCTGGTATATGCAACAAGACGCGGTGTAAATGGATTTACGCTAGATCCTTCTATCGGTGAATTTACTTTAAGCCATCCTGATATTAAATGTCCTGATACAGGCAAGATATATTCAGTGAATCATGGGCATTTTTTCCGGTATGATGAAGGCGTAAGAAATTACATTCATAAATGCCAGGCAAAAACAAAAGAAAACGGCGGCCCTTATACACAACGGTATATCGGCAGTATGGTTGCTGATGTTCATCGTAATCTTATAAAAGGCGGGATCTTTATGTATCCCGGTACAACTGATAAACCAAAAGGAAAACTAAGATTGTTATATGAGTGTAACCCGTTTGCTTTTATAGTTGAGTTGGCTGGTGGTAAAGCAACAAATGGTAAAGAAAGGATTTTAGATGTGCAACCAATAGAACTTCATCAGCGTTCTGCATTTTTTGTTGGGAGTAAAGGGATGATGGAAGAACTTGAAGCATGTCTGCCCCGCGATTTATAGGATTAAAGTGATCAGGAGGAAATAATGGATAATAATATTGACATAATAGAGTATGATAAAAAGTATCATGCGGATTTTAAAAGAATGAATCTTGACTATTTAAATAAATACAATCTTACCGAAAGTCATGATATGATCATCCTGGATAATCCTGAAGAGATTGTTATTAAAAGTGGCGGTTTTATCTGGCTGGCAAAAGCAGGAGACGAAATCGTTGGAACGGTAGGGATCATGCCTGAAGGCCATGGTATTTTTGAATTGATAAAAATGTGTGTTGCTGAAAGCTGGCGGGGAAGGGGGATCAGTAAATTATTAATGGAAACCTGTTTGCAAAAGGTAAAGGACCTAGGAGGAGAGAAGCTGTTTCTTTTTTCTAATCATCAATTACAAACGGCGTTGAAGCTCTATACGAAATATGGATTCAAAAATGTGGAAGTAACAGATTCACCATTTGAAACTGCGGATGTAAAAATGGAACTTGAATTTTAATTTTAAAAAAATGAAAGAAACGATCATAAGAGTTAAGGACCTCGTAAAGAATTATGGAAACTTCGAAGCGGTAAAAGGCATCAGTTTTGAAGTGCATGAAGGAGAAATATTCGGATTGCTGGGACCTAATGGCGCCGGCAAATCAACAACGCTGGAAATAATTGAAACGCTTAGGGAGAAAACAAGTGGCGAGGTTTGGGTAAATGGGTTTAACCTTGATAAAGATCCCAATGAAATTAAAAAGATCATTGGCGTGCAATTGCAGACCAGCGGTTATTATCCCAACCTTAAATTAGTAGAACTGATCACATTATTCAATGGTCTTTATAACCGGAATGCAGATCCAATGAGTTTATTGGAGATGGTGAACTTAAAAGATAAAGCCAATGCAAAAGTGAAAGAACTGAGCGGTGGACAGAAGCAACGATTTTCTGTAGCAACAACATTGATCAATGATCCTAAAATTGTTTTCCTTGATGAGCCAACAACCGGTCTTGATCCACAGGCAAGAAGAAATCTTTGGGATCTTGTAAGAAGTATACGTGATAAAGGGACTACCGTCATTATTACCACGCATTATATGGATGAAGCTGAAGTGCTTTGCGATCGTGTCGCGATCATTGATGCGGGCAAGATAATTGCAATGGATTCACCGGACGGGCTTATTGATAGTCTTGTATCTTCTGGTTTTGAAAGACCAAAAGAAGTGAAGAAAGCAAATATGGAAGATGTGTTTATTAATTTGACGGGACGTTCGTTGAGGGAGGAGTAAATCCCCTGTCCCCCTAAAGAGGAGACTTAGATCGAACAATCTTATTTTTATGTTCTATAATACTTTTAATATTTATGTCTAAAGTAATTGAATCGAATTTAAGTTACCCGATAGGTCAATACCAGCAGCAACCTTTTTCTATTGATAAAAAGGTGGAATGGATGGCGGATATAAAATTTTTACCGTTGCAATTGGAGAATGCAGTTTTAAATCTTGATGAATCGCAATTACATGTTCCTTATCGTGAAGGCGGATGGACGATACAGCAGGTTGTTCATCATGTGGCCGATAGTCACATGAACGCTTATATCCGGTTTAAACTTGGACTAACTGAAGACAATCCAGCGATCAAACCCTACAATGAAAAACTTTGGGCTGAATTTAGTGATGTACAAAAATTACCGATCAATATTTCACTCACCTTGTTGCATGCACTTCATCTTCGCTGGTATGAAACTTTAAAATATGTAACCGATGACCAGTGGAATAACAGGACAGTTTTTCATCCCGAACATAAAAAAACAATGCGCCTTTGGTTTTTACTTGGATTATATGCATGGCATGGTAAGCATCATGTGGCTCATATAACTTCATTAAGAGAGAGAATGGGTTGGTAAGAAATTAATAATTAACAATTAAAAATTAATAATTGTTTGAAGTGGAAAATACTTTCTTCAGAATATCTCTTTAATGACCTTTGGTTTAAGGTACGCAAAGATATTTGTGAGGCGCCATCTGGTAAGATCATCGATCCTTATTATGTTTATGAATTTCCTGAGTGGGCTACCGCATTTGCATTAACGGAAGATAATAAAGTGATAATGGTTCGCCAGTATCGTCACCCGGTAGGCGAAGTTATAATTGAGTTACCGGGAGGATGTGTTGATGATACGGATAAAGATTATCAAACTGCGATTGCCAGAGAATTGTTAGAGGAAACAGGTTATAGTTTTGCTTCTTATGAATCGCTTGGGAAAATTTCAGCAAACCCTTCAACTAATACAAACTGGATGCATATGTTCCTTGCAAAAGGAGGGAAGAAAGTAGCAGTGCAGAAGTTAGATCACAATGAAGAAATAATTGTTGAATTGTATTCTATTGATGAACTAAAGAAGCTGGTTCGTGAAAATAAGATCATCCAGGCAATGCATGTTACCTGCATATTGTATGCGCTGGAAAAATTAGGGGAGCTGTCGTATTAATATTATTCGGGAAAAAAGCAATGGAAAGATGCTCCTTCTCCAGGTTCAGCTTCTGCAGTAATATATCCGCCATGCATCTCCATTATTTTTTTACAGACCGCAAGTCCCATGCCTGAGCCTTTGTGCTTAACGTCGTCGGGCAGCTGTGTGAAAAGCTCGAATATCTTATCGGTAGTTTCAAAACCAATGCCATTGTCAGTAACTGTAATGATTTTGTAAATCCTTCCCGTCAAAGAAACGGGTATACTTATAAAATCATTGATTGTTGCATGTATTTTAATAACGGGATCTTCGCCGGGCTTTCTGAACTTGATAGCATTATCAATAAGATTGGTAAGTAACCTTGAAAAAAGAATAGGATCGGCCGATAATACTGGCAATTCTTCGATCTCGATCGTTGCATTTGCTTCTTCGATCTTTACTTTGGTCTGTTTTGTTATAGCCTGTAAAATGATCTTTGGAGAGATCAATTCTTTTTTGATCCCGGCATCATACAATTCAAGATAATGATTGATGTCGTTTGTCAGCAATTTCATTTTTTGAACCGCTGATTGTGCTCTTCTTATATTGGCCCGGCTTGTATCCGATAAATGCTTGGCATCACTTGTTATTATTGTTTCCAGGTTGATATAAACATGACGTAGCGCTTCACTGTAATTGTTGGCGGTTATATTATTAAAGCTCCTTAATTCAGAGTTTAAAGAATTTAATTCCTTGTTCATGTCGAGCAGGGATGCATTCAGATCCATGATCTTTTGCTCTGACTCCAAAGAAGCCGTAATATCCTTATTAACACCAATTATTTTTTCTACCTCCCCTTTATTATTTTCCAGGAGTGTTGTTTTTACCCTTATAGTTTTTATGTCTCCATCAATTTTTAAAGAAATGGTTTCTTCAAATGGTTGAAAAGATATTTCGATGTCATTTAATATTTTTTCTGCAATAGCCCGATCTTTTTCGATTGCATGATCCAGGTAAATCGACGGACTGACTTGTTTGCCCTTGCTCATATTAAATAAGCCATACATGCCATCGCTCCATAGAAGTTCTTTTGTTTTGATGTTGTATTCCCAGCTTCCTATTTTGGCAATTTCTTCGGCTTGTTTTAAAATACTATGTTGCTTAACAATTTCCTCTTCTCCCTTTTTTTGTGCATTGATATTTTGAACAACGCCTACGATCTTTATTACAGTACCTTTTTTGTCCCGCTCAAAGACTTTGCCTCTTACACGTAACCATATCCATTCATTCAGGTCGTTTCTTACACGGTATTCAATTGATGTAATATCATTGTCTGGCAGGTTTGCGAAACTATCAGAATATTCCTGCAAGCCGCCAATGTCATCAGGGTGTACAAGTTTATGACGATCTTCGATTGTTTTTTTTGATAGTTCATCTGGATTAAGTCCGCTTATGCTATACGGTTCACGATTAAAATAGACGACTTTACGCGAAGGATATTCCTGTACGCTTATCATGTCAGGAATGGCATCTGCAATACTTTGGAGCAACTCTTTACTTTCTTTTAATTCGATCGTACGTTGAGATACTTCCTGCTCAATTTTTTTTCGTTCTGTGATGATCTGACCGGTTAAAATAAACCCATCATTAAGTTTAATAATAGTTTGATGAAACCAGTCATTAAGTCCTTCACGATCATAATAAAATTCACTTGTTTGCGAGATGCCGGTTTCGGTTACTTGTACATACATGTTAAAAAGACCGGTCTCAATTAAACCAGGATAGGATTGCAACAGGCTTTTGCCAACCCTGTCGCCAATCATCTCGATGAGATTGCGATTGTTGAGTACCCAGATGAAGTCAATTATTTTTCCATGCTTATCCCGCACAGCTTTGAATACCTGTAAGTAGTCAAAGGAGTTGTCCAGGGTTGTTCTTAAAAGCTCTTCATTGCTTTTTATTTCATACTGTGATTTTTTATTTTTAGCGATTTTTACAGGTGTACCTATTGGACTGATAAGAGATTTTTTACCAGGCACAAGTAAGTTTTTTTTCTTTAGATCCATATTGGCAGGATAGTTAATCGGTCTCTTAAAGCTAACAAATCAATTTGAATTAAGGAATATGCTTTCTAAACAATATGACCCTTGTCTTTTTTGAAAATCAATAAAGTTTAGCTTTCAATTTTGACTCCTGTTTAAAGCCTACTAAAGGGCTGTACTAAATAAGATATAAACCATTCCAATAAAATAACCAGATTTTTTTTGGTAATATGAATAAAGGCGTTACCTTAGAAATACCTCTTGGATTTATATATCCATCTGCGCACTACATAAGAGCTGATAATTCGATGATTCTCCGCAATGATCTGTTGATTGTTGCGCTTACTAACCTACAACCTGCAAGGATTTATTGAACGAATTATAATAAATAGATTTATTATGATAACGTAGTTTATTATAATAATGCTGAGGGCCGCCGATCAAAGTTAAATTAACCATTAAACCTTATGGCCCTTCTAAACACGGAGCTTCAATTAATACTGAAGCTCCTGTTTTTTTATGCGCTGTTTACTTCTCCCACAAGAAATACACTTCCGCAAACAAGTACCAGGTCATCTTTATGAGCTTTTGACTTTGCTTCTTTGATTGCTTCGTTTACATCAATAATGATTTTTCCAGTTAAATTAAATTTCCCTGCTTGTTCTTTCAGAGTTTCTGCAGGCAGAGCTCTTGGAATATGTGCCTGGGTAAAATAATAATTTGCAGAGTGTGGCAACAGCGATAAAACTGTATCGATCTCTTTATCTTTTACCATGCCGATGACGATATGAAGATCATGATGCTTTGTCAATTCAATTTGCTGAATGATCTGTTTTATTCCATCTTCATTGTGTCCAACATCCAAAATGATGGTTGGATTTTCATGAATAATTTCCCAACGGCCATGAAGCCCCGTAATTTTTTTTGCTTTTTGTAAGCCATGCCGGGTTTCTTCTTCATTTAATTTATATCCGAGTTCTTTTAAAACAGAACAAGCCTCAAGTACAGTCAATAGATTTTTGCTTTGATAAATTCCCGGCAGATCAAGATGGAATTTTTTGTGATCTGTTTTTCCCTGCTCGGCAACTTCAACTATCAATTCATGTTTTTCCCATTCCCAGCCAGCTACATTTCTTTTTTCTGTTGCCAAATGTAGCGGCGCATTTTTTTCAGCAGCGATGTTTTCAAAAATTGATTTTGTTTCAGGGATCATTTCACCAATAATAACCGGAACTCCATCCTTTATAATTCCGCCTTTTTCAAAAGCAATTTTTTCCAGTGAATCACCGAGTATATTCATGTGGTCCCAACCGATGTTGGTAATAATAGAAAGTTCGGGAGTAATAATATTCGTACTGTCAAATCTTCCACCAAGCCCAACTTCCACAACTGCAACGTCAACTTTTTGTTCGGCAAAATAATCGAATGCCATGGCCACTGTTATTTCAAAAAAACTGGGCTCGATCTCTTCGATGAGTGGTTTTATTTTTTCAGTAAAGCCAGTTATAAATTTTTCATTGATCTCATCTCCATTCACTTTTATTCTTTCCCTGAAATCTTTTAAATGCGGAGAAGTATAAAGTCCCGTTTTATAACCGGCCGTTTGCAGTATAGCAGCAAGCATGTGGCTTACCGAACCTTTCCCATTCGTACCCGCAATATGAATGCTTTTAAATTCTTTATGAGGATTGCCAAGATATTCGCATAGTGTGATCGTATTGGTCAGATCTTTTTTAAATGCAGCAGCGCCAATGCGACTGTACATAGGCAGGCGAGAAAAAAGATATTCAATTGTTTGCAGATAGTTCATTTGATCACTTCCCCGGTTTTCATCCGGATTTTTTCAAAAATAACCAGATAGTTTAAATAAAAATGCCATCCCGGAAAACCAGGATGACATGCACACTTTAATCTTAAAGCCTATCCGCCAGTGCGGATATTAAATTCGTATACAACAACCGATTCTTCGCCGGTTCTATTAAATTTATTTCTTCTCAACCAATCCCTGATAATGTCTTTTGCCTGGGGGTCACTCATCAGCGATCCGTTCCTTGTTCTCAAAAGCGTACCAACACCGTCAGCAGAAACCTGTATCTCAGCTTCCACTTTCCCAGATATGTTTTCACCTGCATCTAATTTACCTGAAGTTATTATTGATCTGCTGCCACTAACTCTCCTTGGTCCATTACCAGTTCCAAGGCCAGTACCATTTCCTCCACCAGCTCCACCTCCGCTACCACCACCATAACCGGAACCTTTTCCAACACCATTTCCATTTCCAGTGCCACCTGCAACATCATATTTTTCGGCAGTGCCGCCACCGGTTCCAGTACCTGTAAGAGTTTTACCTGCAACAGCTTTAGGTTTAGGGGGAGCCGGAGTTTCAACTACTGGTTTAGGATTTGTTTTTACGATCGAAGCATTTTGATTTATAATCTTTGCCTGAGGTTTGGTAGCTACAGTTTTATTTACAGCAGGAGCTTCCGGATCTTTATCGTCAGCCCGTAGTTCTTTCGTTTCATCAGGTACGCCGGGAGGCACAGAAGCTTTTGCAATACCTTTTTCCTGATCAGCTTGCACTTTATTTCCACCGCCACCACCACCGCCTAATCTTACAGTAGGTGGAAAATCTTCAAGTGCTACCTCAACTAAAGTTTCTTGTGGAGGCAGTTCAAGTTTTGGCAAAGGCCATTTCCAAAGAATAAAAGTAAAAAGCATTGCCAGTGCAACACCAACAGTGATCATCATTGCCTGCCTGTTCTTTTCCCTTTCAAAACTTTGCAACATAGCGGTATAATAATTCATACAAAAGTAACTGTGTGAGTTTTTGAATTCAAGCCATTGTTGTTCACACCTGTTGATTAAACGATGCAAAGCATGTGCAACTTGCTCTCAGGTAGTTATTTTAATTGTTAATTTTTTGTTTATCCACAATAACTGTAAAGGAAAAGAAAATTTACATCGAATGTTCGTCATTGCGAGACCGTAAATTCAAGGGGTAATTATTGATTAGTACGGTAGGCATAAGCAATCCGAAGAATATTTATGAAGTCATCAGTATTACTACTATGAGGGTTTGTTGCGTCGCACTCTTCAACGTTCTGTTCGCTATTGATCAAAGATCAGCCAATTTTTTTATAAAGCCAGAAAGGAGTTAATCTCATTAGTCTTGCAACCAGCCACCATCTTTTACTCACATACACTTTTTGCTTCTTTTTTTCTATTCCTGCTATAATTTGTCTTGCTGCTTTTTCTAAGGGCACTACCCAAAATTTTTTATATCCTTTCGCCATATTAGTGTTGACAAAGCCCGGTTCAATACAAATAACTCCTATGTCTTTTTTCATCTTGTTTGCCTTGATTGCCAGTGCTTCAAAGTAGTTACTTTGAAAAGCCTTTGAAGCGCTGTAAGCAGGTGCCCAGCTATTGCCTCGGTTGGCTGCAATTGATGAAATGACTGCCATACTTCCATGACCCTGCCGAATAAAATAATTAAATGCCCAGTTGGTGATCTGTATAAAACCATACACATTAGTATCGACAGTAGGCTTATCTATTTCCCAATCCATTTCCTTGCTTAATTCACCAAATCCGGATGAATATACAAGAATATCCAGGCCTCCTGTTTTTTGAATAAGAGCGGTAAGTCTTTCAATATTTTCATTTCCCGTTACATCAAAACATTCGGTTTTTATTTTACCGGGATACTTGTTTTCGATCTCATCAAGCAATTCTTTTCTTCTTCCGGTTATGCCAACAACATTTCCGGCTACAGCATATAGCTCAGCCATCTTTCTGCCAATACCAGAAGTAGCGCCAACTATGATGATCTTTTTTATTTGAGTATCGGAACTCATTTATTTTTTATCAATCTTATTGCACTGGGTAAGCCAAATACTGCTCCAAGTCCTAATAATGCAAATGTATTTTCACTGGCTAATGAGCTTGTAGAATGAAATACTCGGTCAATTACATAAAGACTGATAGTAGTGATCGCAAAGCCAATAGAATTATAGATTGTCAAAGCAGTTCCTCTTAATTCTTCCGGTGCATATTGTGCCACTAAAGTTGAAAACTGTGGTGAATCAGGAACAACTGTCAATCCCCAAATTAATAGTAGCAAAACAAAAAGAAATAAAGGCAAGGAATAACTAAGTGGTGAAATGAAACAACAAATACCTGAGATCAGCAAAGACCCTATTGCCACTTTAGCGCTACCGATCTTTTCAGAGATATATCCCCCGGCAACACTTCCGATGGCGCCGATCGCAATAACAATGAAACTTAGAAAAGGAATATTAAGATGCAGCTCATTTTTCTTGTCATATAATTCGATCATCAATGGAAGAAAGCCCCAAAAAGAATAAACCTCCCACATGTGTCCAAAATAACCGAACGCAGCCTGTCTCCATTTTTTTGAACTGAATATTTTTCCAAATGCATCCCATCTGAAACTGCCGGAGCTTTTTCTATATGGACCATCGCCTACAAACAATAACATTATGATTCCACCGAAAATTGCAATTGCTGAAGTGATGTGTAAAACTGATCTCCAGGGCAACTCAAAATCTCTGTTCTTTAATAGATGCGGGAACGCAGTTCCCAATACTAATGCTCCTAATAAATATCCAAGTGCTTTCCCTAATCCTTTTTCGTACCAGTCGGCAGCTATTTTCATTCCAACAGGATAAATACCTGCAAGAAAAAATCCGGTAAGAAAACGAAACAGGAAAAGAGTGTTTCCGTCTGTAACAAACCAAACAACTGCAGAGTTTGTCAATGCTCCCAATAATGAGCTGATGAAAAATAATTTTACAGGAGAGAAACGATCGGCTAAAGAAAAGAAAGCAAACACTAATGTGCCTGCAATAAATCCAAGCATCACAGCAGATGTAACAAGACTTACAGCATACTGACTTAAATGAAGTGATTCTTTCAACTCTGGCAACACTGCATTACCAACAAACCAAAGTGAAGTGCCTGCAAATTGTGACAGGACTATAACTGGCAATACTTTTTTGTTGATTTTAATTTCAGTCAAGCAATTGGTTTTATTTTTTAAGATTGGCGATCACCAAACCAGACACAACTAAAATAAAACTAATAATATGAATAGGAATAATTTTTTCACCGAGGAAAAAAACTGCTTCAATGCTGCTAAATACTGGAATTAAATTTCCGAACAATGCAGTTCGTCCGCTTCCCAATGCCACAATGGCTTTGTTCCAGATATAAAAACAAATAACAGATGTGCCTAAGCCGAGATAAAGAATAGTTGAAAGATTTGCAGCGTTGATCTCAATACCGCCATATTTTTTTAATTCAGATAAATAAAAAGGAAATAAAATGATTGTGCCAAGCAGAAAGACTGTAAAAAGAAAGTTGACAGGATGTGTACCTCCGGGTTTCTTTTTCACGGTTGTATTATAAATAGCAAAGGAAAGAGCAGCAGCGAGTATCCACCAATCGCCTTTGGTAAATTTTAGTGAGAGAAGATTATGAATATCACCTTTGCTTAATAATAAAAGAATACCGCAAATGCATACAACCATTCCTCCAATTCTTAAAGCGGGAATTCTTTCTTTCAAAAATATTCTTGCAAGAATGACTGACATGATAGGTGAGGAACAAGTGCCGATAATAGCCAGGTTGATAGCACTTGAATAGTGCCCGGCAACATATACAAACGTATTGAACATGCTTATGCCCGTAACAGCTGCAAGAAGAAAGAATAAGAACCTTTGTCTAAGAACTTTTATTTCTGCAAAAAAATATTTCCATGCAAAAGGAGCAATGATGATAGTGGCCGTAACCCAGCGATAAAAAGCAAGTGTGACCGGCTGAATTGTTTTAATAACACCTCTTGCGATAATAAAATTACCGGACCAGATAATGGTGGCGAGTACTGCGAAACCGATTCCAATAAAAATCTGGCGTTGGTGATGGGCTGTGTTATCCATTGAGTGGATTCAAAAATACTTCTTTAAGCTATAGAAGCATGCGCAAAATCCAATTCAAAATTTCCTTTGATACGTTCTATTGAAGGATTGAAATAACCGAATTTAAGATCAGGAAATTCCTCACGGATCAGTTCCATTAATTGTTTTACTCCAAGGCATTCGCCTGTATCGGTTACACCGATTTTTCCAAGATACCAGTCAGGATCAATATTGAAATTGCGCCACTGGATCATCTTTAATCCTGTTTCTTTAATAAGCTTTCTTAATGCCTCATATTCAGCAACTGAGTCTGTCATACCCGGAAAAACAAAGTAGTTGATAGATGTCCATCCGCCATAACTATTCATCACTTTCAGGCTTTCAACGATCTCATCAAAATCGTAATTGTTGGGGCGATAATAAGGCATATAAATTTCTCTTCGTGCCGAGTTGGTGCTTACACGAATTGAATTCAATCCCGCTTCACATAAAACTTTTACAGCTTTCGGGTCAGAACCGTTTGTGTTGATATTAATGCTTCCTTTTTTAGTATGCTTTCTTATTTCAATAATAGAATTACGGATCGTTTCCCACATTAATAATGGTTCACCTTCACAACCCTGGCCGAAACTTATCAACGGATAAGGGGCCGTTTCAAGATGCGGAACCGTGAACTCTACAATTTCTTCCGCCATTGGTTTAAAATTCAAACGATCCTGTGTTGACACGATAGGCTCTTCATCTGGTTGCAGTGAAATACATCCAACACAATTTGCATTGCAAGCTGGAGAAACCGGAACAGGGCATTCCCAGCGACCCAAAGAAAAATTTCTTGCAGCAGGACAATTATAGGTCAGGCAGCAATTTTCCATCAAATGTTTTACAAGGCGATTATGCGGATATGCTTTTAATAAATGTGCAGCGCCATCATTTATTTTTTCCTGGTCATACCCAGCACATTCCTGGCGAATGTCTTGTTCAATTCTTACAGCGGGGACATAAAATTTATTATCATGCCAGCCAACGGCAGTATAGCAAAACAAGGGAAGTACTGGTGCATCTTTCTCTGACTCATAAGCGGCGAGATAAAAGCCTGTATGTGCTGGTGGAATAAAAGCAGCAACAGCCCAACCTTTTTCACATAGACGCATTTCACCAGTCTTTACATCAATGCCAATGCCTCTTCTTCCTGGTAATTCATAAAGAGAACCACCATCCGGTAATTCGATCCATTCATCTTCGGGAATTGGTAATGCATCCCATCCGCTCCGACCGGTAGTGTACAATGAGGTGTCTTCAAAAATATTTCCTTTGCTATCAGAGTAAAGAATGTATGGAGAATGTTTAAAGTTCAAGGCTGATTGTTGAATGAAAAATCAATTTGCGAAGGTCGTTATTTATTCAATTGCTGACGGCAAAAATCATTGAATTCTTTTTCATCAATTGTTGATGATGTATCAGCGATCTGTTGTTGAATGATCCTGTTGTTTTTGAAGTCAATTGTGAGTAATCCATCCTTTATTATCAAGTTGCTTAAATCCTGCCAGTCAATTATCTTTTTAGGAAAGGAAGGATAAATTACCTGTCTTTCATTAATGCTAACTATTGGTTTTTGTAAGGCTGCAGTATGTAATATCATAAAAATGATATTGAGTATACCGACTACCCAATAACCAGCAACTATCCACGCAAGTGATAATAAAATGAATGCTCCTGTGAGTATTACTTTTTCATTTTTGTTTCTGAAATAAAAAGAGGAGGATGCTGCTAATATTGCTATTGCTGCAATAGTAAGCGGGAGCCAGCTTTTAAAATCTTTTAAATAAGTAATGAATAAAATGCCAACCAGGTTTAGTATGAGCAAAAAAATACTGATCCTTTTATATGATATTTCTTTTTCATTTTTCAGGATCAGTTCAAATTGTTTCATTGCTGAATAGAATTATTGCAGTACAAGGGTGCGACGCAAGAAAAGCTAAATAGATATATACAGTTGGGTAAATAAAAATATTAACTGTTACTTGCCACCAGCAAATTACATAGCTTAAAAAGTATTCTTGAGCTTACATTGCTATCCCAATCATTTTCACCAACACCAGTTTCATTAAGATCAAAGCCAATTAGTTTTTTACCATTCTTTACAAGCTTATTGAAAATGTAAAATATCTGTTCGGTTTCCATGCCGCCTTGTACAGGCGTACCGGAGTTTGGACAAAGTTTTGGATCAAGTCCATCCACATCAAAACTTATATAAACTTTTTCTGGCAGCTTGCTAATGATCTCATCAGCTACTTGTTTCCATGTCTGCCCTTCGTACACTCTTTCTTTCAATTCACGGTCAAAATAGGGGATGACCTTATAATTACTATTGAAAATATATTCCCATTCTGCTTCACTGTAATCACGAACACCCACCTGCACCAATCTTTCAATTTCAGGAATTTCATTCAGTGCATTGTACATAATGCTTGCATGCGAATAAACAAAACCCATATATGCTTTACGCAGATCACAATGCGCATCTATTTGCAGAATGCCAAAGTTGCCATGCTTTTCAGCGATCGCTTTCATAAAACCAAGCGGGATGCTATGATCACCACCTAATAAGCCAACCAATTTATTTCTATCGAGCAAAGATTTTGTTTGATCATACACCCACTTATTCAAAAAAAGGCTGCCTTCATTTACATCCTTCAGTGTTTTTGTCATGAACTGGTTTGCCGATACGGCATCGCCTTTGGATATATAATCAATGAACAGTTCGGCTTCTTTGCGGAGGTAATCACTTTTTAACAACACTTTGCGATCGATCGCTTTCATGAAAAATCCTTGCTTCCATGCTTCCGGCATATCAGGGTCATAAAGATCCACCTGCAAGCTCGCCATAAAAACATGCTCCGGGGCACGGGCCGTACCGGCGCCATAACTTACCGTTACTTCCCATGGCACTGGTAAGATCACAAGTTTTGCTTCTTCTTCAGTAAATGGCAATCCAAAAATATTATTATGAGGATTGCTGACACTATTAGGGTCAAATTTTGAGAGATCAGTCATGATAGGTTTTCAAAAGGCGTGCAAGGTAAGGAGAAGTTGCAAATAAGGAAATGAATGAGTAAATATTCAGGAGAGTTTTTTATTAAGCGAACATTTGTACCCTGATTAAGCTTCTGTTGCGTCGCACTCTTGTGCTGCATCAATTCTAAGCATCTAAGAGAGGATACTAGCCGACTTTGATCCTATATACCCAAGTTAAAGCCCGGAGCAACTCACCATTGACCATTCACAGCTCCCGACCTGATCTTTATCAACATACTTCCGCATCTCCTGATACATTTTTGGTCTATCTTTGCGGAGCAAAATCGAATCATGAAAAAAACGCATATTATTTTACTCGTTCTCATTATTGGCGCCATAGCAGCCTTGATCAGTTTAATGCCAAAAGGTGGCGCTGACCTGTTAAGCAGTTATGAGACCATTGCAGGGGCAAAAGAGAAACCCGGCAAATTTGTGCATGTGGTAGCAAAGCTTGATAAAACAGCACCCATCGATTATGATGCAATAAAAAATCCAAACTATTTAAGTTTTACTGCGGTTGACACTACAGGTGGAAAAGTTAAAGTGGTTTATAATAATTCAAAGCCAGATAATCTTGAACACAGTGAAAGGCTGGTGATGAAAGGAAAAATGAATGGCGATGTTTTTGAATGTAATGAGATAATGATGAAATGTCCATCCAAATACACGGATGATCCGAATCGCATCCAGGAAAGTTTGAACAAAAACACTAATTAATTTCAATGGATTATATAGGGGAACACCTGTTGCCTGGCCAAACCGGTCATTTATTTATTATCCTTTCTTTTGTTGCTTCCATCATTGCTTCAGTTGCTTATTTTATTTCTGCAAGGTCAACAAACCCTGTCGATGAAGCAAGCTGGAAAAAACTTGGAAGAGCTGCTTTTTTTGTTGATGCGATCTCCGTACTTGGGATTTTTGTCATTCTTATTTCACTTATTTATAATCATCGTTACGAATATCAATACGTTTATAAGAATTCGGGTAATGACCTTGAACCCAAATATATCTTAAGTTCTTTGTGGAGCGCATCAGAAGGCAGCTTTATACTTTGGACCTTGTGGCACGCAGTGCTTGGTATTATCCTAATATTTACTTCAAAGAAATGGGAAGCCCCGGTAATGTCTGTGCTTTCATTTGCGCAGGTTTGTCTCGCTACTATGCTGCTGGGCATTTATTTTTTTGGAACAAAGGTTGGCAGCAGTCCATTTGCTCTTTTTCGTGAGCAGATGCCTGATATGCCAGTCTTTCAATTTGCGGATTATGCCACGAGAATAAAAGATGGCAATGGATTGAATATGCTATTGCAAAATTATTGGATGGTTATTCATCCGCCCGTTTTGTTTCTTGGTTTCGCCAGTACCGTTATTCCATTTGCATTTGCAATGGGAGGATTAATGACAAAAAAATATGGTGATTGGGTAAAGCCTGCATTGCCATGGGCCTTATTCTCTGCATGTATACTTGGTGTTGGAGTAATGATGGGAGGAGCGTGGGCTTATGAGTCTTTAAGTTTTGGTGGTTACTGGGCATGGGACCCGGTTGAAAATGCCTCATTGGTTCCGTGGCTTGTCCTAGTGGCAGGAATTCATACAATGCTTATTTATAAAAGCACAGGTCGATCATTACAAACTTCATTTTTTCTTATAGCGCTTACATCTATTCTTATTGTTTATTCCACATTCCTTACACGCAGTGGCATTTTAGGAGAAACTTCTGTACACTCGTTTGCAGACCTGGGAATGAATGCTCAGCTATACTTATTCTTATATGCATTCTTTTGGCTGCCGGCTATTTTATCATTAGAAGGGTTTAAGAAAAAATTAATTGTATCTGGCGCAGCAATCGTGTTTCTTCTTTTAGCGGGATTTGTTCATCCTCTCTTTGCACTTATTTCACCTATTGCAGCGTTGGTTTTGTTTTTGGTAAACATGAACAAACTCATTCCATCTGTCAAAAAAGAAGAAGCTGCTTCGTCAAGAGAGTTCTGGATGTTCATTGGTTCATTGGTGATATTATTTTCTGCAATTATCATTACAGGTCAAACTTCATTACCGGTTTACAATAAAGTTTTCGGATTAAAAATAGCTCCGGCACAAGACATTGAATTTTCTTATAACCGTATCCAGATATTTATTGCGATCCTTATTGGTTTATTGACCGCAATCGGTCAATATTTAAAATATAAAGAGACAGGCTCACCATATTTTTTCAAAAAAATTGGCTTGCCTTTTATTGTAAGCTTTATTGTCAGTGGACTGATCTTGATTTATGGTAATATTAATTACGATAAATATGGAATAGGGTATCTTAGTTTTGTATGGACTGCCATTGCCTGCAGCGTATTTGCCATCATTGCTAATCTTGCTTATCTCTGGATCGGTATAAAAGGGAAATTAAAATTAAGCGGCCCATCTATTGCACATTTTGGTTTCGGAATGATGTTGCTCGGAATTCTTATTTCATCATCTAAAAAAGAAATTCTCTCTTATAATACAAGCGGAATTTTTGTTCCGCTTGGTGAGAATAGTAAAGAACTCCCCGGCGAGAACATGACGCTTCTCAAAGGTCAGAAAATGGACATGGGGAAATATTGGGTTACTTATGCCAGCGATTCTATGCATCCTAAAAAATCTCAATGGTATTTCAAGATCAACTTCGAGGATAAGAAGAGTAACGAAACTTTTACTATTACTCCCAATGCATTTGTAAATTATAAAGGCAATGAAGGCCTGATGGCTAACCCGGGTTCAAAACATTATTGGGATCATGATGTATTTGGTTATATCACTTCGATGACCGATCAGTCAAAAAATCAAGACACTTCCAGCTTTATTCCAAAGACCATGAAAGTTGGTGATACGATTTCTTATTCAAAAAATGGGTTAATAATACTTGAAGGGATAAAATCATTCGACAGCTTGCCGGTTGATATTTTTGGTGAAAATGGAAAACTTTATGAAGCAAGATTTAAAGTATATCCCGATGGGTCCAAACCAGAGGAAGTTTATTTTTCGGATCCACGACTTGCGATCGCAAAAGGAAATTCACTTAGTGTACCTGACACACTCGGTTCAGGCACAATGATACAACTGGATAAGTCTGACGGCAAACAGGTAGACATCGGTATAAAGGTTCCCAACACTGTTACTCAATATCTTACTTTAAAAACGCTTAAATTTCCTTTTATAAACCTTCTTTGGCTGGGCACTATAATTATGGCAGTGGGTTTTGTCATAAGCATGGTTCGAAGAATACAATTAAGCCGGAGCCAGGCCTGAGTTGTCTTTTAACTTTCCATACAGCGGTTGTCTTAAAAACGTTGTCATATTTTTGTACTTTAGTTTTATGAAAATGCATTATAAGTTCATAGTGATCTTAATGGGGGCAATGTTTTTTGCTACCAGCAATGTTTTTTCACAAACTGATACATTAGTTGGCCCGCTACCACTTGCACCCCCTATAGATGTAAAAAAATGGGGAACCAATGATACGATCATCACAGGAGCCATTTACTACCAAAATGAATGGATGCCATATAAAGAATTAGAAATGGCATGGGTTTCCAACATGAGCGAAAAGAAGCTGGCCAAATACATGGAGGAGTGGACCAGGCTTCGCAATGCAGTGTATGTTACCTATCCTTATGCCCGAACCGCAGGTCATTTGATGAACGATATTAATGCCAGCATTTCTAAAATGAAATCTAAGAAAGAGAAGAAAGCTTATATAAAATCAAGAGAAAAAGAATTGAAAGATCAGTTTGCTGATCCGCTATCCAATCTTTCTGTTTACCAGGGAAAAATTTTAATGAAACTTATTAACCGGCAAACAGGAAATAACTGTTATGAAATAGTAAAAGAATATCGTGGTGGCGTAACTGCCCGTGTTTACCAAACTGTTGCTTTCTTTTTTGGCAGCAGTTTAAAACAAGAATGGGATGTCACTGATAAAGTTGACAGGCAGATAGAAAACATCGTTAAAGAAATTGACGGTTCCTGGTATAATAATCCTTACAAACCAGGTATAAGATAGATGAGTTTCTAATTTCTTGTTTCTTTAATTTCTCTCTCATCAAATTTCTTCATTATTTTTAATCCTATTAATTAGTTAGAGCAAAATGAAATTAGACCTACTCGCAATTGGCGTTCATCCTGATGATGTAGAACTTGGTTGTTCCGGCACAATTATCAATGAAATTAAAAATGGAAAAAAAGTTGGAGTGCTTGATCTTACGCAGGGAGAGCTTGGTTCACGCGGCAGTGTTGAAACAAGATATGAGGAAGCGGCAAAGGCCGCAATGATAATGGGGATACATGTAAGAGAGAATTTGAAGATGCGTGATGGTTTTTTTAAAAATGATGAAGAACATCAACGAAAGCTAATTGCCGCAATAAGAAAATATCAACCAGAGATCGTTATCACAAATGCATTAAGCGATCGTCATCCTGATCATGGTCGTGCAGCAAAACTAACGTCAGATAGTTGCTTTCTTTCTGGTTTGAGAAAAGTGGAAACAACAGATGAACAGGGAAACAACCAGGAACCATGGAAACCCAAATATGTTTTTCATTATATACAGGATCGCTATCACGAACCCGATTTTATCATTGATATATCTGATGTGTTTGAACAGCGAATGGAAGCAGTAAAAGCATACACAACCCAATTTTATAATCCCGATAATGAAGACGATGGACCACAAACCTATATTTCCACTGCGGCATTTCTTGATAGTATAGTGGCAAGAGCAAGAGTAATTGGAAAAAAAATAGGCGTGCAATATGGAGAAGGATTTAATACTGAGAAAAGGATCGGGATAAAAAATTTCGATTCGCTGGTAGCTATTGAGACCTGATAATTTGAAAACGGGGCAATTATGTCAAAAAGATTTGGTAAAAGAATAATATCTGGATAACTAACAGAGTATGATGCTTTTTTGTCAGCTATTAGGAGTATTTTTGCATTCAACTTAAATTCTCAAAATGTCAAGTCCAAAATTCCCCAAACTTCCAATATCATTTCATAGCGAGTTGAAAAAAAAGATCGGGGAGTATTTCACTCAAAAAGGCAAAGCCACTACTGGCAACTTTAACCTCCATAGTAAGGCAATTCTTTTAGTTGCCGGACTGATAACCTTATATATCCATCTTGTTTTCTTTACACCCTCTACGATCTTCGCAATTATTGAGTGTGTTCTATTGGGATGTTTTGCCGCCGCGATTGGTTTCAATGTAATGCATGACGGAGCACATGGCAGTTTCAGCCGTTATAAGTGGATTAATAACCTAGCTTCAAATTTTGCAAATTTTTTGGGCGCAAGCCAGCATATGTGGAAAACGAAACACAATGTTATTCATCATACCTATACAAACATTCATGGTGTGGATGATGATATAGAAGCAAGGCCGCTACTACGTCTTTGTGATGAACAGCCACATTATAAAATACACAAGTACCAACATTTTTATTTTTGGGCTGCTTATTCCTTATTATACATCTACTGGATTTTTGTAACTGATTACAAAAAATACTTTTCTGGTAAAATTGGCTCCATAGCATTGAGAAAGATGACACCAAAGGAGCACTTTTATTTTTGGTTTTATAAGGCTGCACATGCTTTAATTTTTGTGGTTATACCTATTTATATGGTTGGTTTTACACCGTGGATCATTGGGTTTATAAGTATGGGCATGGTTACCGGATTTGTTTTAAGCATTGTATTCCAGTTAGCCCATACAGTGGAGCATACCCATTTCCCATTACCTGATACAGCTACAGGAAAAATGGAAGACGAATGGGCGATTCACCAGGTGAAAACAACTGCCAATTTTGCGACAAAAAATAAATTAGTCAGTTGGTTGGTTGGTGGTTTGAATTTTCAAATAGAACACCACCTGTTTCCTAAAATTTCTCATATTCATTATCCTGCGATCAGCCGGATAATCAAACAGGTTTGCGAGGAATATGGCGTTTCTTATATCGAATATCCAAGAGTAAGATATGCTGTCGTTTCGCATATTAAATTCCTGAGGCAAATGGGAAGAGCCTGATTTAAGCCTGCCATATTAATTTTTTTACTTCAACCTTAGAAGACTTCAGACTTCCTTAAATCTGTGTAAGAAGATTCATTTTGAATTACAGTAGTTTTTTATCAAAGCAATTATCAATCCCTGTGATTTAAATTCCATCTGCTAACAGTTGTTCATGCGGAACTACTTCTCCATATCTTTGCGACCAAATTTGATTTAAATGCATTTCCAGTTTACAGAAGAACAATTGATGATTCAAAAGGCTGCAAGGGATTTTGCAGAGAATGAATGTAAGCCCGGCGTTATTGAAAGGGATGAGAAACAAACTTTTCCTAAAGAACAAGTAATGAAATTAGCCGACCTCGGCTTTTTGGGAATGATGGTACCTCCCGAATACGGAGGCGCTGGTATGGATACAGTCAGCTATGTGCTGGCTATGGAAGAAATAAGCAAGTGGGATGCAAGCACCAGTGTTGTAATGAGTGTTAACAACAGTCTTGTTTGTTATGGGCTGGAAGCATTTGGTTCAGTGGAGCAGAAACAAAAATATCTTACACCGCTGGCGCAAGGTAAAAAGAATGGTGAGCTATATATCGGCGCATTTATGCTTAGCGAGCCGGAAGCCGGAAGTGATGCAACATCGCAAAGAACAACTGCAGAAGATAAAGGCGATCATTATTTATTGAATGGAACAAAGAATTGGATAACCAACGGAGGTACTGCATCAGTTTATTTGGTGATGGCACAAACTGATCCCAAGAAAGCCTCGCGGGGTATTAATACTTTGATCGTGGAAAGAGATTGGCCCGGTGTTGTTGTTGCTGCTAAAGAAAATAAATTAGGAATACGTGGTAGTGATACACATACTGTCATGTTCAATGATGTAAGAGTTCCAAAAGCAAACCGGATAGGTGACGAGGGATTTGGTTTCAAATTCGCCATGAGGACATTGGCGGGTGGACGAATTGGCATTGCATCACAGGCATTAGGTATTGCAAGTGGAGCATATGAATTATCAAAGGCATATTCAAAAACAAGAAAAGCTTTTGGTACAGAGATCATGAATCACCAGGCCATTGCTTTTAAACTGGCTGATATGGCTACAAGGATCAATGCAGCTCGTTTGCTTTGCCTGAAAGCTGCATGGGAGAAAGATAACGGAATTGACTATGGAGTTAGCAGCAGTATGGCAAAAGTGTATGCTTCAGAAACAGCTATGTGGACAACAGTTGAAGCAGTGCAGATCCACGGTGGGTATGGTTTTGTAAAAGAATATCATGTAGAAAGAATGATGCGTGATGCTAAGATCACACAGATCTATGAAGGTACAAGTGAAGTACAAAGGATCGTGATCAGCAGGAGTATTTTAAAATAAAGCTACGAGCTTTGAGCTGTGAGCCACGAGCAAATGCTGGTGGCTTTTTCTTTGCGATCTTTGTGTAAACTTTGCGTCTCAGCTAGAAATATTATGGCAGTTAATAAAAAAAAATATCAACAAATAAATGAAGAGCTAAGGTTGTCGAAAATTACGCTGGTTGCTGTTTCAAAAACAAAACCAGTTGAAGATATCCTGGAGCTTTATGATTTAGGCCATCGTGATTTTGGAGAAAACTATGTTCAGGAATTAGTGGAAAAGGCTGAACGATTACCAAAAGATATTCGCTGGCATTTTATTGGTCATTTACAAAGCAATAAAGTAAAATTAATTACTCCTTTTATTTATCTCATTCATGGAGTAGATAGTCTAAAACTTTTAAAAGAGATAGATAAGCAAGCTGAAAAGAATAAACGCCTTATCGATTGTTTGTTACAGGTTCATATTGCGCAAGAAGAAACCAAGTTTGGGTTTGATGAAAATGAATTATTCGCTTTGGTGCCCGGGCAATTTGCTAATGTGAAAATAAAAGGATTAATGGGAATGGCCTCATTAACAGAAAATACAAATAAGATTAGAACCGAGTTTAAGCATCTAAAAATTATATATAAAAAACTTTCAACTCTTACTCCTCAACTCTCAATTCTCTCCATGGGCATGAGTGCCGATTACAAGATCGCTATTGAAGAAGGAAGTAATATGGTTCGCATTGGCAGCTTATTATTTGGTGAACGTAATTATGAGAATAAATGATGGCATTCTAAAATGTAAGTTTCTCATGGCTATACTTTATTTTTTAGGATAATCAGGAATATTTTTGCCGAGATAAATGTTCCTTTCAGCTTTGAGCATATTGCCAACATCTTTCACTTTTATTATTCCACTACCTCCGCGATCCTGGCAATTTTTTCTTTCTTTATCTGTAAGTATAGGATCATCATCAAAAAGATATTCATCGATCCAGTATTCATTTTTACCAGGCTCTTTAATTGTAACATGAATGTGTTCCGGATTTTGCCTGCCCGGATAAGCAGCAGGTCTTAATGTAAAGAATTTGTACTCGCCTTTTTCATTCGTTCTCATCCATCCACGAAGATATCCATGGCGTTTTGCCCAACCCTTTTCATCGCCTTTTTTAGGATAAACTCCAGTCTGATCTGTATGATATACATATATTATAACATTCGGTGCCGGTATACCATCTGCTTTATAAATGACACCATTTATCGCAAGCTTTCTTCCGTTATCATTCCAGTCAGGAAGCCAGCAAAGTTCTTTCAATGAGTCAAACGGGATAGGTGATTCATGAATAGCTTCACAACCTTCACAGCTACCACCAATATTTATTTTATCCTGGGTTTTTGTTTTGTTGCTGTTTTGTGTGCATCCAATATTTGAAATAAGGAGAACAGCAAAAAGAAATAATATTCTCATAAAAAATGTTTTTCAGTATAAATTTCATACAAAAGAAGACCTGTATAGAATTCTTTACATAATGGGTAACCAACACTTGATGAAGTGTAAATATGCGCTTCGTCAGGGATTAGCTGCAAGTGATGTAATCTCTTTTGCCAACGGGAAATCGTACTTTTATTTTGTCTTATGCACAACGCAGCATTTTTTATAAAGTACAAGTTGAACCATGTCTTTTTTTGGCTATTTATTGTTGGCTTGTGGTTCATGCTTCGCTACGAAGATTATACTACGCCGGCAGTTGCTTTTAAGGTGACATTTGTCAAGTTGATTGATCTGATAGTAATGGTCTATATAACGAATAGCCTGCTTATACCTTCATTTTTATATAAAAAAAGGTATGGACTTTTCGTTTTACTTTTTCTATTGATGATCTTAATTAGCAGTGTTGCCAAAATGTATATTGTTGGCCAGCTTACGCATGACCCAAGTAAATTTGCTTTAAGCGGTGATCTTAAAGGCAGGATATACGATAATGTAATTCCTCATTTTTTCCTGGTGATAGCAGGTGCTTCATTTAAATTGATGTTCGATCAGATCAACCTGCAAAAGAAAATGGCTGAGTTGGCAAAGGATAAAGCAGAAGCGGAATTAAATTTTTTAAAATCGCAGATCAACCCGCATTTTCTTTTTAATTCATTGAACTCTGTTTATTTCCTCATCGATAAAAATAATCCAGATGCAAGGCAGGCTTTACATAAGTTTTCCGATATGCTTCGTTACCAGCTTTACGAAGCGAACGGTGAAAAGATACCTATCGAAAAAGAGATCGGTTACTTACAGGATTATGTTCACCTGCAACAATTGAGAAAAGATGAAAATTATAAAGTCCAGTTCAACTGTTCACCGGAAGTTAGAAACTTTTCAATTGAACCGCTTTTGCTAATACCCTTTGTTGAAAATGCATTTAAACATATTTCACACAATGCGAAGGGAGGTAATTTTGTAAAACTGGATATGACACGGAGTAATGGTTATTTTGAGTTTGTTGCAGAAAATTCCTGCGAAAAAGAGATCTATACAACAGAACAACACGGAGGAATTGGTATGAATAATGTGAAAAGAAGATTGGAATTACTTTATCCCGGTACTTATCAATTAAAGGTAGATGACAATGGAGATACATTTAAGATAGATTTGAAACTTAAAATTTAAAATTATGTTGACAGGATTATTATTAAGGAGGAAAGGGAAAAATAAAACATTGACCATAATGTTGATAGTTTCCGCACTATCATTGATCGGAGGAATTTTAATGCTGATAAAATGATCAATTGCGTTATTATAGATGATGAACCACTTGCAAGAAAAGGGTTAAGAGAATATATCTCGGATGTTGATTTCCTAAATCTTGCGGGTGAATATGACAATGCCTTAAAAGCAACTGAAATGATCAGCAGGGGAGAAGTGCAATTGCTTTTCCTGGATATTCAAATGCCAAAGATCACAGGGCTTGATTTTATGAAAACGCTGCAAAAACCTGTTCCTGTTATTTTCACTACTGCTTTTCCGCAGTATGCATTAGATGGATTTGATTTGAATGCTTTGGATTACCTCGTGAAACCAATTTCCTTTGACCGGTTTTTAAAAGCGGCGCTGAAAGCAAAGGAGTATTACGAAGTAAGACAAAAGAATGATGCTGATAAAACTCCTGTTGCAGAGGTTGGAGATTATTTTTTTATCAAAGCAGATAATAAGCTTGTTAAAGTTTTATTCAGCGATATTTTATTTATTGAGGCGTTGCAGAATTATGTTGTTATTCATACACAAGAAAAAAAACTTATCACTTACCTTACTTTTAAATCTGTAGAAGAGTATTTGCCATCCTCGCAATTTATTAAAGTGCACAAATCTTTTATTGTTTCCGCTACAAAAATTGATAGCATAGAAGGAAATGATATCCGGATCGGTCAGCACTATATACCCATTAGCCGCAACTTAAAAGACGAAGTGATGCGCAAATTGCTAAAGGGAAAATTTCTGAAAAGATAGACCTGTGCAAATTTAAAATTTTATAACTGGCATAAGTTTATTAACTTATAGGAAATAAAACCAGCCGGTTATGAAAAAACATATCGTTTCTCACATAGCCATTTATATTCTTTCTATTGTCATGATCATCTTTGGATATTATCATTTAAAAAACCCAAAGGCAATGATGGAATATGCATATATTCCCAACAACATCCCTAACCCCATTTTATGGGTTAGAATTGTTGGAGTCGCTTTTATACTTGCAGCGATCTCTTTTGTCCTTAATAAGTATGTAAAGATCGCGGCTTATCTGCTTGCATTGATGTTGTTGATCTTCGCTTTTGTTTTTCACAGGGAAATTTACATGAATGCAAGTGCAGATGAGACAAGAGTTAATGCCTTAATTAATATTTTAAAGGATACGGCGCTGGCTGCTTTTGCCTTGCACATTGCCGGGAGTGCCGACAGCCACGGCATAAAGTTTTAGACAATAGAATATTTCCTGTTTTTTAACATGATGACCTGTAAAACAGGGGCGGGAATATGTATTTTTACAGCTAATCATGCATATGAAATATTTATCTTTTCTATTTGTTCTCTTACCCTATTTTAGTAATGCACAGGATTGCACATTGAAAAATGAGAAGGACAGGTTTAACCAGGATCCAAGGTTAACAACTGGGTTTATTTCTTTGGGAGCAGGCAACGATAAATTTTTGTTGTCAATATCAGCAGATAAGAAAGAAGTGGATTATTTTTTTGCATTGGATAACTCAACGATGTGTTTTAATGATTATTCGAGAGTGGTAATAGCTTATGACACCAAGCAAAAAGGGAATTTTAAAAATGGGGGCACCACAAATTGCAAAGGGTATTTTCATTTTATTTTTCCCAACCAGCAAAACTTAAATGTAAACCTTACTAATCTTTCGCAAAAGAAAATTGCGACCTTACAATTTACAGATACCGGTAATAATAAAAAGATCATAACACTCCGGCCGGAAGACCAGGAGAAAATTATAAAGCTTACAACTTGTGTACTTGCAGAGCTTGAAAAATTACGGATAGATACCTGGAAGCCCAAGTAATGATCAAAGTGACCCCGGAGAGACTCGAACTCTCGGCCCGCTGATTAAGAGTCAGCTGCTCTACCAACTGAGCTACGAAGTCAATAGGTCACAAATTTACCAAATACATTGCGGAAAAAATTATTCACTTGAGAATTCAATATTACGAGTAAGACGTAATTATATTATCAGTATTTTACAGATGATATGAAAAAATATTTAATAAGCATTTCTATGGTTGTACTTGCAGCCTGTAATTCTGATGAAGAAAACACGGAAGGCAAAGCCGATACCGCTTCAAAATTCATGGATGGAACATTTGGATATGATCTTAATTTTCTACAGCAATATCATAAAGATCTTGTTGTACTTGGTGACAGCACCGGTGCACAAATCATTATTGCACCTGCCTACCAGGGACGGGTAATGACAAGTACAACGGAAGGGAATAAGGGAATTAGTTTTGGTTGGGTCAATCACGGACTTATTTCATCCGGAAAAACTGCTGAACATATGAATGCATTTGGTGGCGAAGAACGATTTTGGCTTGGCCCTGAAGGAGGGCAGTTTTCCATTTATTTTAAGAAAGGAGTGGAGTTTAAGTTTGCCAACTGGTTTGTGCCAAAAGAGATCGATACAGAGCCTTTTGAATTAGTTTCATCAACAAAGTATGGTGCTGCATTTAAAAAGGAAATGCATCTTGAAAATTATTCAGGATTTAAATTTGATCTGACTGTTGATCGCACTATTCGTTTATTAGATAAAGTTTCGATCAATACTACATTAGGCATCGCCATTCCTGAAAATGTGCAAGTGGTCGCATTTGAATCAGATAATACCATTACAAATAAAGGAACAACTGCATGGGATAAAAAGACAGGAATGCTTTCTATTTGGATATTAAGTATGTTGAACGCATCACATCAAACTACGGTTGCAGTTCCTTACAAACAAGGTGATTCATCTGGTCTCGGTAAAATTGTAACCGATGATTATTTTGGGAAAGTACCTGCTGACAGGTTGAAAGTCGATAGCGGATTGATATTATTTAAGGCGGATGCTGTTCAACGGAGCAAAATTGGAGTGTCGCCTAAAAGAGCATTGCCTTTTGTTGCAAGTTATGATGCAGTAAATAATGTTTTAACCATCGCCCAATTTACATTGCCTGCCGGAGCAACTGATTATGTAAACTCATTATGGAAATTACAAGCTGATCCTTTTTCAGGTGATGCAGTAAATGCTTACAATGATGGCGAAATTAGTGGAGAGCAAATGGGGAAGTTTTATGAAATTGAAAGTTCATCACCCGCTGCTGCATTAGCGCCAGGAAAATCCATACAACATATTCATCGAACTATTCATTTAAGGGGAACAAAAGAAGATCTTGATAAAATATCAATGAAGATCTTAGGCAAACCCGTCGATGCAATAAAGTTATAACCAGCTTATTTTTTTACAGATGATAGAATAATGAGGATTTAATTTCCTAAATATTTCTTTTATAAATTTTCTACCGATTGATGCAAGATGTATGTCAAAACAATGGAATTATTTCTAGTTTCATTACAAAATTCATTTTCCACAATAGATTTTTTTGGTAATGTTTTTGATTGAGTGAGAAGACATTATTTTTTAATCTAAAATTTTAACTATGAAAATGAATTTCTTTAGGCCTTTGCAATTGTTTGTAAGTACGGCGTTGGTAGTTTCAACTCTGTTTGTCTCCTGCGATAAAGAAGATGATGACATGAATGATCAAACTTACACTACTACTGCGAATGCGAACGGTTCACAAATGAATCCATCAACTACCAGTACAAGCACTGGTACTCTTAGTGGAACATATAATGCGAGAACCAATGTTTGGCAATATAATATTAGCTGGAGCAATTTATCAGCCACAGCTGGTTTAGTACAGGTGTACGGACCTGCTAGTGCAGGTGTCAATGCATCATTATTGTTCCCTTTGTCAATTACAACTCCGGGAGCAAGTGGTAGTGCAAGTGGAAATATAACACTTACAGATGCGCAGGAGATAGCATTGCTTGCAAACAATACTTATTTCACAATTAGTTCAACAACTTTTCCTTCGGGAGAAATTCGGGGGCAAATCAATGCAACGGTTAATTAAAATATAAATTAGTGTTGATTAAAGTGTGGTCAAACAGGATATTCAATTGATGAATATCCTGTTTCTTATTAGTAGATCCTAAGCCTGTTGAACAAAATGCCAGCAAACACCTGCAATGTCAATAATATTTACTTCTCTTCCATAAGGCTGATCAGATGCTTCACCAATTCGAATTCCAAATTTTTTCGGGAGTTCTTTCTCGATCACTCCTTTTCTAAATTCATCCACATTAGTTACTCCAACAGTGATCATAAAATTTTCTGCAAAATCTTTATTGTCGAATTTTTGTAAAACGAATTTGCATCCATCTTTTTCAAAGCCAACATAATCGCCGGCATCCCAATTAATAGTAAATCCCAATTGCTGAAAAAACTCTTTGGAGGCTTCAAAATCTTTTCCCGAAGGAACGAATGGCTGTAGGGAAAGAAATTTCATAAAATGTATTTCGATAAAGTTATAAAAGAATATATTGGTATAAATATCTGGTGTTTCAGGTTATGATCCGCCATCAAAAATATAATGATGTAAAATTTTTCCTGGTTGCAATAGCATTTATCAGTGCATTCAATTATTATCTCACATGGTCTAATATTAAGTTTAACTGGTTTCTTGTTTATACTTATGCCATTGATACCACACAAGGATGGCTGGCATGGTGGGCAGTGCGAAGCATCATTATTTATTTAGATAAAAAACTTCCATATGGTAACAGGCCGCTAAAAAGAATTCTTGTTCAGTTACTACTGACAACCATTACCGGGATGCTGGTTATAATTTTATTAACCGAATTGGTAAGTTGGATCCTTCGTGGCAGACCGGCACTTGCTAATTTTTATTTCTTTGACATTTTCATAATCGTTATCTGGTTTTTTGTTATAAATGGTGTCTATATAGGGATGCATTATTATAATGAATGGCGGGAATCAGAACAGAAGCGGCTAGAAGAGAAAAAATTTAGAGCAGGAGGATTCACCGTAAAACATGGTAATCAAAATCTGTTATTG
Source organism: Chitinophagaceae bacterium (assembly GCA_035318985.1). Lineage (GTDB taxonomy): Bacteria > Bacteroidota > Bacteroidia > Chitinophagales > Chitinophagaceae > VBAS01. The sequence goes on from DATHDP010000088.1 coordinate 72,176, forward strand.
CCTTTTGACGATATACTTGGCTTTTATGCGGAAGAAGGGTACACAATTTTACTTACCAAAGAGAATAAAAAATATTTCCCTGACCGTTCGTTGGATAAAATTGAAACTACACTGCCTGAAGAATTATTTTTCCGCCTCAACCGGCAATACATTCTTCACCGCAAAGTAGTGACCGGTTTTAAAAGAACTGGCAGCGGTAAAATAGATGTGCTGGTGAATGCCTCCGAAAACCTTCCTTCATCAATTGCCGTCAGCCGCACAAAAGCCGTTTCTTTTAAAAATTGGTTTGAAATTGATTGAGGAATGATAGTTTTAATGGCATTTCATTCCGGCTTTTGCTACACTTCAAGCCCAAACGTAATTTTTAGCCAAATAATGGTAGCAATTCAAAGTAAATTTTGATACATCCTGTCTTAATACCGGGAGCTTTATTTGGTTTACCATGCCGCTGTGTTGTTGTTTTGTAAAAAAAATAAAATGAAAAAAATATTGATTTTGGGATTGATCACAGTTTATGTGCTTTCCACATTTGGCCAGACCACAGAAAATTGTAAGCCAGAGGTAACTATTAATGGCGCCTATTCAAAAGCCAAGGCGCTTGATTCTATTTTAAAATACTATACTCATAATATGCTACCCGGCGCTTCAGTAGCGGTTTATTCCGAAACGGAAGGCTGGTGGACCGGGGCACAGGGTTATGCTGACCTGGAGAAAAAATTGCCTATGACCAATTGCCATTTACAATACTTACAAAGCGTTTCTAAAAGTTATATGGCCGTTGAAATATTGCAGTTAAAGGAAGAAGGTAAAATAGACCTTGATGCACCAATGACAAAGTACCTGCCGTCGAAATATAGTAAGTATATTAAAAATGCAAGCTCTGTTACAATTAGAATGTTGCTCAATCATACTTCCGGTATACCGGAGTATAACGAAGCTCCTGGGTTTGTTTCGTATGTGATCCTTCACCCATTGCAAAATTTTTCATCTGAGGATTGTTTAAAAGGAATTAATGGGATCGATTTTCAATTTACACCCGGTTCAAAATATAAATACACAAACACGAATTATTTATTGTTGTCATTGATAGGGGATGCAATAACCGGAGATCATGCGGCTTATATCAAAAAGAATATTTTCAAACCACTTGGATTAAACAGTAGTTATTACGGCAAAGATCTTAACTATCTCAAAGGCTTAGCACTTCCACAATCATATTGGGATGTTTTTAATAATGGTATTGCGGTCAATGCGACTCCATTTCAGCAAATGACAGTTGCTTGTTCTAAAGGAGATGATGGGATAGTATGTACAACTACAGATGCTGTAAAATATTTAAAAGGATTAATGGAAGGAAAATTATTGAATGAAGTATCTATGAAGGACCTGATGGAATTTGTAAAAGATGAAAAAGGAAATAAAAGATATAGTATGGGAATGATCTATTTTGACCTGGGTGGTCTTCCAGCTTACGGACACGGTGGCGGTGGTATTGGCGCAGGTTGCGGATTGCTATATATCCCTTCACATAAAGTTTATGTTTTCATGGCAACCAATATCGGCTGTTTTATTGACAGCAAGCTTTCAGCAAAAGCAGGAGAGATGCGTGATGCAATACTAATGGCGTTGCTACAATAATTTTTGATGAAAACCAGCATGTCTCTTTTAAAAATCTGGCGAAAAAAATAATACAATTGTTAGTTCATTCACCAGGCAGTGGGTTGATTCTTTGCACTTGTATGATTCACTTGCAAAAAATCATAAAATCTTACAGGAATTATTGCCCATAAATTTTTTGCTCTAATGATATATGTGCAAATATGGATAATTTTCATCCCACCTTTTTTCCTGTCTATCATTCAGAAAGTCACAGAAAAGTAAAGAGATTATACAATTCAAATAAGCTATGAATTTTTGCTACAAAGTCTCGACAAAAAATCATGTTATGAGTCGAGCTTAGGGTTAAATAGCTGGTGGTTAAATTGTTTATACATTCATAGGTTCACTGTAAAATAAAATGAAGGTTATGGGTGATAATGACTATCTTTGACACGTTAATTTGAGTTTTACAGACTTGTAGTGAACAATCAATTTCCCTCGGATTTATTCTTTACACCTGCTTTTTCTCAAGTGCTTTTAAAATATAGGTTTTATATGAACAGTTATGTTTTAAATCCCGACTTCAAGACTTTATTAACTATTAAATTAACTGGAGAACAAAGCCTGGGTTTATAAAAATAAAATTAATTAAATATGACTACAGAAATGATCGAAAAGTTTGTGGAAGGTAAAGGAAGAGAGGACTCAACAATTAATATTCATTTTAAAGAACGCAGTACCGTAACAGGAGTTTTCATCAGGACTCAGGATTATGGTGAATTAAAATTGAAAAATTTATGGCGCATTGTTAGTCATGCAAAAATTGATGAGTGGCGCAAAACAAAAAATATGGATCTTGCCCGCATATTTAACGGGCTATCGTTTACACGACTTACAGAAGAACAATTGACCAATTTTAAATAAGTAAAGCAGTATTTATGTTCTTACAAACCTGGAAAAAATATCTACCTGTTATCATTTTACTGATGAAGCGTTCTGAAAAAGGCGAGCAGCAGGTATTGGATATGAACTTCACCGATTTTCAACGGGCAACAGGAGGCAAAAAGACCAAGCTTACTTTTTCAAGTCTTCAGCTAAATAATGGCCGTACTAATTATGACGCCAATAATACACAACTTGCTAAAGACTTGATCGTGGTGCTACAGGAAAATGAACAGACAGGAGCAATGCTGAAGAATAAGCAATTCGAGTTTTCCGTGAATTCAAGTTATCAACTGACCATCAGGAATAGTACAGTTGCTACGGAAAAAGAACCTGTTTAAAAACGATCAGCCTCTTTGTGTAAAAGCCCTGCTTTTTTTCGTTCTTGAATTTCTGCTGCTGGTTCCGTAAAAAGAATTAGTTGATTGAACAACATCATGCATGCCCGGAGCATCAAATGAATGTGCCTTTACCACCGGGATAGTTTTCCTGATCAGCTTTTGTATATCACTTAAGAATATTTTTTCACTCCAGTCACAAAAAGAAATTGCCACACCTTTTGCACCTGCACGACCAGTTCTTCCAATTCTATGAACATAAGTTTCCGGAACATTTGGCAATTCGAAATTGATAACATGCGTCAGCTCATCAATATCAATACCACGGGCGGCAATGTCTGTAGCAACTAACACACGTGTACGTTTGTTTTTGAAATTCTCCAACGCTTTTTGCCTTGCCGATTGTGCTTTATTGCCGTGAATAGCTTCCGTACGAATGCCATTATTGTTTAGCATGCGGGCAAGTTTATCTGCCGAATGTTTCATTTGCATAAACACTAATGCTGTTTCTATTGCTTCATCTTTTAATAAATGCACCAGCAAAGATGGTTTGTTATGCTTTTCTGTATAATAAATAGATTGCTGGATCATGTCAACCGTTGTCGCAGGCGGCGTTACTTCCACCTTTACAGGGTTATTTAAAAGCATTGCAGCCAATTGCTTTATTTCATTTGGCATAGTAGCTGAGAAAAAAAGTGTTTGCCTTTTTGAAGGTAATTTTGTGATGATGCGTTTTACATCATGCACAAAACCCATATCGAGCATTCTGTCTGCCTCATCAAGTACGAAGAATTGAATATCTCTTAAAGTAATATAACCTTGTTGCATCAGATCGAGTAAGCGACCCGGTGTTGCTACCAGGATATCAACACCACGACGAATTGCCTGCACCTGGCTATGTTGAGAAACACCACCAAAAATTACATGATGACGTAAAGGCAAGTAATGACCATAAGCACGGATGCTCTCGCCAATTTGTATTGCTAACTCTCTTGTTGGAGTAAGTATGAGTGCTTTTATTTTATGATCTGGTTGTTCGGCATTTTGTTTCCCTTCATACATCAATTGAAGTATAGGTAGAACAAAAGCAGCTGTTTTGCCAGTGCCTGTTTGTGCACAACCAAGCAGATCTCTTTTTTGTAAAATGACAGGGATAGATTTCTCCTGTATTGGGGTAGGATTGGTGTATCCTTCTTTGCCAAGGGCCTGTAATACAGGCTCAATGAGCTGTAAATCGTTAAATGACACTAAAAAAATATTTTATTTAAAAATGTGGTAAGGCTATCAATAGTTAAATGATACTTTACCTGCCTTACGTTAAAGCTTCACTGCTTTTTGGGGGAGAAATTAAACTACACCAGAAGGGAGAGCACTAACATCAAGAACAACAAAGCTACGATTAATAAACCAGACTTTATAGTTTATTTGTTATAACCTAAAAGGAGTTAATGACAATTACAATTATGAGATTGATCAGTTAATGATCTTAACATTGACAGCCATTGGGCCACGCTGTCCCATTTCTATTTCAAAACTTACTTTATCATTTTCTTTTATTGGCGCAGTAAGATTATTAGCATGCACAAAAAGACTTTGTTGTGATTGCAGGTCTTTAATAAAGCCAAATCCTTTTTCATTATTAAAGAAAGTCACTTTTCCTTTGTGTGTAAGCTCTTCTTCGGTTGGAGGTACATATTCGGGAACGCCGATCTGAATATCTTCCAGTTTTACTTCAACTCTTTTTCTTGGATCGGGTGGGGTAGAACTTAAATTTCCATTTTCATCAAGATAAGCGATCATGTCATCGAAGTTGCCCTTCTTTGCATTTTCTTTTCGATCTTGCATTTTTTCAGCCTTATCTTTTCTTTCTTTCTGTTTCTTTTTTTCTCTTTCTTTTTTATTCCATGATTCACTCATGTATATTTCTTTTTAGTTTAAAATGACCGCATCTGTAAAGAAGCTTTTCGAAGTAAAAAAATAAAAACTACTTTTTTCCGCGGATAGTTGGTGAAGATACGGCTTTAAAATCAGATGATATTTATTAATATAAACGGTCAAAGGTGAGGATAATACAATGAAGTAAATCAATGAAATCTGAAACTTACCAATATTAGCTATGAACATTTAGTTTTTTATACAAGCGATATGAATAAATACATGTAATGAGGATCACTACTGAGAGTACTACAAATAATGTGATCATCGAAAACGTGAAAGGAGCAAAAAGGCAGATCACTGCGATAAGCAGGCCACCTCCAAAAAGTAACTTTCCTCCTAACAAATGTGTCCTTTTCCAATTTTCATCATCATTTAGCGTCCATGGTAAACGAATGCCCGCAAAGTAATTGGGTTTTATGTTATAAATATAATTACCAACAACTGCAAGCATCAATCCTACGCCTGCCAGGATAAACCTCATACTGAATTTTATATTTCCATGAATGCTGCTGTAAATGATCAGGCAAAGAACCGCGGCAGTGAATACAGCAACAGCAAAGGCAATCCGAAATAACCTGCCTTTATTTTCCGCTGCGTATCTTTTGGGATCAATCCTATAAACTTGAGGTAATAATAAATAAACGACTGCATTCACTGCTATTAAGATCATTATCATAGTGGTCAGCTCATTTTTACTGCCATAACGGTCAATATCACCTTTTAAATTAAAATGCATTGCTATTGTTTCTGGAAGCGTATTCCAAACAATAGCTAAGTAAATAGCAGGAGCTATGATGAATAACCAAACGATCTTTTTCATAAACTTATCCATAATTATTTCTTTTTTGATTTGAATTGAAGTAACCATGTCATGATCTCATCTACAACAGTTGTATTTAGAGAATAGTAAATAAACTGTCCTTCTTTTTCAGCGATCACCAATTTGGCCTGTTTCAACAGATCCAGGTGATGTGATATGCTCGGGCCGGAGATACGGAATTTTTCTACTATCTCTCCGGCTGTCATATCCTTTTTGCGGAGCAATTCTAATATCTCACGCCGGGTAGGGTCATTCAGGGCTTTAAATACATTATTCATATCTTTTAATTCAATGATTGTATATTTAGACAAATATCTAAATACTATTTCAAATTGCCAAATTTATTTTAACAGGAAGACAAAGTCATTATGCAGTTAACTTTCTCCAATTTTCATTAACCTTAAATAACAATCGCATTAACGATTCCTTATCTGTTTTTTGGCACAATGGCATCTGCTTTGAATAATAGTAAGCAACCGGAAATAATAAAATGGTTTTGCAGGCTCCGGTTGCAATGCAAGACAAAAACAATAAAATTTAATAAAATGAAAAAGATCTTTACAATGTGTTTGGGCTTAGTTCTCACTGCAGCTGTTTTTGCTGCTGACAGAACACCTGATGTAACCATTATTTCGATGAAAAAATATGAAATTGTGGTTGATGGCAGAACTTATTACAGTAACAACAGGATGTTGAATATTGACAACCTCCGCAATGGCCGTCATACTATACAAGTGTATGACATGAGCAGCAATCGGGGATTCTCAATATTCCAAAAAAAGCGGTTGGTTGTAAGCAAGGCCTTCCAACTCAGAAATAATGATGTGAAAATCACCATTAGCCAGTTTGGCCAACTTACAATTACCGAAGACAGGTTTGGTCGTAATGACAGAAACGGTAATGACAACAGGGGTTGGGATGATCATAACGGCGTAGATCAAAGAGATGATCATAATGGAAGAAACACCCGTGACAGAAACTTTTAATTAAAGAAGAAAACCTAGACTTATAAAGCCACTTCGATTTTCGGAGTGGCTTTTCCTGTTAATCTTTATTTGTCCAGGAATTCTTTAATACGCACCGGGAACATATTTTAGAAATGTTTATTTCTTCATCCAGGTTTCCACAACATATTTTCCGAGTTCTTTCCCCATCCTAAGCGCTGCTTCATTATCTGTGCGAAAATGAATTCCTGCATAAAATCTTGAATCTGCACAATCCTGGGCCATTTGCCAAAATAGCTTTGCATCTGCAGGGAAAAAATATTCCATAACGGCGGCTGTTGTTCCCGCGCCTCCTGCATGGCCAGATGGATAACCTGGGAATGGTGGAGTTGTTATGAGGGGCTTATATGTAGTGTCGCATTGAACTGGTCTGATCCCCCAATATGCATATTTCGAATCAAAGATTGCGATCACAGCATCATGATAAGCTACATTTAATACAGTGTATACACGTGAAACTGCTGGCGCATCATCACTCATGCGGTATTCAAACATTTTTTGACTTGCCAGGTCATTCCATACTTCAGGTCCATGGCTTGCCCAGTAATACGCCAGGGAACGGGAATTGAAATTTTGTTTAAAATTCTTTAACTCGTTCATATCATTTTTAAAATCGGGTGGAGGTGGTAGCCTGAACTGATCGGCTGAACGTATAACTATTGGGGTAAATAAGGGAAGGGTTATTCCCATCGGGTAAGCACCCGTCCATTTTTTTGGATCCTTGTTCATATTACCATCCCATTTTATCGCTGATCCATCCTTCTTTGCTTTTTCTATAATTTCCTTTGCCACTTGTTCGCCAAGTTTCCAACCGGCATCAACATCACTTTGAAATTGTACTCCTGCATTGATCCGTGATTGTGAAGCAGCATGAGCCATCTGCATAATTGAATCTGTTTTTTCAGGAAAGAAGTAAACAAGTATATATGCAGCCGCTGCGGCTGTTACTGAATGTTCGCATGGATATGAAAAAGTCAATGGAGCATTAATAACAGGTTTTACAGAGGGATCCAGTTCATTTGGACGTTTCCTTTTATACTTTGCCTTTTCTTTCCATGCTAATATCGTTGCATCGTAAATAGCAATATTCATCCATGAGGCCGGCATGCGAAGTAGTACTTCTTGTTTTTGCGACATTAACCCTAATACAATTTGATTCCATCGGTAAGAAGGGGCACCCGCATTCCAGTATTTTATTTCCATTAACTTTATTTCATCAAGCTTAGTCATTTCTTGTTTGATAAATTGTAATTCAGCTTTTGTTTGTGCATCAGGAGGCGGAGCGACAGTTATTATTTTCTGTGGATTATCTAATAACCATGTTTTCCAATTAGCGGCTTCATAATTAGTTGACCGATGCAGTGAATTCATTTGAGCCATTACGACTATTGAAGAAAGAGTGATCACGATAGAAAGAATAACCTGTTTCATAATAAATGTTTGATTTAATGTTTCTATTTAAAAGTGATTTTACAATGTTTGCTTTAAGCAAATAGGATTCTTCTGCAAGAATATCTGATTAAAAAAGACAGTTGAAGGCTCGGTCAACAAACAACAGGCTTTGGTATACAAACAACTTGGTTTCGTAAATCCAGTGGAGTTAAATTGCACTGAACAATGGAAAAATTGGAGCGTTATGAATGTCGACTGTCATTGAAAAGTTGATTTCCATGGGATCATGCTCTTTATGTTTCAAAAAATTGATTGACTTTCTTCGGTCATTCGTTTAACATACAATCAATTCTATAGACAATAGAGTGAAAGGAGGAAGATTTACCGATATTTATCTTTATAATAGTGCGATGAAACGATCATTTGATATAAAGCTGGTCAAATTTTATTTATGGGTTGGGCTGGTATATATTTTTTTCTGGGTTCTTGGGGACTCACACCAATACCCGGGAAGTTTTTTCTTTGCGCTTTTGAATAACCTGTGGCGGTTTCCTTACCTGATCATATTGAATTATACTTTTCTCGAGTACGCCATTCCTTTTGTATTCAGGAAAAGACAAACAATTATTTTCAATATTCTGCTTGCTATTCCTGCTTTGTTCATCTATATGATATTGTGGTCATATGGTATGTATGGTTGGCGAGATCTCGGGTTAGCATTACATATCTATACACCTTTAATCAAGGTCACTGAGGCTAAACAAATTGTTGAAAGCCAGATGGGGTATAGTGTGGGCTCGGCTTTCTTTTTTGGCATATCGAAGCTTGTATATAATAATATTACCTTAAAACAGGCAACGCAACAGCTAGCAATTGAAAAAAAAGAAGCCGAATTGAACTATTTAAAATCCCAAACTAATCCGCACTTCTTATTTAATACGCTAAATAATATTTATTCACTGGCAAGAGATAAATCTGATCTTGCTCCTGAATCGATCCTACGGTTATCCAAGATCCTGCGTTTTATGCTTTATGAAACGGGGGGAAGTTACATTGCGATCGACCAGGAAATAAAAATAATCGGTGATTATATTGCACTTGAGAAGTTGCGTTACGATGATTCATTGCGTATCAATTTTAATTATGACATAGAAGATATGAAACAAGCAATGCCACCTCTATTGCTTATGCCGCTGGTTGAAAACGCTTTCAAACACGGTGTTTCTGAAACAAGAAATCAGCCGTTTGTTGATATTCATCTTTCCATTAATAAAAGGCAATTAATGTTTGTTGTAAAAAATTCTACCGGGGATTCTCCTACAGATAAGAATGTAAAAGATAATATCGGGCTCTCCAATCTGAGGCGCCAATTGGAATTGCTTTATAAAGAGTATAACCTGGATGTTCAGCAAAATGTATCCGCTTTTACGGCTACTTTAAAAATTAATTTGGCTAGCCATGTCTAAAATAAAATGTATTATAGTAGAAGATGAACCACTAGCTGTAAAAGTTTTGACGGATTATATATCACAGGTGCCCTTTCTTGAACTGCAGGACTCATTTAAGGATGCGATTCTTGCTACCGATTATCTACGCAGTAATGCTGTCGACCTCATTTTTTTAGACATTCATTTGCCTAAGTTAAAAGGCATGGCATTTTTGAAAACGCTTACAAGCCCGCCTGCGGTAATTATTACCACTGCTTATCATCAATATGCAGTGGAAGGATTTAATTTAAATGTTATTGATTATTTACTCAAGCCATTTGAATTCGAACGTTTTTTAGTAGCAGTTACAAAGATAAAAACGACCCAAACAGAAAAACATAGATCGATCGGCGAACCTGAAGTAAAGGATCATCTTTTTTTGAATGTGCAAAAAAAGAAGGTAAAGATATTATTCTCAGAGATTCTTTATATAGAAAGCCAGCGGGAGTATATTAAGATCGTTACAACAAAAAAAGAATACATCTCAAAAATGAGTACGCATGAAATAGAATCTCTTTTACCGGCAAATCTTTTCAAACGTATTCATCGTTCATTTATAGTATCAATAAGCAAGATCGAATCTTATACGGCCGAAGCCGTTGAAGTTAACGGAGTGTCAATCCCAATTGGCAGAGGTTATAAAGATGTTATTGATAGCTTATAATCATAACAAGTACTAAGCAGATTGAAGAATAGTAAAAAATAAAATGCCCCTGTGTAAGGGGCAATGTTTTGTTTGGATCATCATTGCGATCCAGTGCTTAATTAATTCACAGGGTAAAAATTATTTACCCCAGGTGATAATGCTTACGACAATGATCACAGCAAAAATAGTTGCAGTAACCAGTTTGCCCTGTACATCCACATTGTGAAGTAAGGTGTTGATTTTTTTCATAACCTGAATTTTTGTTTTCAAAAATGGTTTACGTCAGGTTTTCAAGGGGGCGGAGGTCGCGGGCACCTACATGAGGCGCCATTCAAAAGGAGTACGGAGATTAAAAACAGAGCATTCTAACTCTTCCAACTTTGAAACATAGATGGGGTAGCTATTATTGTTTCAATGACAACGGATATTTTCAAAAATCGTATAACTCCTAATAAAAAATAGAAAGTTTATCATTGTAACAGGTCTGGGAGGATCAAAAGAGTTTTGCAAATCCCTTTCACATGCTTTGCCATTTTTGCTTTGGCCGGAGTGAGGTTCATCCTTTTAGGTGGAAAATATTTGTCCCTTAATTTCCTGACCAAATCTTAATGTATTGCGATCAGGATCTTCTACATAAAATTCTCTCATGCCCCAGGTTTGATCAATGGGGCCGCCATGTACTCCCGATTTATCTGAAGAAATGTTTAAACCTCTTTGAACAAATTTTTTAAATAGGTCGTCTACATTTTCAACTTCAATATATACACAGGAGTCAATAGCTCCATCAAGACTTGAAATATCCAACCTGGCGCCTTCTCTTATAAGCAATCTATATGGAAACTCTTCCTCGGGATTTAATACTTCAAAATCCAATACCTGGGTATAAAAGACTATGGATCTATCAATATCCTTACATCTAATAATTGGTATGATGTTCATTTATTATGTTGTTCTATTGATTTTCTTCATGGAAATTCAGCTTATTCCTAAGTTCGGTAATTTCATTTTGCATATTTTCAATTCGCTTAAGCAAATTAATAATAGCATCAATTCCCTCGGAATTTATATTTAATTCCTGGTGAAGCCGTACGATCTGTTCCAGCTTTGGCAATTCATTTTCTTGTATGCACAATGTCTCATTTATAATGATAGTTTCTATTAATCCATGTTCTTCAAGAGTCCGGACAAATGACACCTCGACCTGGTGATTGGTACAAAACTCATCGAGTACGATCATGTCTGCTGATTCCATTGTAAATTATTTTTTAAGATGATAATTTTGACAACTGTTCAAACAGTTCTTTTTGTTTATCTGTCAGGCTTGTTGGTATTTTTATTTGAAATGTAATAACGAGATCACCAAACTCACCTTCTTTTTTATACAAGGGAAATCCTTTTCCCTTTAATTTTATCTTGCTTCCATTTTGTGTTTCTGGGTTTACTTTTAGTTTTACTTTCCCATCAAGAGTATCAATAATGATTTCTCCACCTAATACTGCTGTATACAAGTCAATATCAATAGTAGTGTGAAGATCATTACCATCTCTTCTGAAATTTGTAGTATTAATAATTTGGAAACTGATATACAGGTCTCCATTTGGACCACCATTAATGCCCGGTCCACCATGTCCCTTTATCTTTATTCTCTGACCGTTTTCAACTCCGGCCGGAATAGTGATGCGAATACTTTTATTGTTAACCGTTAGTACCTGCTGATGAGTTTTGTAAACATCAGTAAGATTCAATTGCAGCTCAGCCTGATAATCTTCACCACGAAATTTTGTCTGTCGTTGCCGGAAACCACCGCCGCCCATGTCGCCAAACATGGATGCAAAAAAATCAGAGAACCCACCTTCGCTAAAATCACCGGAAAATTTTTCTTTGCCGGTACTTTGTTGCTGTGATTGTCTTGCCTGTTCAAAATGATCAGCATGCTGCCAGTCTTTTCCATACTGATCATATTTTTTTCTTTTTTCAGGATCATTCAATACTTCATTGGCCTCATTGAGCTGCTGGAATTTTTTGTGAGCTTCCTTATCATTTGGATTAAGATCGGGATGATATTGTCTGGCGAGTTTACGATAGGCTTTTTTAATATCTTCCTGCGTTGCGTTTTTATCAACTCCCAGCGCTTTGTAATAATCTATGAACTCCATTAGATCCAGGTTAAAAATTAACCACTTCTGTTTATAAAATTAAGAAAAAGAAAAGAGAGTTTTTTACCTGCCAAAAAAACAACGAGAGATACTCTTAATAAATTTTTACTTCATCCGTGAAAATATATCCTACACCAGCGTTATTTAATATAAGTTTTAATGTTTCATAATAGTCCGTTATCATAAAAGAATATTCATTTTCCTCATTCTGTTTAAAGGAGACCGAGATTCCCTGGAAAGACATCCTGATAACTTTAAACGGCTTGCCGTCGATGTCTCTTTGAATTGCTTCTTCGTATCTTATAGTTGGAAATTTATTTTTCAGTTGCTCAATGATTGAATTCATTTCATTTTCAGTCACTTCTTTCTGGACAGCTGTAATAATTTTGTCAGTTGAATTATTGAACTGAATGGTTTCAACCAGTATCGAGTCATTCTCATTCCATTTTTGCCTGGAAATTTCATCATTTCTTGGATCTATTTCTACAAATTTGGCCCCTAGTTTTTCATACTCACCTTTGAACTTTGAAATGGGATAGGCAACATTTAATTGAATACCCCACAAAGAAATTGAGTCAGGGGTTTTTCTTATTCGCAAATTAGTATCCGTGTTATTGTTACTTTGAAGAGCTGATATATATTCTCCAATGACAAACATGTATTTTTTGCCTTTTATACTATCGATAAAAAATTCAAGCGTATCTTTTTTACAGCAAAATTTTTGACCGTTTACTCTGTAATTATCAAAGAATATAATAGTGGAGTCGGTGAGTATCGGTTTTTTATCCTGGTTGGAAAAAAAACTTTCCAATGATACAAATCGTAAAGAATCCGGAAATGGGAATTTTTTATTGCCAGGATAGTGAGTACTATCAGGCGAAAAAAAATCAATAATTGGAGCCCATAACTCTTTTTTCTCCTCTGTTTTTTTACAGGAAATGAAAACAAAGAAGAAACAAATACCGTACAACAATATCAAAATTATCCGCTTCAAGATCTTAGTATAGTTGATCAAGCAAAATTAATTGAAACCTTAAGTTAACTATTATAAATAAAACTGTAAGAGTAAATTTAAATGTTGTCATGTCCCAATGATATAGGGACGTGACTACATTTTCATATTATATTAATGAACATAAATGGAGCAATGTTCTGTTAGTTTCATTCTTCTTTTTCTACAGATACTTTATAACAAAGATGTCGTGTTAATGGAAATCTTTCTATGATCTGCACATGTTAAATAGATGTTTCTGCACATAAAATTTTGATGTCACGAATAAAATACCCTAACTTGGAGTACACGTTTGCTTATTTATTAACCATTAAACAAAAAAACATGGCAACAAGAAGAAGAGCTGCTAAAAAAGCGGTTGCGAAAAAAGGTCTTAGAAGAAGAGCTGTTAAAAAAGCAGTTAAAAGAAAAGCTGTTAAAAGAGCAGTAGCAAGAAAAGCAGTTAAAAGAAAAGCTGTTAAAAGAGCAGTAGTAAGAAAGGCAGTTAAAAGGAAAGCTGTTAAAAGAGCAGTCGCAAAAAAAGCAGTTAAAAGAAGGGTTCTTAAAAAAGCGATTGTAAGAAGAGCTGTTAAAAGAGCGATTCTTAGAAATGCATTGACAAATGCTGGTAGTGATACGGCAATGTGATCAAAATTTTCTTCTTAATAAGGTCCTGCTATTGCGGGACTTTTTTTTGTCCTAACTTCAAATATCTCACTCATTGACTAAAAAAGAACACACTAAAAAAAACAGGACCTGTACAGGCCCTGTTTTTTTTATGATTACAACTATTGATCTTTATTTAATGTCTTTAGACAATTTCTCAAGTCGTTTTAAATTTGTGCGGTTGGGAGATTGCTCAAGGCTAAGCATATAATATATTTTTCCATTTTGCAATTTCCAAAGATCCTGGAATAAGGAAGAATCTCTTCTATTATCTTTATAGGACCATTTATTGTAAAGAAGAGCAGCTACCCATTCATCATTTGTTTCTTTATTTAGTATTGGGTAGATCGATATTACCTGGTTAGATGTTTCTGCAAAAGATTTACGATATTTTATCAAGACATCGGTTATGTTGTCGCGGGATGATGTTACCCTTCTGCCACCCGGTAAGTCCAGGATAACGCTATCTGCAAATAAATTTTTTATATTATCAACTGATGATTCATCCCAGGCTTTATACAAGCTTAATACAGTATTCATGTTATCTCTTTTACCGATCTCCCAATTACTATAGAGGGCAGGGTAGGTCAGCGGTGTGAGAGTTTGTGGTTCTGTACTTGCAGCAGGTGCCTGCTCGGCTTTGTTTTCAGTCGTTTTATCTGTCGCTTTATCTTGTCCGCAGGATAAGATAAAAAATAGGCAAAGAATGGATAATGTGATTTTCATGATTGGTTTTTTGGTTTGATATACATTAAAGATAAGGAATAGCTTTCAACTGACACTACCCGGGATGAGGTGCAATAAATATTATTTTAACTCTGATGACGCGGATCTTACTTTCGTAGGTGGATGCAAATTTTTGTAAGAAAGTAAATTTTCTTTCTGTTTGTCATCATATTTCACCTTTGATATATTTGAAATTGCTATTGGTGGAATTAAATATTTTTTAATAACCATTATAAGAAACTTAGCGTCCCAGGTACTTGAATCATAAAATAATTATATGAAGAATGGCTTTTTGATTTTATTTGTTTTTACGGCCCTGTTAAGTTGTAAAAAAGTAAACCCGGTTATTAGCGAACCTTTACCACCTTCGCCAACCCATCCAATAATGATTTACAATGATCTTCGCTCAGCGGAAGTGAGATATGGCCAATTTAAATATCTTGATATTGATAATGACGGAAACAATGATCTTTTATTTAATGTGACATTGCTTGGCGATCCGATCTTACAAAGGGACCGCTTGCAATTTTATGCTAATTCAGGACAGGAAAGAAACCTGTTGAATAATGCGCAGGATCAGTCCCCGGTGCTGAACCTGATGGACCCAATTTCCAAAACTTACCCTGGATACACGTGGTATGAGATATCTGCCATTCTGCTTGCAGAGAAAATTATAACTTTTAATGGCAATTCATGGGATGGACTTTGGAAAAATGTAAGTCATAAATTTCTTCCTATACAGGTTAAAAAGAATGCAAAACTATATCACGGTTGGGTCGAATTATCCTTCGACACTATTAAAGAGACTCTAATCCTTCATAAGAGTGGAATAAGTACCGAGGAAGATAAAGAAGTAAAGGCCGGTTATTAGATTGCCCATATATTTTCTGACTGGATGATCATGGTTGGTTGAAAATTTTATTTCATTACCTTAATACTGCCAACTACACTTCTCATTCTTAAATTTCCTGTTATGAATACAAAACTATTTTTCCCGGTAGTTATTTCAATTTTTTTTATTGCTTGCACTGAAGCTAAAGTTGACTTGAAAACTGAGGAAGCTATTATTATAAAAGCTGATTCCACATGGTCGGCCTTGTCAGCCGAAGGTAAAGATGTTGACAAGATACTTTCTTATTGGACAGAAGATGCAGTTGTGATACCGCCTGGCCAACCGGTTGTAAGAGGAAAAGAAGCATTACGGAAATTTGTTGAGGAGTCGTTTAAAATTCCAGGTTTCAGTATTAGCTGGAAATCGTCAGACGTTAAACTTTCTCCGGATGGTAAACTTGCTTATTTATATGGTGAAAATATGACGACCATGAATGATACAACAGGGAATAAGATATCAATACCAGGGAGAGGCTATAGTATCTGGAGAAAAGAAACAGATGGAAGTTGGAAATGTGCTGTTGATATATTTAACAACCCACCTCAGTAGTAAACATTGGCTTTTTGATATATTCTCTAAAACGTATGGAATGAGTTATTCCTTTTTGAAAACTTATTACGTAAATCTTTTGCTTGCAGCTTATGGGATCAGTTGAACCAGACCGCATAACCTTGTCTCCTTAAATCCAAAGCAAGTTTTTTCTCCATCATCAAAGCTTCCTGCCTGGTCATCGGTTTTTCATTTATATGATCGTAAAGACTAGGGCGTAAATAGCTTCCGTATTTCTCCACAATATTGGCAGATAGCTTATGGCCTTTCTTGTTTATATATCCAGTTTTATGTTGCTTGAATCTTTCTGCCGGAGTTTTACTGGTCATACCTACGTAAAGACATTGAAGCACTCCATTAAATTGTGGATTAGCATTCCTGAACCTGGTGCTTTCAGTGAACACTCGTTTTGATAGTTCGACAACGTATACATAGCATCTCATTCTTAAAACAAATATCTTTCTTTTATATTGTTATTACTACTTTCCCTTTATGTTCTGCTTTATCAAAAATTCTGAATGCTTCATGAAAGTCGTTTAGTTTGTAAGGCCCATCTATCACTGGTTTTACTTTGCCGGTTTCGAAAAGCTCGTTCATGAAGATCAGATCTTTGTTTGTCTTCAGCGAAACAATTCGAATGTGCTTTTTATTGATCACGGAGATCCACGGTCCCAGGAATAAAGCCTTGAGAAGACTACTTATAGTACCTCCAACTGTAACATAAATTCCATTGGGAGATAATGCACGGGCATAGTCGAACATCGAACGATTGGTCTTAACATCAAGTATCAGGTCATAATGCTGACCATTTTTAGTAAAATCTTCCTGTGTATAATCAATAACATGATCAAATCCCATTGAACGCAGCATATCAAGTTTAGCTGTGCTATCAACACCAGTTATTTCAATTCCGTATAATTTGGCGATCTGTACTCCAAAAGTACCAACACCACCACCTGCACCATTTATCAGCAACTTTTGACCAGCATGAATTTTTCCTTTATCAATAAGACCATGCAC
>DATHDP010000089.1:0-8256 GCA_035318985.1 Chitinophagaceae bacterium
GTTCAATAACATTTTTAGTTGCCAGCCATCGGCCTATTTCCGAATTCTGCCCGAACAGTTGCATATAGGGCTTGTTCATCAATTGTGCATGTTGTATGTAACGTTCCTGCACATAATCAAGTTCATCACTCATGTTCATGATCTCATGATTGCCTAATATATAGTGTACATAACCCCCGGCAGCTTTTGCTTTTTCCTCTAAAGAATAAATAAGCCATAAAACTTCGGTAACCATTGTGCCCCTGTCCACAAAATCACCCACTAATACGAGATGGTCTTTTCCATAAGTCCAGTTGAAGTTTTCGTCAATTACTCCGTTGCCCTGCAATAGTTTTCTAAACGCTCCAAAATTGCCTTCGATATCAGACATCACGAGCATTTTTTTTATTCCTTTGTACTCTGATTTCTCTTCACTAAGTTTCTGTTTTAATTGTACGGTGAATGTTTTTCCTGGTACGTCAGTATTTACCTGTAGAGTAATGTTATTTTTCATGGTAGCGGGAGTGCCGTCTGTTTTTACCGTTTTCGCTCCGGAATTATCTTCGATATACTTTACAAAAACAGAATCGTTGACATATAATACATATGGCCCATCAACAATTGCTGGGTCGGGAGCCTGCTTTCTCACGTAATTTTTTTCTTCTGCATTTTGACCAATGCAAAATGCAAACAATGTGGCAAATAAGATGGCATTTGTTTTAATCATAACTTTTGGTTTTCTCCAAAACGGTGGACAATAATCAGACCTTTTTCGATCCCGAATGGTTGGGCAAAATAATAAATTAACACAATGTTTGTTGTAAAAAGGGCTGAACAATTTTCTACTCGACCACGAAAAACTCCCATTTTACAAATAAGATTTATATTTCAGTATAAATCATCATCATGCCAAAACAATTCCTGCTATTGGGCTTACTATTTATTGCATTTAATACTATCTCACAACCGGCAAAAGACACAACTGGTCTCAATAGTTATTTCAAGCCAGTAAAATGGAGATGTATCGGCCCATTTCGTGGTGGCCGGTCAAATTGTGCAACAGGCGTTGTCGGTAACCCAAATGTTTATTACCAGGGGACCACAGGTGGTGGTCTTTGGAAGACTGATGATATGGGTATTACCTGGCGCAATGTTTCAGATGGATTTTTTAAAACTGGTTCCGTTGGTGCCGTAGCTGTTGCTGAGAGTGACCCGAATATTGTTTATGTAGGCATGGGCGAACATGCGGTGCGAGGTGTGATGACAAGTGGAGGTGATGGGATTTATAAATCAACTGATGCGGGGAAAACATGGAAAAAAATTGGACTTGATCTTACGCAGCATATTGCTCGTATTGTTATTAACCCTAAAGATCCAAATATTGTTTATGTGGCTGCACAGGGGGCATTATACAGCAAATCAAAAGAACGAGGTATATATAGATCTGTTGATGGAGGCATCACCTGGAAAAATGTTTTATATGTAGATGAAAAAACCGGTTGTGCAGAAATATCAATGGATATGAATAATCCATCAATATTATATGCTGCTATGTGGGAACATGGTCGATTGCCATGGAAAGTCATTAGCGGTGGACCGGGAAGCGGGTTATATAAATCAACTGATGCCGGAGAGCATTGGGAAAAGATGAATGAAGGATTGCCCAAAGAAATGGGCAAGATGTCAATAGCAGTATGTCGTTCTAATTCCGAAAAAGTATATGCTTTGATCGAAAGCGATTTTGAAAAAGAAGCGGGTGGCTTGTATATGTCCGAGGACGCCGGCAAAAGCTGGAACCAGGTTTCAGATGATCATCATTTGATACAAAGGGCATGGTACTATATTGAATTGTTTCCCGATCCTTTAAATGAAAACACATTATATGTGATGAGTGCTTCTGCATTTCGCTCTATTGATGGAGGCAAAACATGGGAAGATATTTCTAATACTCATGGAGATTATCATAATCTCTGGATCAATCCAACGAGCTCCAATAATATGATCATTTCTGATGATGGAGGTTCGGCTATAACATTTAACCAGGGAAAAACATGGAGCAGTCAAAATAATCAGCCTACTGCCCAATTCTATCGAATCAATGTAGACAACCAGTTTCCTTATAATATTTATGGTGGACAACAGGACAATAGTTCAGTGAAGATAGCAAGCAGAGAACCGGGCGGTGGAGGTATTAACAATACTAGCTGGACTTATTCTGCCGGAGGAGAAAGTGCTTTTCTTGCATTTGATCCTGATGATCCGCAATTTGTTTTAGGAGGAAGTTACCAGGGCACTATTGAGGTTCTGAATACAAAAGCAAAAGCAAGTACAAATATTATGGCTGCGCCGATCCAGTATTTAACCCGTGATGCAAAAGACATGAAGTATCGTTATAACTGGAATGCGCCAATTATTTGGAGTAAACATGAGCCTGGTGTTTTTTATCATGGGTCACAATATTTATTGCGCACCGATGATATGGGAAAAACATGGAAAGAAGTTTCTCCAGACCTTACAAGAAATGAAAAAGAAAAACAGGGCAAGCCAGGTGTTCCTTATACGAATGAAGCAGTAGGCGCAGAAAATTATGGAACACTTGCATATGTCATAGAATCTCCGCATGAAAAAGGTGTGATATACACTGGGAGTGATGATGGGTATGTTTATTTAACAAAAGACAATGGTGCACATTGGGAAAATGTAACACCAGCAGGTTTACAGGAATGTTTAATAAATGCGATCGAAGTATCGCCATTTGATAAAGCGACGGCGTATATCGCAACAACAAGATATAAATTCAATGATCATACTCCCGGTCTATATAAAACAACTGACTATGGTAAAACATGGACTAAAATAAACACAGGGATCCCTAATAGTGCATTCACCAGGGTTGTTAGAGAAGATGTTACCAGGAGAGACCTGCTTTTTGCCGGCACCGAAACTGGTATTTATATTTCATGGAACGGAGGAAAAAATTGGGAGCCATTTCAATTGAATATGCCCGTTACTCCAATTACTGATCTTCGCATTCACCAGGGAAATTTGATCGCAGCTACATCCGGTAGATCATTTTGGATTCTGGATGATTTGAGTTTGGTCCGGCAATATAAAAAAGACACTACATTTTCAATCTTTGATCCTTCACCTGCCTATTTAATAAATGGAGGCAGCGAATTAGATCAAACTAATTTGGATTTTACTGGCCTGAATAGTTCACGAGGTGTCAACCCATCAAGTGGGGTAGTAATTTATTACCAGCTACCTGAATTAAAAAAAACAGACACATTGACAATGGAAATAAAGGATGCTTCAGGAAATGTTGTTCATGTTTATAGTTCAAAAAAAGATAGCACCTATAAAAAATATGACGGCGGCCCGCCTGCAGAGTCAGTATTATCAACAACAAAAGGATTAAATCGTTTTGTATGGAATATGCGTTATTCAACTATGCCCGGTGTGCCGGATGCATATATTGAAAGTAGTTATAGGGGGCACAAGGCTGTTCCGGGAAAATATACAGTTACCTTAAAAGCGGGCAAACAAAAAATTACAAAAGATGCGGTGATATTGGTAAATCCACTGTACCCCACTGATGCCGCCACTTACAAAGAGTACAACACCATTATGAGCAGTATGGAAAATGAATTAACAACAATGCATAAAATGATAAACAGTTTAAATGTAAAAAGAGAGCAGTTGGTGTCATTGCTTGCCTCATTATCTGATACAAAATATACTGCATTGAAAGCTGAAGGAGATTCATTAGTGAAAAAAATGAAGGCATGGGATGAGGATATGATACAACGAAAAACAAAAGTGTATGACGATGCTGATAATTTCCCGGCAAAGTTTACGGCCAACTATCTATTTCTTATTAATCAAACTGAGAGTGATATTCCAAGAGTGAACCAGCCTTCTTTGGACAGGATGAAAGAACTGAATGCAGAGTGGGCAACACTTAAAGGCAGGGGAGTTGATCTCCTGGAAAAAAGTATTCCCGCATTTAATAAAAAATTATGGGATGCAGGTGTAGGTGCCGTGTGGAAGAATTGAGCATTGCTCATTAACTAATACGTTGCAATAGAATACAATTGCATGGAACTCCCTCCTGCAAAATGGGTACTATATTTAAAAGGCCCATTCTGGGCTTAATAGCCTATCTTCACCATGTGATTTTAAGTTTTACTGCATTTAGTATTTGGTCAATTCAAATTTTTACTCTTCCCCTCAGTAACAGTTAGTCTCCTTTTTACTTTTTTCTGTAAACTTCTTCACAGGTATTATTTTATTTATTTTAAAATTTTTGATTTATGAACATGTACGTTTCGAATTTAAGTTTTCACACAACAGATGAAGACCTGAACAAATTATTTTCTCAATTTGGCTCAGTGTCATCTGCCAAAGTTATCAGCGACCGTGAAACTGGTCGTAGCCGCGGTTTCGGTTTTGTTGAAATGGATTCTGATGAAGATGCTAAAAAAGCGATCGCAGGTCTTAACAACAAAGAAGTTGAAGGCAGAGCAATGTCTGTTTCGGTTGCAAAACCAAAGAAGACTGATAATAAAAGATGGTAAGCGAAAAGAGGATCTGCATTCCATTTCGTTTTACAAATAGTCAACAATAGAATGGTCTGCGGATCTGCTCTTTGTTGATATGCCCGGAGCTTGCTTGTAAGCATTTAGGCCGGAAATAATTTTTATTGAGAACAATTTAATAATCTTGTTCTCAATTTTTTTTGCAAAAAATGAAAGCATCTACTATAAATGAATTAA
Source organism: Chitinophagaceae bacterium (assembly GCA_035318985.1). GTDB lineage: Bacteria > Bacteroidota > Bacteroidia > Chitinophagales > Chitinophagaceae > VBAS01. The sequence goes on from DATHDP010000089.1 coordinate 4,755, forward strand.
AACAGGAGTTGGCAAACTCGCCTGCTCCTGCTCTTGTCGATCTTTGTCTTCGCCTGGCCCGGTTTAAAAAAGAGAACAAAGAATTACTGACATATTTACTTTTTGAAGCTCATGATACCCCCGCATATATAAAAGCTGTGAAGGAAGAAATGGCATTACAGTTTGCAGATATTAATAAAAGCAATGTTTATTTTGTAAAAAAGACATTGCGAAAAATTCTTCGTTCCGCTAAGAAATATATCCGGTACAGTGGTCTCGCGATCGTGGAGGTTGAACTGCTTATTTATTTCTGTGAATCGATGAAAGAGTTGAATGTTTCAATAGATAAAAACCCTGTTCTTCATAATATTTATCAAAACCAACTAAAGAACATAAACAAAGCGATGAAAGGGCTACATGAAGACCTGCAGTATGATTATTTGAGAGCTGTTAAAAATTTATAAAAACCTAATAAATACTCCTGTTAACTTTATTCGTAATGAGTTCCGAACAAGTAATTGATAGAACAAAAAAATGGATCATTGATGTAGTTATTGGTTGTAACTTCTGTCCATTTGCCGCTAATGTTGTAAAGCAGCAAACCATATTTTATAAGGCAGAGGAAAATACAGAGTTGGAAACTTGTCTTGCTTCCTTCGTTCTCGAAATGGAAAGATTGGATAATGATCCGACCATTGAAACCAGTTTTCTCATTTTCCCAAATGCATTTCAACAATTTGATGATTACCTTGACCTGGTTTCACTTGCGGAAGAACTTTTAAAAAGAAAGGGTTATGAAGGCGTTTACCAGGTTGCAAGTTTTCATCCATTATATCTTTTTGCCAATTCAGATGAGAATGATCCTGCCAATTATACAAACAGGTCGATCTATCCTATGCTTCAATTATTGCGGGAAGAAAGTATCGACAAAGCATTAGCAAATTATAAAGACCCCGGGAGTATACCGGTTCGTAATATTAATTTTGCAAAGGAAAAAGGGTTAGCTTATATGAAGATGTTACGGGATGCTTTGTAATTTTCGAATTGGTACTTGATTTTTGTGGACAATAAAATTATTCAATAATGGTTGTGATAGTTCCGAAAAGACGACGAAGAAAATCATTTGTCATTCTACTGCTTTTATTAATAATTGTTTGTCTCCTTGCTTATTACCAATTATTGTATAGATCAGAAAGAGTAGATAATGGTATTGCCAAACTTGAAATGATCTTTGACAAACACAAAGATATTGTGACCTCAGTTCGATTTAGCCCCGGAGACTCCTTGATAGTCACAAGTAGTGTAGACAGCACGATTAAGATCTGGAAAAGAGGATCAGGTGAAATTGTTAAAGAAATAAAACAACTTTCCGGCATTGCTTATATGGATCTAAGCAGTGATGGAAATTATGTTGTTACAGGCGACTATGATTCTACAGTGAGACTTTGGAGAATAACGGATGGCGTATTGTTAAAAGAATTTAAAGGACATAGTGGTACAGTTTGGACAGTAGCTTTCAGCAATGACGGCAAAAAAATTGCGAGTGGTGGCGATGATGGATTGGTTAATATTTGGGATGTTGAAACTGGCAGTCTTTTGCATAGGTTGGAAGGCCACAAACGTGTTGTTTGGTCAGTAAAATTTAATCCTGATGGAACAAAGCTTGCTTCAGCAAGTTTTGACTTTACTTTCAAACTATGGAATGTGGATGATGGCAAATTGGTTTGGGATAATAAGGAGCATAAAGAAACCGTAGTGGATATTGCGTTTAGTCATGATGGTAAAATTTTCGCAAGTACAAGCGACGATAAAACGGTCAAACTTTGGAATGTGGCAGAACAAAAGCTTATCAGGACAATGAAGGTTGCAGAACATGTGCAGGCGGTTGCATTCAGCCCAGATGATAAAAGATTGATGACGGGAGGAAGAGATAAACCTTTGATCGGTGAATTTCTGCAAGAAATATTCGGGGATTCAAAGTTTAATCCCGGCGTATCTGCAAGGCTTTGGGATGTTGAATCGGGTAGGCTTCTTCAAACTTTTACTACACATACAAATGATGTTATGGATGTAGCGTATAGCAATGATGGTAAACGAGTAGCAACTGCAAGTGCGGATAAGACGGTCGACTTGTGGAAACTAAATGAATAGGAAATACAGTAGCTGATTATTTTTCGGATATACCAGCAGTAAAAGACTATTTAAAATTATAAAATTGAAATTAAACCTTAAGCCTTCCCTCGATCCCTCCATCATTTTTTGGAGTTATTCCTATCGCACCCATTGCAAATTTTATTAAAGAGACCATTTTATTGTTTTTAGTATCCCAATAATAAGCATCCTCAGGTATTACTTTTATCAGGCTGATATTTGGATCGTCCTTTCCTTCTTTAAACCATGTTTTAGCCATTGGTGTCCATAGCTCCGCAATTTTTAAACGGTCATTTACAATTTTTGCTTTTCCAAAAACACTCAAATATTCATAATTATTGGTGTAAGAATAAAATAATTGAACCTGGTCATCATTTTCTATTTGCTTGTTCTTGTCACTATTCCGGTCACTCATAAACCAGATATTGCCTTCTTCATCTACTTCCTGTGTAGCCATTGGTCTGCCTGCAAGAGGTAAGTTTGCGAGGTCAGTTACGAACATGCAAATATTAGCATCCTTGGCTATCTCCCGAATTTTTTCAACAGCGTTATCTGCTGTAAGATTTTTTACTTCTCCCATAACAAATGTTTTTAAGAACTCAACAATTATTATTCCTGAATAGCTTAGCTTATAAATTAATTGGAGATGTAGAATATAAACAACATAATCAAACTACCTGTTTCGCCATTTTTAAATTAAATCCACAGTTGTTGAAGATTAAATGGGATTGATAGCAATTAAATTAAACAAATAATATTGGCCCTAATTTTCAGATGAAAAGATCGTTTTTGCTTTTGTGCGGTTTTGTTTCAGCAAAAAGGATTTTTAAGCAGTTATTGTAAAATTAGAATAGCTTTCCGTTCATGTAAACTCCTTGATTTGTTTCATTATTCATTATTACTTTACTCCTATAAATTATACGCCATGAAAAAACTGATCTTGACTTTAGTATTATTCTCTGTGGTAAAATTTTCACCTGCTCAGGAAAAAGAGAAAGTTGAAAGAGCTTGTATGAATTACATTGAAGGATTTTATGAAGGTGATTCTGTTAAACTTATTACCTCTTTAAAACCGTCCTTGCATAAGATCGGTTATTGGAAAAATAAAAACACCGGTGTTTATGATTTTGATGGACAGATGACCTATCGTGAAGCATTGGATTATGCAAAAAATGTTTTGGCAAAAAAGAATTTTGCAAAATCAGATTCGCCTAAAAAAGTTGAAGTGCTTGATATTGGAAATACAATTGCCTCTGCAAAAGTTACAGCCTGGTGGGGTATAGATTATGTCCTGCTTTCCAAACAAGGTGATAAATGGGTAATAGAACAAGTCCTTTGGGAAGGACCTCCGATCAAATGATCTTGTTCATTT
>DATHDP010000090.1:0-8714 GCA_035318985.1 Chitinophagaceae bacterium
GTTTGAAGATCGTTGCCGATAGAATTTATGTCGATTGCACTTTTGGCGGCGGCGGGCATTCCAAAGCCATCCTAAAAGCTTGACAATAATGGCAAGCTCATCGCATTCGACCAGGACGAAGATGCAAAGCGCAATATTCCAAAAGATCCACGCATCATTTTCGTGCCGCATAATTTTCGTCACCTGCAAAGATTTTTGAAACTGCATAATATAAATGCAGTGGATGGAATCCTTGCCGATCTCGGTGTCAGCAGTCACCAGTTTGATGAAGCCGAAAGAGGTTTCTCAACAAGACATGATGCGCCGCTCGATATGCGAATGGATCAGCGACAAGCACTCACTGCTGCTGATGTAATAACCAACTATAGCGAGCAGCAACTGCACAAAATATTTGAGCAGTACGGTGAAGTGACGAATTCCAAAACGCTGGCAAGAACGATCGTTGAATTGCGAAGCACACAATCGCTGAAATCAATTAATGCTTTTAAGCAAGCACTCCACGGAGTAGTGAAAGGAAATCCGAACAGGTACTTTGCCCAGGTATTCCAGGCATTGAGGATCGAAGTAAATGACGAGCTCGGAGCATTAAAAGAAATGCTCCAACAAATTCCACCCTTGTTGAAACCGGGATGCCGGGCAGCCATCATCACGTTTCATTCTTTAGAAGATCGGTTGGTTAAAAACTTTTTTCGTCGCGGAACCTTTCAGGAGACGGAAGAGAATCCTTTTATCATGAGTAAATCAGTGAATGAATTAAAAGTGATAACGAAGAAACCAATTGAAGCATCCGAAGAAGAAATGAAACAAAACCCAAGAGCGAGAAGCGCCAAGTTGAGAGTAGTAGAAAAAGTAATGATGGTATGATTTGGTGAATGGTCAATGGTGAATTGTGAAAAGATCTTTAAAGCCAGTACACCTCTCTTAAACTTCTGTTGCAAAGCGTAGCCTGCACTGAGCGATAGCGAAGTGTTCAACCACAGTAGTTCTTATCAACACATAAAGGGTATTAAATCCAATTTCTTTGAAACTCCGTGCCACTTTGATCTTTATCAAAGTGGCACGGTTAAAACCGAAGAACTGAAAAACCAAATTGAATTTTTCACAACACAATGCAGGAACAAGAAAACATCAAAGAGCGGGAAATTAAACTTGACTGGAAAAGATGGTTGAATTATCAATCACTCGTAAAACAAGTGCCATTCTTTTTATTTCTAACAGTATTAGCAGTTATATATATATATAATGGTCACTATGCGGATAAAACTATTCGCAACATCAACAGAACGGCGAAAGAGGTGAAAGAGTTGCAGTGGGAATATAAGACTGTAAAGAGTGAAGTGATGTTTCAAAGCAAGCAAAGTGAATTGGTAAAAGCAGTTGAGCCATTAGGATTAAAAGAATTGACAGAAGCACCGGTTGTATTAAATAATGAAGAAGAAAAGAAGGCAAAGAACTGATATGACTTGCTCCGGGCTTTAGCCCGGAGATGAAGATAAAAAAGGAGAGTGTTCATTGTCCCCCGCTGGCGGGGGCCGGATGAACAAATAGAAACAAAGATCAAGATGGGGTGGACAAAGCTGAATAGAATTACAGAACGATGAAAGGATTGCGACGCAACGGAAGATCATAAGAGTTATTGAAGCTGGTATCATAAATAACAACTAAAGAATTCAGAAGAGTAGTGGAAGTAAAACGTGACATACTTTGGAGAGTGTACCTCAGTTTTATCGGCATAGTGGTGCTGAGCCTGTTGGTCCTCGGCAGAGCTTTCTATATTCAGCAGGTGCAAGGCAGTTACTGGAGAAGCATGAGCGACAGCCTTCACCAACGAATTGAAGAAATTGATGCCGGCCGCGGAACTATCTACAGTGAAGACGGACAAATGCTGAGTACTTCGCTTCCCACCTTTGATATTTACATTGATTTTATGGCTGATGGTCTTCGTGAGAAAAACGGAAAACGTTTCAAAGAAAATATTGATTCATTCTCCAAAGCCCTGGCAAACTATTTCCACGATAAGACTGCCGCTGCATATAAAACAGAATTGCAAACTGCATACAAAAAGAAAGACCGATACTTCCCGCTTAAAAAGAAATTACAATTTGAAGATTATAAGATCTTCCGTGAATTTCCTTTAGCAAGATTAGGCAGAAACAGGAGCGGTGTGATCGTAGAAGAGAATAGTAAACGTTTAATGCCTTATCAAACGCTGGCGACAAGGACGATCGGTTTATCAAGAGAATATGTTGCGAGCAATGGAAAAGCAAAAAAGCAAAACGTTGGACTCGAAAAAAGTTATGATAGTTTATTGACTGGCCAAAAAGGTCAACGGCTTGTTCGTTTTATCGCCGGTGGTGTTCCTGTTCCTGTTGATGGTTACCAGGTTGAACCTGAAAATGGAAAAGATATTATTACAACCCTTGATGTGAACATACAGGACATTGCTTCAACGGCTTTGATGAAAAAAATGATCGAAAGCGAATCGCAATATGGAACAGCGATCGTGATGGAAACAAAGACAGGAAAGATCAAAGCGATCGCAAATCTTGGCCGGCAAAAAGACGGAAGCTACTTTGAAGATGATAATTATGCATTAAGAGTTACAGAACCTGGATCAACAATTAAGCTTGCAACACTTTTATCTGTTTTGGAAAGTGGAAGTTCAAAGCTTGATGATCTGGTAGAAGTTGGAAGTACCGGTCAAATGATGGTTGGACCAAGACCTGTGAACGATGCAGAAAGAGCACCGAAACCTGTATTAACAGTTGAAGAATGTTTTGCTCACAGCTCAAATGTCGGCATGAGCAAACTTGCATACAAAGCATTTGGAAATAACCCGAAAAAATTCAAAGAATACCTGCATGAATATTTGTTAGATGTAAAATCACCGATAGATCTGACCGACGTACCGAGGCCACAGCTTGCTTCATTTGAAAAAAATGCCGCTGGTGTGATGAATATGCTCACGATGAGTTTCGGCTATGCAATACAAGTAAGTCCATTACATACATTGACTCTTTATAACGCTATTGCCAATAATGGCAAAATGATGAAGCCTTATTTAGTAAACAGGATCGTAAGAGATGGTATTCCTTATCGCGAATTTCAGCCAACAGTTCTTAATGAAAATATTTGTAAGCCATCAACTGTGAAAGCTGCTAAGTCGAGTATGGAAATGGTGATAACTGAAGGAACAGGTAGACCAGCATTTAAGGATATGCCTTTTCCAGTAGCTGGAAAAACAGGAACTGCTCACGTAAAAGATGGTCCGATCAATTATGATAACATGGTTTACCAGGCATCGTTTGTTGGATACTTCCCCGCAAATGATCCTGTATACAGTTGCATTGTTGTTGTGCGTACAAAACCTCATGCGGCTCTTCATTATGGCGGACAAATAGCAGCGCCGGTTTTCCGTGAGATAGCGATCAAGTTGTATGCAATGTATATCGAACAAAAAACTGGTCCGACATACCAGGCAACAAAAGATAGTTTGAATTATTTCTACGCCGGCAAGAACAGCGATATAAAAAATGTTTTTAAAACATTGGATGTTGGTTATAGTGATTCAGTAGGGCGATCAGATTGGGGAAATGTGATAGCAGATAATTATCAGCCGGTGCTAAAAGAAGTGAATGTTAGTAAAGCTGTAATGCCAAATATAAAAGGCATGGGATTGAAAGATGTTATTTACCTGTTAGAGAATATGGGACTGAAAGTAAAAGCAAATGGACAAGGTAAAGTGATGGTACAATCTATACAGGCAGGATCAGCTTTGACAAAGGGAATGACTGTGTATGTTGAATTAGGATAAACATTTAATGTGAAGCTAAGTGATGTTTTATATAAAGTAAGTATCAGGTCGATAAACGGAAGTACGGGTATAGATATAAAGGATGTTCAGATCGATTCGAGGAAAATCAAAAAAAGCTCTTTGTTTATTGCTGTAAAAGGTTCAGCTGCTGATGGTCATCTTTTTATTGATAAAGCAAGTGAAGCTGGTGCTACAGTAATTGTGTGTGAAGTGTTGCCTGCAGAAAGAAAAGATGGTGTGGTGTATGTGCAGGTGGAAAACAGTGCAGAAGCTGCCGGTTATATAGCAGCAAATTTTTTTGGTCAGCCTTCGGAACGAATGAAAGTAGTGGGAGTGACAGGAACAAACGGTAAGACAACTATTGCGACATTATTATATAAGCTCTTTACATCGTTGGGATATACATGCGGATTGTTAAGCACTGTGGAAAATCGTATCGGCGAAAAGATACTCGCTGCTACACATACCACACCGGATGCTGTAAGTCTGAATGCTTTGTTGAAACAAATGGCTGATGATGGATGTTCTCATGTTTTCATGGAGAACAGTTCTCATGCCATTCACCAGCATCGAAGCACAGGATTAAAGTTTGCCGGTGGCATTTTTAGCAACATCACTCATGATCATCTTGATTATCACAAAACATTCGATGAGTATATCAAGGTGAAGAAATCATTCTTCGATTCATTATCATCAGATGCGTTTGCAGTAAGCAATGCAGATGATAAAAGAGGAATGGTGATGCTGCAGAATACAAATGCTAAAAAATATTTCTACAGTTTGCGGACAATGGCTGATTTTAAAGGAAAGATCCTTGATAATAGCCTGACTGGTTTAGTGATGAATGTAAATGATACGGAAGTTCATTTCAGGATGATCGGCGAGTTCAATGCATATAATCTTTTAGCGGTTTATGGAACTGCAATGTGTATGGGAGAAGATAAACAGGAAGTGTTGAGATGTTTAAGTGTGTTGACTGGAGCAGAAGGAAGATTTGATTATATGATCTCATCAAAAGACCGGCTGATAGCAATTGTTGATTATGCACATACACCGGATGCTTTGTTGAATGTGCTGGCAACAATAAAGAAGTTGAAAAAAGGAAATGAACAAGTGATAACAGTGGTTGGTTGTGGAGGTGACAGGGATAAAACAAAGAGACCGATAATGGCAGAGGCCGCATGTGAGTATAGCGATAAAGTGATATTGACAAGTGATAATCCAAGGAGCGAGGACCCGGCACAGATCATTAAAGACATGGAACAGGGAGTAAGTGTCGTTTCAAAAAGAAAATGTTTATCGATCATTGATAGAAAAGAGGCAATAAAGACGGCAATAAGTTTAGCAAAAGCAGAAGATATAATACTGGTAGCTGGTAAAGGACATGAGAAGTACCAGGAGATAAAAGGAGTAAGAAATCATTTTGATGATAAAGAAGTAGTGAGGGAGATGTTTGAAATGTTGGGTCGCTAGCTGAATAGTGAACAGGAAGTACAAGAGTGCGACGCAACAGAAGCAAAATAGAATTACTTGGACGGTAATCATATAAAATAGATCATTTCAAAAGAATGATCTGAAAGAAAAACCAAAGTCCTTCTTTTACCTCTCTGCGAAAGCAGGGAGGTTTAGGAGGCCAAAACTCAGGACCAACAATGCTATACCATTTATTTGAATGGTTTAAAGAACAAAAGATCACCTTTCCCGGGAGCGGGATCCTTGGCTTTATTTCTTTTCGTGTATTGCTGGCAATGTTGTTATCGCTGGTCATCACACTCGTATTTGGTAAACGACTTATCAATGTAATTAAAAAAAGATTGGGTGATGAGACGGTTCGTGACCTCGGGCTTGCGGGTGAACAACAAAAGAAAGGAACACCAACAATGGGAGGTGTGATCATCATCCTCGGTATAGTAGTTCCGACTTTGCTCTTTGCACGGCTTGATACAATTTATATAATACTGATGTTGGTTGCTACAATGTGGCTTGGCATCATCGGTTTTATTGATGATTACCTGAAGTTGAGAGCTAAGCGACTTGCACATGAGCAAGGTATTGCTTATAAAAAAGGGGATAAAGATGGACTGGCGGGATGGTTTAAAATTCTCGGACAAGTAGGTCTTGGAATTTTTGTGGGAGCAACACTTTATTTCAATGCTGATGTAAGAATCTGGAGAGAATACCAGGGGATACCAATAATGGGAGATACAACCGTATTCACCAAAACTGTAAATAATAAGCCAAAATATTTTGTGGAAACTAAAGTGCCAGTAACAACTATTCCGTTTGTAAAAAGTCATGAATTTAATTATTCAAAACTTCTACCAGCAAGCTGGAGAGATTATACATGGATACTTTATATACTAATTGTAATATTTATTATCACGGCTGTTTCTAATGGAGCCAATATTACTGATGGACTAGATGGATTAGCAACCGGATCATCTGCTTTGATCGGAGTATGTCTTGGAATTTTTGCCTATTCAAGTGGTAATCTCTTTTTGGCTGATTATCTCAACATCATGTATATCCCTGATCTCGGCGAGTTATCAATTTTTATTGCGGCAATGATCGGTGCTTGTATTGGATTTCTATGGTATAATTCTTACCCGGCACAAGTATTCATGGGAGATACGGGAAGCTTAACGCTTGGGGGAATTATCGCATCAATTGCAATTATTGTTCATAAAGAATTATTAATACCAATTTTTTGCGGAGTGTTTTTCGTGGAGTTGCTAAGTGTGATGTTACAGGTTACCTATTTCAAATACACAAAGAGAAAGACAGGAGTTGGAAAAAGAATTTTTCTCATGAGTCCCTTGCATCATCATTACCAGAAGCAAGGTTATCATGAAGCAAAAATTGCGACAAGATTTTGGATCGTGACAGTGCTTGGTGTGTTATTAAGTATTGCAACATTGAAAATGAGATAGTGAGTGGTGAATTGTGAATGGTGAGTGACTCAGATGAAGTTGACTCACAACTGACCACTGACAACTCACAATATTATTATTGAAAAACCGCCCATGTTTGAAAACCCTAAGAAACTAAATCGAAGTCCAAACCAGATTGTGGTGCAGAACAGACAGAACTAATACTTCTGAAAAACCAAAGTTCCGTACAACCTATGAATGACAACAATGAAACAGAAACTTGTCATACTCGGCGGAGGTGAGAGTGGTGTCGGCGCTGCGATGCTGGCAAAAGAAAAAGGGTATGACGTGTTTCTTACAGACGGAAGTTCTTTGAAAGAGATCTATCGCAACGAGTTGCTGAATGCCGGAATTGAATTTGAAGAAGGCAAGCACACTGATGAAAAAATTCTGAATGCTGATGAAGTGATGAAAAGCCCGGGCATTCCGGAAAAAAATGAGATGGTGAAAAAGATAAGAGCAAAAGGAATAGAAATTATCAGTGAAATAGAATTGGCTTACCGCTACAAAGGCAACAGTAAAATTATCGGCATTACCGGCAGCAATGGAAAAACGACAACGACTGCACTCACATATCATATCTGCAAAACGGCAGGACTTGATTGTGCATTGGTTGGCAACATCGGTTTTTCATTTGCAAGACAAGTTGCAACAGATCCCAAACCGCTGTATGTAGCAGAGATCAGCAGTTTTCAGTTGGATGATATTAAAACATTCAAACCGGATGTGGCGATACTCACCAACATTACCGAAGATCATCTTGATCGTTATGAATACAAGTTTGAGAATTATATACGGAGCAAATTCCGTATCGCTATGAACCAGGATAAGAATGATCATTTCATTTATTGCCTGGACGATGAAGTAACTATGAAATATTTAAACAAGTTCAATATTCAATCAAATCAACTGCCAATTAGCATGAAAAAAGAATTACCGAATGGAGCATTTATTAAAGACGGGGACATGTATGTAAGAACAGGAAACGATTACGTAAGTATGAGTGTCTATGATTTTGCATTAAAAGGAATACATAACCAATACAACACAATGGCCGCCTGTGTAGCAGCGTCAACGCTGGAATTAAGAAAGGAAAAGATAAGAGAAGCTGTTACAACTTTTCAAAGTCTTGAGCATCGAATGGAACCGGTAGCCACTATCCGTGGTGTTGAGTTCATTAATGATAGCAAAGCAACAAATGTAAATAGTACGTGGTATGCATTGGAAAGTATGAACAAGCCCACTATCCTCATCCTTGGAGGAGTTGATAAAGGAAATGATTATTCGTTGATCACCGAACTGGTAAAAGAGAAAGTGAAAGCCATCATTTGCCTCGGCTCTGATAACAGGAAGATCCACGAGGCATTTGGAAATATAACAAGCACAATTGCAAATACGGGCAGTGCTTCAGAAGCGGTGCATGCTGCGTTTCATTTTGCAGAAAAAGGTGATGTGGTTTTATTGAGCCCGGCTTGTGCAAGTTTTGATCTTTTTAAAAATTATGAAGACAGAGGGAATCAGTTTAAGAAAGCAGTGAAAGAATTATAAACCCCCTGTCCTCCGCCTATGGCGGAGAGACTTAGTGCGGGTTTTCATTTCGAATTTGAAAAGTTCTTTTAGATGAATGTGATGATTGTGTTACCAGCAGAAGTAATTCTTATCAGCTTTTGTTGCGTCGCACTCTTGTACACTTAGTTCTTTATTCAGCATGAATTGCCACAGGCTTTAGCCTGTGGAATAAGAAAACAAAAAAATTAAACCCCTTTAGGGGTTGGGGTATATGACCGAAGCATTAAACATACAACAGCAGATCAAAAACTTTGGAGAAAGAACCAAAGGCGATAAAGTGATCTGGGCATTAGTGATACTACTGGTACTTGCATCGTTACTCGTTGTATACAGTGCTACTGGTTCACTTGCTTATAAACTATATCGCGGTAATACTGAAGTTTATTTGTTCAAACAGATAA
>DATHDP010000091.1:0-122014 GCA_035318985.1 Chitinophagaceae bacterium
CCATTTTACGAACAAACTTCATTTTTTCATTAAGTGGCAGCTTCAACTTTGTAAAGATCTTTGGCACCATTCTTCCGCCAACAACTTCGTGACCATGAAATGTCCATCCATGACCTTCCTCAAATTTTTTTGTTACAGGTTTGGCGATATCGTGCAAAACAGCCGACCATCGAAGCCATGTATCATCGGTTTTTTCTGAAATATTATCAAGCACTTTTAATGTGTGATAAAAATTATCCTTGTGTCCTATGCCATCTTTATATTCTGCACCGGCAAGATCCACCATTTGAGGAAAAATAATATGCAACAAACCTGACAGGTATAAAAGATCAAATCCAACTGATGGTACCGAACTATCAATAATTTTTACAAGCTCATCTGTTATTCTCTCCTGCGAAACAATCGAAATACGATCCACCTCATCTTTGATTGCCTGGAAAGTTTTTTCTTCAATAGTGAATCCAAGTTGTGAAGAAAAACGAATGGCCCGCATCATACGAAGGGGGTCATCACTAAAAGTCTGCAAGGGCTCAAGTGGAGTTCTTATAATTTCCTTCTTAATATCATTGATGCCATCAAAAGGGTCAATAAGTTTTCCAAATTTTTTTTCATTTAAACTTATTGCCAGCGCATTGATTGTAAAGTCACGACGATCCTGGTCATCTTTTAAAGTTCCCGGAGTAACAGATGGTTTACGTGAATGATAGAGATAACTTTCCTTACGGGCACCAACAAATTCCAGGTCGAAGTCACCAACTTTAATATGTGCAGTACCAAAATTTTTAAAATAACTAACCTTTGGTTCGGGGTTAAAATGTTTTGCAACGGCCTTGGCCAACGCAATCCCATCTCCTACACAAACAATGTCTGCATCTTTGCTCTTGCGGCCAATTATCTTATCCCTTACAAAACCACCGATCAAATAGGTTTCCACTCCCAACTCTTCAGCAGCGTGGGCAATCTTCTTCAGAATAAATAATTCCTTTTCTGTGCATTTAATATCCATAGACGCTGGCAAAGATAATTGATGTATTGGCTATGGACGAAGAATGGCCACACTGCCATTATTCCATTTAATAAGTGAAGATGGTTGAGCAGAAGTGCCATCCTGTTGTTTGTATTGAACGATGTAATCAACTCCATTTTTTATTTCGTCGCTTATTTCTTTAAAAAAATTGGGAGCTGGCATTCCTGAAATATTTGCCGATGTAGAAACGATCGGCTTTCTGAATCTTTTTATGAGCCGGCGACAAAATTCTTCTTTACAAATTCGAATTGCAATGGAACCATCTTTCGCAACAAGGTTATCAGCAAAACCTAAGGCTCCATCATAAACCACCGTTGTTGGTCTTGTTGTTTTATCTAAATAATCAAACAAAGAAAGGTCGGGAGCTGCCACATGCTGCATGATATCTTTTTCGTCAGCTACCAGCACAATCATTGCTTTTTCATCACTGCGCTTTTTTAGTTCGTATATCTTTCTTATAGCTTTTTCATTGGTTGCATCGCAGCCAATTCCCCAAACAGTGTCGGTTGGATAAAGGATCAATCCATTAGCCTTCAATACTTTCAAACATTTCTCTATATCTTTTTCAAAACTCATTGTACCGTTTCAACTTTCAATTTTTCATAAACCCTCATCACATCAGCCGCACATTTCTGTTGCGTAAAATTTTGTGCATGTTGCCAGCCTTTTTCTTTCAATGCTTCGGTAAAGGAACCATCAGCAAAAATAGTTTTCATTCCTTCGGCTATTTCTTCTGAACTGTTCGGATCTACATAATAAGCACCATCGCCTCCTGCCTCAGGTAAACAGGAGATATTTGAAGTAATCACGGGCAACCGACTCCACAATGCTTCCAATACAGGTATACCAAAGCCTTCAAAGAAAGATGGATATATCATGGCGATGGCTGATTGATAGATCGCCGGAAAATCTTCAGCTTTTAAAAACGAAGAAGCAACTTTTGCTAAAGGATCTTCGGATAAAAAAATGATCTGTTTATCCAAGCCATTCTGTTTGATGAAATCTTTTACCTGTTGCTTGTATTTAGTTCCATCACCAATTACTACCAATGGGATCTTAAGCTCGTTTCGCAAAAGATAAATTGCTTTGCAAATTCCCATCAGGTTTTTTCTTTCGATGATCGAGCCGACGTAAAGAAAATACTGATCCGGAAGCGAATACTTCTCTTTTATTTGTTGTTTTATTTTCTCACTAACTATTTCACCAAATGCAGGATTACAGCTCTGGTAACAGACAGATATTTTTTCTTCCGGAGTTTTGTAGAACTCCATTATATCTTCTTTTGTCTGTTCACTGATAGCAATTACTTTATCTGCGTGATCACAGGCATACTTGAATTTCCTTTTATATATCTCGACATCAATTTTAGAGTACTGAGCAGGAAAACGTTCAAAGATCACATCGTGAATGGTAACAACTGATCTGATATCAGTCACATCTATATCAAGCGGAATTTCGTTGCTGAGTCCATGATAGATATCAATGTTCAGTTTCTCAAGATCACTTTTTATCCAGGTGCTTCGCCAAACAGACGACAATGTTTTATGGAGCAGCTTTGATGGCAGCACTTCATGAATATTCTTTCCACTTAGCTTAAACAACTCAGATGGTTTGGGGTTGAAAAGAAAATATTCATCCTGCGGAAAATATTCTGCAAGTGAACTGATCAGCGTCCGGCTATAATGCCCTAAACCTGTTCCGTTATGATATGCCCTTTTTGCATCGAAGCCAATATTCATAGTCAATTGTATTATCCGATGTACAAATGTGCAGATTATTTTATGAATAAGGCGTGAAATCAATTGTTGCTTATTACTGAATAATAAAAAAAGCATACTTTAAAGTCAAAATTATTTGATGGAAGCCACCACACTAACGGACACAAACTGGAAGTTGTCCAGAAAGATCAGTTTTCGTTTTTTTTGCAGCTTTTTTATTTTATATATTTTTCCTTTCCCACTTAATAATTTTCCTTTTGGCGCTGAAATAAATAAAATAAGCGAAAAGATATTAGGCTGGTATTATGCCGCTTTTGAGTATGTAACTTTTTTTTGGCATTGGCTTACACCTGGGGTAGGGAAAATCTTACTTAATCTAGAAAACCCCATAACTATATTTACTAATGGTAGCGGCGACACCACTTATGATTATGTATTAGTATTGACGATGGTTTTACTTTCAATACTCATCTGCATCGGCTGGAGTATTTTAGACAGGAACCGGAAGAATTACAATACAGCTTACTACTGGCTTTGTGTCTTGATACGATATTATTTAGCGGTCATCATGTTTAGCTACGGTTTCAGCAAAGTGTTTCATTTGCAAATGCCTTATCCCTATTTATCAAGATTAGTACAACCATATGGAGATTCGTCGCCAATGGGTTTGGTATGGACTTATATAGGACAATCAAAAGCATTCAGTGCAGTTTTAGGATGGAGTGAAGTGATATGTGGATTATTTTTGGTTTTCAGAAAGACAACGCTGGTCGGCGCCCTGTTTACATTAATTGTAATGGGAAATGTGATGGTTGTAAATTTTTGTTATGACGTGCCCGTAAAATTATTTTCTTCAGTACTAGAGATAATGGCATTGTATTTAGCGGCACCCTATTTGAAAAAGATGTACCAGGCGTTTATTCAGCACAAACCAACTCATATAAACAATTATTATCAGCCTGCCTTCACCAAAAGATGGCAAACTATTGGCATTAAAGTTTTAAAGTTTCTGATCATCGCTGATGCCTTATTTTCTGGTGTGAAAGGAAGCATAGACATGGGAAAACAATATGGAGATAATGCGCCCAAACCTCCTTTGTATGGGATCTATAATACAGAGCTTGTCATCAGGAATAATGATACCATTCAACCATTAACTACCGATACATCAAGATGGAAGCAAATAATAATTCAGACAAACAAATACGCTAGAATAAAAATGATGAATGATTCGATCCTCAATTATAATTTCCAGGTAGACACCGCTTTGAAAAAAGCAATAGTTTATGATTTCGTGGATACATTAACCAAAGCAAGTTTCAACTATATAAAAGATGGTGACGATCATCTGATATTAACCGGCAAAATGGGGAATGATTCATTGTTTGTAAAACTTAAAAGATATGATGAAAAAAGATTTAGGTTAATGAGCCGAGGTTTTCACTGGATAAACGAATATCCATATAACAGGTAACTTTATTAAAGCACAATTTTCTTAACCAAATACTTTAGAATGAAAAGAAGAGATTTTATAACCAGCAGTACACTTGTCACTGCCGGTGCTAGTTCATTGTTGATCGCCTCCTGCAATCCGACGGACAAGCAAACCAAATCCGAAGCAGTGACTACAGAAGACATTCCGGACTTTGAATTAAATGAAGAAAGCATTTCTTCATTACAGGAAAAAATTGCTGCAGGTAAATATAGCTCTGAGCAAATAACCAAATTATACCTTGACCGCATTGATGCAATTGATAAAAAAGGTCCGATGCTTAATTCGGTGATCGAAATAAATCCTGATGCAATGAATATTGCGAAAGCAATGGATAATGAAAGAAAGTCCGGCAAAATCAGAGGGCCACTTCATGGCATCCCTGTTTTAATAAAAGACAATATTGATACGGCTGATAAAATGCAAACCACTGCCGGATCACTTGCATTGGAAGGACATATTGCTACGAACGATTCTTTTGTTGCAAAAAAATTAAGAGAAGCCGGTGCTGTTATTATGGGTAAAACAAACCTGAGTGAATGGGCGAATTTCCGTTCTTCTCATTCGAGTTCGGGATGGAGCAGTCGTGGCGGGCAAACCAAATGTCCTTATACACTCGATCATAATCCTTGTGGTTCAAGTGCAGGTTCCGGTGCAGCAGTTGCTGCAAACCTTTGTACAGTTGCAGTAGGTACTGAAACGGACGGCTCTGTTACATGTCCTGCATCTGTAAATGGCATTGTTGGTTTGAAACCTACTGTTGGTTTGGTGAGTCGTTCGGGTATCATTCCCATTTCTTCAACACAGGATACAGCGGGACCAATGGGAAGAACAGTGAAAGATGTGGCGATACTATTGGGCGCCATGGCTGGCGCTGATGCTGCAGATGCAATAACAAAAGAAAGTGAAGGCAAGACCTTCCCTGACTATACAAAGTTTTTAGATGCAAATGGATTAAAAGGGAAACGTATTGGTATTGATAAAAAACCACAGGGCAATAATCAATATATGCTGGCATTGATAAAAAAAGCGGTTGACTTACTGAAACAACAAGGCGCCGAGATAATCGAGATTGAATATTTTGATAAGGTTAGCAAGCTGGGCGATGCAGAATTTGATGTAATGAAATATGAATTTAAAGATGGATTGAATAAATACCTGGCAACAGCCAATGCAAAAGTAAAAACGCTGACAGAGGTAATTGCTTTTAATAAAACGAATGAAGATAAAGCAATGCCCTATTTCAAACAGGAGACATTGGAAGCTTCTGATAAAATGGGTGACTTAAATAACAAAGGATATAAAGAAGCATTGCAAAAAAGTCATGCTGGTTCAAAGCAGATCATTGATGATGTGATAAAACAAAATAAATTGGATGCTATTTGTGGTCTTACAATGGGACCTGCATGCAGTATTGATATGATCTATGGTGATCGATGGGGCGATGTTTTTCTAACACAGCCTGCGGCTGCTTCGGGCTATCCGCATATTTCTATTCCGGGTGGAATGGTATATGATCTGCCTGTTGGTATTTCATTTTTCGGGCCAGCCTATAGTGAACCAGTTTTATTAAGTATTGCTTATGCCTATGAACAGGCATCGAAGAACAGAATGGTGCCGAAGTTTAAGAAGGCGTTTTTATCATAACATTTAAATTATTTTCTTATGAAAATAAAAGCAATCATAACCGGAGCATCAGGCATGGTAGGCGAAGGTGTATTGTATGAATGTTTACAACATAGCGATGTAGAAGAAGTTTTAGTAATAGGCAGAAGAAGTTGTGGCTATATACATCCCAAATTAAAAGAGATCGTCCATGCTGATATGTACAATCTTACATCTATTGAAGATCAACTCGAAGATTATAATGCGTGTTTCTTTTGTTTAGGCATGAGCTCAGTTGGTGTAAAGGAACCTGAGTTTGCTAAAGTGACTTATGATCTCACAATGCATTTTGCGACCACATTAAGCAAATTAAATCCGGAAATGACCTTCTGTTATGTTTCGGGTCGCGGCACCAATGAAACGGGAAAACTAATGTGGCAAAAAGTAAAGGGCAAAACAGAAAGTGATCTGATGAAACTACCTTTTAAACAAGTTTATAATTTCCGGCCGGGAGTGATAAAAGCAACTAAAGGATTAAAACATATCCTGCCTCTTTATAAGTGGCTGAGTTGGATGCTTCCCATCATCAATACAGTCGCTCCGAACTCGGTAGTTACTTTAAAACAAATTGGGGATGCGATGATCAATGCTACTACAAAAGGTTATGAGAAAAAAATCCTTGAAGTCAAAGATATTATTGCGCTTTCTAACCCCCTGTCCCCCTAAAGGGGAGACTTAGATTGAACATTTATCTAAGTAATCTATCTCACGATTAAAGAAACTAAAATAGCTGATAAGAATTACTGAACGATGAAAGGATTGCGACGCAACAGAAGATGATAAGAATTCCATAAGCTGGTATCATAAATACTTTTATTTTCGCAGTCTTAAAAAAATCATCAATGAAAGAACTGATATTGGAGGCATGGAGCAATCGTGAGCTTTTGAAAGAATCAAAATACAGCGATGCAGTAAGGGCAGCTATAGAAGAAGTGGATAAAGGAAGATTGCGTGTAGCATCACCATCGCCTAATGGCTGGCAGGTAAATGAATGGGTGAAACAGGCGATACTGATGTATTTTGGCATTCAGCAAATGCAGACATGGGATATTGCGCCCTTTGAATTTTATGATAAGATGCTGTTGAAAAAAAACTACAAAGAGTTGGGTGTTCGTGCCGTGCCGCATGCGGTTGCAAGATATGGTGCGTATTTAGCAAATAATGTTGTGTTAATGCCATCTTATGTAAACATCGGCGCCTATGTTGACGAAGGTACCATGGTGGATACATGGGCAACAGTTGGAAGCTGTGCACAAATTGGTAAAGGAGTTCATTTAAGTGGTGGTGTTGGAATTGGCGGAGTGCTGGAGCCTTTACAAGCTTCACCTGTGATCGTTGAGGACGGTTGTTTTATTGGCAGTCGTTGTATAGTTGTAGAAGGCGTAATCGTAGAAAAAGAAGCAGTGCTTGGAGCAAATGTTGTATTAACACAATCAACAAAGATCATAGATGTTAGCGGCGCTGAACCAAAAGAAATGAAAGGTCGTGTACCGGCAAGAAGTGTTGTTATACCCGGTAGTTATACAAAAAAATTTCCTGCTGGTGAATTTGGTGTTGGTTGTGCTTTAATTATCGGTCAGCGTAAACCAAGCACCGATCTGAAAACAAGTTTGAATGATGCACTGAGAGATTTTAATGTGAGTGTTTAGAAATATTGATCCCTTGTTTATTGCTGAAATTAATTTTTCCAATGTAAAGCATTTACATTTTTTCCAACGATCTCTCCTTGTAGCTGACCAGCTATATTGTCTTGCTGTGTATGGATGCCGCCTAAGAACCGGCTATAAGCACATTCAACTGCGGCTTCCCAAAAACTATTGAAGCTCCTTGCAGGATACCTTAGATTCAAAAAGCGGGGATCATCAAAGCGTCGCTTGCCTTCATGTGAATGATCGGTAAAAGAAAAATTATTACCGAAAACATTTGCTAAAGTAATCGCTGCTGCAGCTGATTGTATTGAATGACCAGATGGAAATGCAGGGAATGGGGGTTCAGGCCAAAATTGAACCCAGCTAGCATCGATATTTGCTTTTACAAAAGTGGAAGGCCTTTCATTAAAATAAACAACTTTTGCTTTCCAGCAATTAATGAATGCATCTGCAACTGCGATCCCCGTTTTCGCATAAGCCTCAGCAGCTTTTAGAAGCCCTGCATCAATTTTTTTAATGGCTATTGTTGCCATTGCATAAGAATGGCCCGGTGGTGAAAATGTTTCGGTAGGATCATCGCCCCACCATGCAGCAATTTCCATTTCTTCCTGGGTTAACACCCGGTCTTTATCATAAACAGCTTTATATAATTTATAATAATCAGAAGCAGGATCGGTAGAATAAGGGACAATTGCCGGTACCGGTAAGGTACTGTTCGCAATTACAAATGTGCGGTTTGTACCCCAATGCGGATGAAGGGGATACATGCTTACGGTTTGACCACGCACCGGTGGCTTCCAGTAAGACGGGCCGGAAGGAAAAATAAAAGTCGGATCAAAATTTTTTGTATAGGCTTTATCGCCGCCATCACTCAACGACCAATTATAAATAGCGAGTGCTATTGCATCTCCCCATTCTACTGATCGTGTAATCTCTGGATTGCTAATGCCCATCGATTTCTCCGTATAAATTGCATCATATAAAGAATCAATTTTTTGATGGACGTTTCCAGGTGAATTTTGATTGAGTGGATAATATAGTTTCAATATTGATCTTTGACTTGCATTTAACGCAAGTGGCCAATTATATTGATCACTTGTTAGAGGAAGAGGAAGTGTCAACGCATTCAACTGACCGCTCATTGAATGATAAGATGATGACCCATGAACAATACTCTCGTACATGGTAAGTCCGATATATCCAAGAGCCCGGGAACAGTAAGTAGGTGTATTGAAGAATGAGTACCGTGCAGTATACAAAGTCATATCGGCCCACTTGACAGCGATATCGGCCTTCTCGTTTTCCAGATCATACGCAGGAACATCTTTTGGTGTGTGATCCTTATTACAATTGAAAAAAAATAAAGTAAGCAGGAGATACCAAAATGAATGTCTCAGGGAAATTTTAGATGTCATTTTTTGAGATAGAAATTTCATATTTTTTTACTCAGATCTTATTTTCGCTTTTCATTTTCGGGTAAAAGTTAATAGAGAAAGATCGAAAAACAAAGTTCTTATATTTGCACCCCTGCCCGGGTGGCGAAATTGGTACCCCGATTTTTTCGGGGTTCAGGTGACAGTATCCGAAAGGTTGTGTCCCGATTCAATCGGGATCCCTGGCACAAGGAAGTTCTTATAAATCTTTAACTGACTTTTTTATAAAAAGTTTTGCCCGGGTGGCGAAATTGGTAGACGCACTGTCTTCAGGTGGCAGCATCCGAAAGGTTGTGCTGGTTCGAATCCAGTCCCGGGCACAGGAAATAAATCGAACAATAAAAGGTTGAGTTATACTCAGCCTTTTTTATTTTCATCTTCATGTCCCAGTTCAGAAAGGTTGTGTCCCGATTCAATCGGGATCCCGGGCACTGAATAAATAAAAGGGTGAGTTATGCTCAACCTTTTTTATTTTCATCTACATGTCACCACTCCAAAAGATAGTTCGTGACCCGGCTATGTGGTCGCTCATCTTTCTGAATCTTCTTTTCATTTATGAATTTAAAGATGATCCGCGCCAATACACTTCTATCATCTGGTTGTACTGGTGCCAAAGTGTGCTGATAGGTGTTTTTAATTTTCTTGATATGGTCACACTTAAAAATATTGATGTCAGTGAATTGAATATAAGCGGAAAACCTGCAACGTCGAAACAAGCAAAAGGATGTCTGCCGTTATTTTTTCTTTTTCATTATGGTATGTTCCATGTTGGGTATTTTGTTTTTTTGCTTGTGGATTTCAAATTATCCGATACAAATTTTACTTATTTAAAATGGGCACTTGGAGGAGTATTGTTGCAGCAAGTCATTCATTTCACTCAGAACAAAATAAAATACTCAAGCCTGCCTCAGAACATCAGTAGAATGTTTTTTACACCTTACCTGCGCATCGTGCCAATGCACCTAACTATTTTACTTCCAAAATTTTTAGGATGGACACCTGCCCTTACTTTTCTTATTTTAAAAACAGTTTTTGATGTTCTTGGGCAGTTAATGACAACAAGATATTATTGGAGCAAAGAAGAAGCAAAGCCCGAAGGCTATATTTGAGTTTTATAAATACTATTCAGACTTCTCTGATCTTACCTGTTCAAGAAAAAAATCTACTTTGCCGATCATCGCACTCATCTCAAATGGTTTTGAAATAAAATCATTCGCCCCCGCAGAAAGGCAGGTTTCTTTCGCAGTAGGATGTGCAGAAAACATCAGGATCGGAATAGAAGAAGTTTTCAGGTCCTGCTTTAACCTCCGGCATATATCTGTTCCATCGGCTCCTGATAACAGCATATCCATTATTATAAGATCAATATGATTTGAGTGAATGATATCTTTTGCCTTTTCTTCATTATCAGCTTCCATAGCTGAATGACCATAATAATCAAGCACCATTTTTATCATGGTGCAGATATCCGGGTCATCATCCAACACTAAGATCAATGCTTTCTCTTTCATTTAATTATTTAAAGACTGGTAAGGTAAAAGTAAATACAGAACCCTTTCCTCTTTCACTTTCCACTGAAACTTGCCCGCCATGTTTTTGCACAAATTCATTAGCAATAAAAAGGCCAATACCGAAACCAGGGTATGTTTGTTCTTCTTTTCCTTTTGCACGGTAAAAACGTTCAAATATTTTTCCCTGCTCTTCTTTGTCAATACCAATTCCATTATCTTTTACAGTAAACGCAACCCGCCCATTTGTTGCCTGGCGTATGAACACATCGATCTTATTATTGTCAGGCGAATATTTAATAGCATTTGTCAAAAAATTGATCATCACCTGCCCTATCCTGTCTTTATCTGCCAATACATACGCTTGAAAATCGTGGTATAAATTTATCTCGTGTTTAGTATTTGTATAAAGAATATCCTCTACTGTTTCGATCGCCAATTGGTTCAGGCTGAAATTTTCTTTTTTCAATTCAAGAGTTCCTGTTTCAATTTTTGTAAGATCAAGCAGCTCCGAAATCAGTCGTGTTAATCTTGTTATTTGCTTATCCACGCTGATCAATGAAGATCGTACAAGCAGTGGCGGCAAATGTTTTTCTTTTCCCTTATCCTTATCAAAAGCATTTAAAAGCAATTGCACATATCCTTTAATAGAGGTAATAGGTGTCTTTAATTCATGACTCGCCATTGCAATGAAATTATTTTTCTGAACATCTGATTCTGAAAGTTTTCTCAACTCTTCCATTTGCCGGATGTTTTCGGTGATATCATGACTTATGATCATCACTGCATACACTGCAGCTTCTTCATTAAAAAGTGGAACATAATTATGTTCATAATATTTTTCTTCACCTGTTGTGGCCTTTACTTTATCCCTAATAATAATATTCCCTTTAAATGCATCCAGCAGATCCTGATATGACTCCGTACCAATCATTGACGGATCAATATGAGTGACCTTTTCACCAATGAGCGGTCCTTTAAATGCTTTTCCAAGAACTGTCTCTGCCTTTTTATTGATGGTAATAAAACGGAGATCTTTATCAACAACAATTATCAGGTCAAGCGATGAACTGATCAGTTTTTCAATGAACCGGTTACGTTCTTCAAATTTTTTGCTTGTTTCTATTAATTGCTCTTCCAGGAGCTTTTGTTTTGTAACATCCTGGCGAGTACCCACCATCCTGATAACTTTTCCATCTTTATCAACTACTACTTCGCCACGAGCATACATAACTTTTATTTCTCCTGCCGGCGTTATGATCCGATGGAAAAAATCGTTGAAGGTTCGTGATTGAAAAGCAAACTCAATATTAGCTTGCAAGTTAGCCTTATCATCAGGATGTACAAGTGAAACGAATTTATCGTAATCAATCTGTTCTGATGGATCCACTCCATAAATATTGTACATGTTATCGCTCCATGCCAAACGATTGGTTGATACTTCCCAGTCCCAATGTCCCACCTGGGCAATTTGCTGCGCCTCATTTAGTCTTTTTGCGGATGCTATCAGCTCGGTATTATCGTGTGCCATCACTAATACTGCATAGATCTTCTCATTATGATCTTTAAGAGGCACCAGCGAGTTCTCATAATATCTATTTGAAATAGGGGAATAATAAACCTCATTGTGTATAGTCTCACCGCCTATTGCCCTCATCAGATCTTTATATCCCTGCGTATCTTTCATATGTGGGAATATATCCAATAACTTTTTGCCTAATACAGCTTCTTCTTTAGCTCTCATTCCATTTAAAGTAGACTGATTGAC
Organism: Chitinophagaceae bacterium; assembly: GCA_035318985.1. Classification (GTDB taxonomy): domain Bacteria; phylum Bacteroidota; class Bacteroidia; order Chitinophagales; family Chitinophagaceae; genus VBAS01. The sequence goes on from DATHDP010000091.1 coordinate 12,261, forward strand.
TGAGATAAGTCTTGTATCAGTATCATAAACCGCAATAAGATCAATTGATGAATCAAGGATCTTTTTTACCAAATGATTTTGTTGTTTCAGAAGTATATTCTGCTGATTTAATTCACTGGTCCTTTGCTTTACCTTTTCTTCAAGTTCTTTTTCAGCTTCTCTCCGATCATGAATATCAAGGCTTGTTCCAATAAAACCGGTAAATCTTTCATCGGTATATCTCGGAGTTCCTTTGTCAAGAAACCAATGATACTTACCGTTGCGTCCATTTTTCAATCGCATTTCCAGCGAATATGACTGATGTTTTTTTGCTGCATCATTCATTACGAATAAAACATTTTCTATATCATCGGGATGAATAAATTTCTTCCATGATATATCATTCATCTTAACTGTCTCATCAAGATCAAAATAATCAAGCCCTGCCCTGTTCAAATAAGTAGTTTGTAAATTTTCATCTGTCTCCCAAACGAACAAAGGAGCTTCGTTTGCCATCGTACGGAAACGTTCTTTGCTTTCTTCAATTTTTTTACGAGCCATTACCTGCTCAGTTACTTCAATACTTGTTGCAAGCTGTCCGACGATCTCTCCATTTTCATCAAACATCGGATCAATAATAGTATTAAAATATCTCGTTTCTGTTTTTTCATTACTGGTTATATCAATTGGAATCTCATTAGCCATAAATCTTTTGCCTGAGTGATATATTTCGTTATGTATTGATTCAACATTGGCCCGAAGATCCGGTCTTGCTTCGAATAATGGTTTGCCCAGAACATCTTCTTTCTTATACTTCCATATATTGAGATTATACTTATTAATATAATCAATTACCAGGTCCTTGCCTTTTAAAACTGAGACGGCAAACGGCACCTCATTAAACAGATTATAAACATTTTGTTCGGCAGTATCTCTCTTTTTTGCTATTCTTATTTGTGCTTCTATTCTTGCGAGGAGTTCTTTTGCAGAAAATGGTTTTACAAGGTAATCATCGGCGCCTGTTTGATAACCTTCTATTCTTGATTCTTCGCCTGCCCTTGCAGTTAATAAAATTACCGGTATACGATTATACTGAACATCTTCTTTTATCGTCTTCAGCAATTTGATCCCATCCATGACCGGCATCATAATATCAGAAATAACAAGTGAAGGCTTATCTGATCTTATTTTATGCAATGCCTCCATCCCATTTACAGCGGTCAGTACGTTAAAGTGATTTTCAAGTAATGATTGAAGATATTGCCTCATGTCAGCATTATCATCTACTACGAGTACTGTTGATGTGTGTTTAATTGGATCCTTCGTAAGATGGTCATAGTTCTTATTTTCCAATAATGAAGTTGCTTCATCAATGTAAGTATCAGATATTACATCTTCTAAACCAAGGGGTGTTTCATAAGTTTGTTCAGCAGCCAGATGTTCTTTACCAAATGGGATCTTAACAATAAATGTGCTTCCCTTGCCATCTTTGCTTTTTACATTGATCGTTCCTCCATGCAATTGCACAAGTTCCTTGATCAAGGATAATCCGATACCCGTTCCTTCATAAGATCTGCCCACAACATTTTCGACCCGGTGAAATCTTTCGAACATATGTGGCAATTCTTTTTGGGGAATACCCACACCGGTATCCTCCACTTCAAGGATCACATTTTCATTGTCGGAAAAAAGGCGAATAGTTATACTGCCATCGAGAGTATATTTAAAAGCATTTGATAAAAGATTGAAAACAATCTTCTCCCACATTTGCTTATCAATATAAACCGGCTGGATAATGCTGTCAGCTTTTATTATCAATTTCAAGCCGGCCTTTTCAACGACAGAACGAAAATTTGCTGCGAGATTATTCGTATAAGAAACAATATCAGTAAGTGAGAAAAATGCTTTTTGCCTCCCGCTCTCGATACGGCTGAAATCGAGTAATGTATTTACAAGTTTTAGCAACCGCATAGCATTGCGGTGTGTCGCATTCATTCGCTCCAGATTTTTGGGAACAGATTCAGACTCGCTTAAAGCCTCTTCGATATTACCAAGCATTAAGGTTAGTGGCGTTCGGAATTCATGGCTGATGTTTGAGAAAAAAATTGTTTTCGCTTTATCAATTTCTTCTAATGCTTTTATTCTCTTCCTTTCTTCTTCATATGCCATTACATTGTTTACTGCCAATGAAATTCTGTCTGCAATTAGCTGGACGAAATTTTGATAGATCGTATCAAATTTGCGATATGGATTTAGACCTATTGTAAGGATCGCTAAAGGGAATTTTTTATTGGCAGCTTTTATGGGAACATGTACAAAATCATGCGGCATCACATTCCATGCTCCTTTGGGTAATTTTTTCCAGCGTCCATTATTTACCGATTCTATGAGCCTGTTTTCAGCAACAGCTTTAGCAACATTTGTTGAATTTATACCAGGCTTTTCTAAATTAATTTCCTTCTGTATCTCAGAATGATCTTCAGTATTGTCCGTTGAGGCAACAAGAACGGCTTTGCTGCCATCATCTTCTATTTTATAGATCAAAGCAAAAGAGAAATCTCTGTCATTAATTTCAAGCGCCTTTGATGCCTGCTCATACACTTCTTGCTCAGTTTTCTTTTGAGCAAGAATGTCCATTTGCTGCAAAGTTTTCAGCGACCTTTCATTGATGATGCGTTCTGTTTCTTCGGTACAAACACAAAACAGACCCTCTGTGCCACCATTATCTCCCGGAATTGGGTTATAAGAAAATTTAAAATAGGTCTCTTCATCACAACCATGCCGGTTCATGATCAACAATAATGCATCGTCAAAAGTGCCCTCATTTTTATTAAAGACTATATCGGCTCTTGCACCAACTTCGTTCCATATCTCTTTCCAAACAATATTACCGGGAGTTCCTAATGCATTGGGATGCTTTTCACCAAGAACAAACCGATAAGCATCATTATAAATATTTATCAACTCTTTGCCCCACCATACAAACATTGGCTGAGGAGAAGTAAGCATGATACGAACGCAAGTCTTTAAACTATTTTGCCAGTTTTTAGGATCACCAAGCGAAGTTTGACTCCAGTCAAAGTTGCGGATACGCTCCCCCATTTCCCCGCCACCAGAGAGAAAATCAAGAGATATAGTTTTTTGATTCGGGACGTCAGTCAGACTCATAAAGCACTGAAAAGGATGGTTAAGTTACAGAAAGCCAGCGACAATAATCATTCCATTTTGAAGTTTGATCATTGTTTTTCGTCAATTAATTTTTTCGGGTAAACCTTCATTAATTTGTAGCAAATTAGAAACATAAATGTCAACTATAAAATGTCCGAATTGCAGTCATGAATTTGAGCTGAACGAAAGCCTGCGGGAAGATGTGAAAAAAGAATTGAGAGATGAAATGAAAGAATGGCAACGCAAAAAGGAAGAGGCTTTTAACTCTCAAATGGCAGAAGAAAGAAAAAAAATACAGCAGGATACGGAACAAGCTATACGTAAGAAAATTTCATCCGACTTTGAAATTCAATTACGCCAGCTTGAACAAAACAATAAAGACAACGAAGAAAAATTAAAGGAAGCACGGCAGCAGCAGGTCGAATTTCTGAGGAAAGAACAGGAATTAAAAAATAAGGAAGCTGAGCTGGAATTATCTGTTCAGAAAAAATTACAAGAAGAAAGGGAAAAACTTTCTACAGAAATAAGGAAGTTGGAAGAACAGCGGATCACGGCTAAAGAAACTGAATTCCAGTTGCGTTTAAAAGAAATGGAAAAGCAGTTAGATGACCAGAAAAAATTGGCTGAGGAAATGAGACGTAAGGCTGAGCAAGGTAGTATGCAATTGCAGGGTGAAGTACAAGAACTGGCCTTAGAAGAAATGTTGCGATCAACCTTTCCATTCGATATCGTGTCAGAAGTGGGTAAGGGTGTTCGTGGTGCTGATTGCATACAAACAGTGAGAAATAATTTTGGTCAGGAGTGTGGTAAAATAATTTATGAAAGCAAGCGGACAACAAGCTTTGCAAATGACTGGATAGAAAAATTAAAAACAGATATGCGGAGTAATGGCGCTGAGATCGCAGTGATCGTTACGAAAGCAATGCCAAAGGACATGGATTGCTTTGGAATAAAAGACGGAGTATGGATCTGCAGTTTTGGTGAAGTAAAAGCCCTGGCTTCGGTATTAAGAGATGGAGTTATAAGAGTTTTCAATGCTGCAAAGAACCAGGAGAATAAAGGAGATAAAATGCATTTGCTGTATGATTATCTCACCAGTTCAGAATTTGCAGAACAATGGAAAGCTATCCGTGAAGGATTCATGAGTATGAAAATGTCAATACAAAAAGAAAGAGATGCCATGGAACGGCTATGGAAAGCAAGAGAAAAACAATTGGAAAAAGTTTTATTGAATGCAGCTCATGTTCGCGGCTCTATTGAAGGAATTGGAGGGATGAATTCTGTGGATTTGAATTTGTTGGAAGAAGGAGATGAAGATGATATAGCACATTAACTTATCACCCATGCCAACATCAAATGTTCAAAATACCGATAATGAATCGTGAGCTCTGTGTTATTTTTTGAGAAAAAAGACTCGATTGTTTCATTTCCTTCATGTTGTTTTTTCAATTGGATCTCTTTTCTGAAATCTACTCCCCCGCTGCCATACCATTTGAACACAGATTCTTTGGCCGACCATAGCAAAGTTGAAAAAGGAATGCGGTCTTTATCTGGTTCAATAAGATGAAACAACTCATGCTCTTTTGCACTGAGAAATTTATACATGATCTTGGATATCTTTTCTGTCGGGATCTCAATGTCAATTCCCACCCTGCCGTCTTTGCTCACGATGGCTGCGGCAAAATCACCACAATGTGAGATGGAAAAATGGTATTGTTCATCAGGTAGAAATGGTTTGCGGGTATCGGCGATCTGTATCAGTTCATAAGGAAAGTCGGGAAAAAGATATTGCAATAAAAAACGACCGGCAAGATGCTGCAATCTTTTGTGCGGATGGGTAACCGCCCGGTGTTGCGGAACATTGGCTTTAAAGAATTCTTCGGTTTCTTCAATTTTCCATACACCCAAACGGGTGCTTTCGTTGATTTGTTGTTGAAAAAAAATCGGCACAGTTAGGATTTAAGATTTAAGATTGCAGATTTTAGATTTATCATTGCAAAAATTTAAACTATCTCTTGCTCAGTAAAGATAAGAACGTTGAAGAGTGCGACGCAAGAAAAGCTAAATAGTAGTAATTAAGCTAAGTACATAAAAATTAAAAAATGATCCTTTCCGACTTAAGAATTCTTGAAGAAATAGAAAAAGGGACTATTAAAGTAACGCCATACGATAGGGAATGTCTTGGTAGTAACAGTTATGATGTGCATTTGGGAAAATGGCTCGCTACCTACAACGAACATATTCTTGATTCTAAAAAACATAACCAAATCGATTACTTTGAAATACCCGAAGAAGGTTTTGTTCTTTATCCGCATATTTTTTATTTGGGAGTAACAGAAGAGTACACCGAAACACATGCTCATGTTCCTTTTTTGGAAGGCAAGTCATCAACAGGTCGGCTGGGAATTGATATACATGCAACCGCAGGTAAAGGCGATGTTGGTTTTTGCGGGCACTGGACATTGGAAATTTCTGTTAAGCAACCAGTGAAAGTTTATAAAGGAATGCCGATCGGTCAGCTCATTTATTTTTTGGTGGAAGGGGAAACACAAATAAAATACAATCAAAAGAAAAATGCCAAATACAGCGGGCAACCTGATAAGCCAATTGAAAGTATGATGTGGAAAAACAAATTCTAGTTCAGAGTCGATAGTCTAAAGTTCGGAGCCTGACTCTGAACTAATAACTCCCAACTCAAAGCGCTTTTTTCCCAAATTTTTTGTAATAAGCAATTAAAAAAGCTACTACCTGGTTGTAAGATCTTTTCCCTTCAGGCTGGTCATTGGCTTGTAAATAGCCATCATAGACCCAACTTATAACAGGCTCTATCGGATTTCGGTATCTTCTTAAAAAATCTTTATAATCCTGAATATCTTTTTTAACCCGGGGATTCAATTTTTCGAAATAGAACCTTGCAAGTAAGGAATCTTTTCTTCCTAATTCGGAAACGGCGTACAAATACATATCCAGATACATGGAATACCGAAAGGTGGGGTTTGGATAAGACCGACAGGCAATGAAGGCCACGAAATTCGCCTCATTCTCTTTTGCATAGCCAAGCTGATGTGCAACTTCATGTGCACTGACAAATGGTTCAAGGAACCGAGGAATGGTTGTATTTACCTGGCCCTCTCCCGAAAATGGATTGTAATATCCCTGGAATCCAAAATAATTTCCAAGATAGCTGAAAAGTGATGGCTTTAGTGATTGCGGATCGTATCTAAGAAAGGGGTGAAGATTATCGGCATAGAGATATGCTTCAGAAGTCTTTTCAAAGAGGATCTTCTTTTTATTGAAGCTATCCCGTTGTTTCAGATCTATCGTATCTGCATAAAAATTCAATCGCTGCTGGAGCAGATCTGTAAGGGTATCGATCTCCTGTAAGGAGTATTTTTTCATCTCAAGATTAAGTTGGTATGAGATCCCTTTTCGATTGTAATTCAAGCCCCAAAGTCCGTAAAAGAACAGGTAAACAAACAAGAAAAAGAAGATGACCTGCTTTAATCCACTTAATAAATATTGGCGGTTGATTTTCTTCTTAAAAATATATTTTATGAACTGAACTGTCTTAAAAATTATAACTAAAACCAGGAAACCATAAAATAGGTCGCCAATGCTAAAAGGGATCCAGCCGAAAATGCTTCGTTGAAATTTTGAGATGTATCGATAAATACCATTGGAATAGTTTTCTTCAATCCAAAGGGCTTGAGTTGAAGCAATTTTTATAAGAATGACTGAAGTGATAAGGAGGATCCAGCTCCATGCCTTCATCATTCTTCCAAAAAGCCTGGTGATAAAATGCTGCAATCAGTTCGTTTTAATAATATTAGAATTCCGTTAAGTCGGTGATAACCGGGCTAAAAATAATTCAAAATCACATCAAATCTTAACGATTTATCCTTTACCTTTGCGCCCCATCCTGACAGCCGGAATTATCAGGAAAAAAAATTTGTGACATGGGCCATCGCCGGGAATTTGAGATAGCATTTGTGGGGCTGAAACCCGGAGTTCATGAGTACTCTTATGAGATCATTGATAAGTTCTTTGAGCCGTTCCAGCAACAGGATTTTCGTAACTGTAAAGCTGATGTAAAACTTCATCTTGATAAGAAAAGTAACTTTATGTTGCTGAAGTTTGAGATTGGTGGAAGCCTTGAAGTGGTTTGCGACCGCTGTAATAATTACCTCCCGCTTCAGTTGTGGGACGAATTCAATATTACGGTTAAAATGGTGGAGGAACCTGAAGTGGCAAATGAGCAGGAAGAAGATCCCGATGTGTATTATATCGGCCGCGGTGATAGCCATGTTGATGTGGCCAACTGGATATATGAGTTCATCAATCTTAGTATCCCGATGCACAAATCCTGCAGCTATGAAAAGATGGATGGGCCGTATTGCAATCCGTCAGCCATGGATGTACTGAAGAAGCTGGAACCCGAAGAAAACGAACAAAAAGAAAACCCGATCTGGAAAGGATTGGAAAAGTTTAAGAACCTTGAAGACAATTAATAAAAGTGAATGGTCAATTATGAATGGTGAATAAGTAACTTTAGAATTGACGATTGACAATTCACCATTGACAACTAAATTTTTTGAATATTTAAATTTTAAGATATGCCAAATCCCAAACGCAGACATAGTCAGCAAAGAAGTGCCAAAAGAAGGACGCACTATAAAGCAACAGAAACCACATTAAGTATAGATGGAACTACAGGTGAAACACATGTAAGACATCGTGCACATGTAAGTGAAGGTAAATTGTATTATAAGGGTAAAGTAGTTAGTGAAAAGACTCCTATAAAAAAATAATTCTGCTTAAGCAACAAATTCCAAATTCTGATCGGGATAATTCTCATTGGGGTTTGGAATTTTGCATTTATTCTTATTAAGGATCCAACTGCTGTTGGAATTTGAAATTTAGAATTTGTTATTTCTTTACATTGCAACATAATGACGATAGGCCTTGACATGATGGGTGGTGACTTTGCTCCGCTTGAAGCGGTGAAGGGTGTGTTGGAATACTTTCAACAAGGAAATTCATCGGCTACAGTTGTTCTTATTGGTGATGAATCCAAGCTTGAGCCTTTACTTTCAGAATATAAAGTTCCCGGCGATAGAATAAAAATTGTTCATGCAGAACAGGTAATAGACATGCATGAACATCCAACCAAAGCATTAAAAGAAAAACAAAAATCTTCAATAGCCATCGGCTTTCAACTTTTGGCTGCAGGAAATATTGATGCTTTTATCAGCGCCGGAAATACCGGTGCTATGTTAGTTGGTGCCTTATTCAGCATTAAAGCATTGGAAGGGGTTTTGCGCCCAACTATTTCAACTATTATTCCTAAAGAAAATGGTGGTACAGGATTGTTACTTGATGTTGGCTTAAATGCAGATTGCAAACCAGAGCAGCTAAACCAATTTGCGATCATGGGTTCTGTGTTTGCCCAAACCATACTTGGCATCGAGAATCCGAAAGTAGGCCTAATGAATGTTGGCGAGGAAGAGGGCAAAGGAAATATTCTTTGCCAGGCCACTTACCCCCTTCTCAAAGAAAATAAGCACATCAACTTTATCGGCAATGTGGAAGGTCGTGATGTTTTTATGGATAAAGCCGATGTAATGGTTTGCGAAGGCTTTACCGGGAATATCATTTTGAAGCTTGCAGAATCACTTTACGATATTTCACAGAGCAAAAAGATCCAACACGAATATTTTGACAGATTCAACTTTGAAAATTACGGCGGCACACCTGTTCTGGGTGTAAATAAGCCTGTCATCATAGGTCACGGCATTTCGCAGTCAAAATCATTTAAGAACATGATCGTGCTTGCGCAAAAAATGATTGACAAGGATGTGATGCAACGAATGAAAGATGAACTCCTATAAAAGCTCTATCCTGATTTCGTAGGGTAATAGGTTCATCCACTATGCATCGTCTTTTTTATACCATTTTCTCATTTTTGACGCATTTGCCTATAGATCAAAAGGCGTTTACTAAAGCCGCCAATTCTTATTATTTTTTTAGCAAGGCAACCATTAAATCTGTGTCTGCGATTATCTGATTTTAGATAAAGGCCTACTCTAGAAGGTCAGCCAAACCTATTCATGACAATTTATCTTTTTATTTCTGGCATTATTAAGAGATAATTTGAATACAAAAGAAAGCATACTAAAAGTACTTGTGTATTTTGACATCTTTCGTTATCCTCTTACACGAAAAGAGATCGAATCATTTCTTGATCAGCCTTTCCCCGAAGAGAAGGTGAGTGAGTCACTAAGTGAACTATTATCTTCCAATCGTGTTTTTCAGCTCAACGAATTTTATTCCTTACGCAATGATATATCACTTGCTGAAATAAGAAAAAAAGGGAATGCAAATGCAAACATATTAACAAAGAAAGCAAAGGAAATTGCAAAGCTTCTCTATAAATTTCCTTATGTAAGGGCCATTGGTTTATCAGGTTCTGTTTCAAAAAATTTCGCCGACGAAAACTCCGATATTGACTATTTCCTGATCACTAAAGCCAACCGTCTATGGATCGCCAGAACATTCCTCGTGTTTTTCAGAAAAAACCCTTTTCTTAAAAATCGTCATAAGTATTATTGCATGAACTATTTTGTTGACGAGGCTGATCTTGTTATCAAAGAGAAGAATATATATACTGCAACAGAATTATTCACGCTGATCCCTTTGGCAGGAAATGGCAGTTTGAAAAAATTTTTTGAAAAAAACTCATGGTCGCACAGTTATTTCCCCAACCGGTCCCTTCCGGTAGTGAAAGAGGAAATCAATTTTCCAGACCCATGGTTTAAGAAATTAATAGAGTTTGTTTTAAATAATAGATTTGGAAATTGGCTTGACAATTATCTTTTTAAAATAACCGCCGCCAGGTGGCAAAAGAAGGAAGAAGAGAAAAAATTGAATGTAAAAGGTGAGAGAATGGGATTGAAAACAGACAAACATTTTTCGAAGCCCAACCCAATTTTTTTTCACAACGCCTTTATTGAAACTTATAAAAAAAGAATAAAGGAAGTAGAAGAAAAAAAGATGGTGAGTTATATACCTGATTAGAGTCTCTTTTATTTTTTCCTGAGAGAAATGATATAGTAATCCCCAATGTTTTTCCATGGCCATTTACTCTTCCATTTATTTTCTTTTCTCTTTAGCCAATTAAATAATGATGGTCTTCTTGTTGGAAAATTTTCAAGATAAGATGGAGGCACCAGGGTACAAAGTCCTTCAACAGCCAAGACCTCATACTTTTCTTTCATGTTTTTTATTATATAAGTCGGGTTATAATACCAGCAAGTAAAATATTCACCTTCTATATGCGCTTTTACTCCTTTGCTACTGAAGAAACGGCGAAAGGCAGTTTTAAAATCTCCTTTTAAAAATAGCAGGCTTTCCCATAAACAAAATTTTGGAAGAATTACAAGAGTTACTATACCATCTGGCCTAAGTAATGAGGAAAATGAATGAAGAACTTTATCTAATTCAACCGTGCAATTCAGTCCTGCAAAATTGGAAAAGATCAGATCATAAGGTCCTTTATTTTTCAGGTCTTGTAATTCTGTAAATGAACAAAGTTCATTCGTGATTTTTGTTTCAAGTTTGTTTTGGCGAACCTTTTCAATTAGTTTTTCTTGCATTCCTTTTGAAATATCAGTAGCATGAACAGTATGATCATGTTGTGCAAACCAAACTGCGTCCTCACCCGTACCTGCATTTAATTCAAGAATTTGACTATTGGGTTTTAAAAATTGTTTCAAATGATCTCTAACCCTTTCTCGCTTATATTGAATAGTAATATTGGCAGAATATAGATCATCAAAAATTGCCGACTGTTTACTAAAAGCCTTCTCAGCTGCGTTTTCATTTACACTATGCATAGATAAATTCACGATGCGGCAGGTTTTTCGAGAGCATTTAATTTCATTTTTGCCAAGATACTTGCGGGGAGATAATAAAAATAAGAGACTGCTTTTTTAAGTTTTTTCAAAGAGGTTTTTGCCGGTTGTAAAAAAAGCTGCTTAATATTTTCCAGTGCAAGATGCATGCGATAAGTTCTATGAACGTATCGATGTAATTGTTTATAAAAAGCCGGTTGGTAAGTATTGCGAAACATCAATGCCAACTCATCCGAATCTGTCCAATTTGCTTTTTCTGTCAGATCGGATTTTACTTTTTCATAAAACCCGGTGCCAGGCAACGGATAAGAAACAGATATTCCAATTTCATACGGCAATAGTTCATTTATCATCCTTATCGTCTTCTTTATGTCTTCTTTTGTTTCCCCTACATATCCAAACTGTATAAAGAAAGAGGGCTTCATTCCATATTTACGAATGAGTTTTGTGGATGTGTGTATTTGATGAACTGTCGTTCCTTTATCCATCGCATCTAATATCTTTTGTGAACCACTCTCCGCTCCCATCCAGATATTATCGCAACCAGCTCTTGCAAGATCACGAATATAATTTTCTTGTAACAGCAGATCAGCTCTTGCCTGTATTTTAAATTTGAAACGAAGGTTTTCTTTCTCTACCAGATCAGCGAACTCATTTACCCAACCGGGCTTTAATCCAAATATATCATCACAAAACCAAATGTAATCGAATTGAAACTTTTCTTTAAGCAGTTTTAATTCCTGCACCACATTTTGTGGTGACCGGGAATTATAGCGATTGCCGTAGATCGGTTTTGCACACCAGTTACATTTAAATGGACAACCTCTTGTTGTACCCATGTTCATAGAGAAATAACCGACATGATCTAACCATGATTGACGATAAGGTTGTATATCGACCAGGTCCCAGGCAGGTAAAGGCAAACTATCAAGATCCTTTAATACATTTCTTCGTATTGTTTTTATTACACAATCATTTTGTTTAAAGGCTATACCGGGAATTGAAGAAATATCTTTTTTGTTTTCCTCCAACGTATTTACCAATTCAAGTAAGGTCATTTCCGCTTCACCAAGAAGAATAAAGTCGGCACCTTCCTCAATGTATTTTTCGTAATGATCCGTTGAATCAGAACTTGAAACGATGACAGTACAGCCTCTCTCCTTTGCCAGCTTGATCATTTTAAATGCGGCCTCACGCATATTCGTGAGACACATTTTGGTGAGATAGTTAAACCCATCATCATATAAAACCAAAAAATCAGGGTGAAATTTTTCGATTGCGGGGATAATATCTTCTGCGTCTTTTGCAAACATTACATCATGAAGAGCTACATCATAACCTTCCTGCCGCATTAATGACGCAGCATATAACGTACCGAGCGGAGCGTAAGGCAACCCTGTTTCCCATTGTTTGGGATCAAAACGGAGAAAGTATGAATGTGTGAAAAGAAGTTTATTCATTTGCCAAATTCTTACAAAGTTAAATCACCTTAAAAACGAAAAGGGTTGCCTGATAAAAATAATTAATCCCGAAGACTAGTTGTGGAATCTTTTAGCATGGGTAATCGTTGACCGAAATACTGGTTAAAGATCAGTCTGAACTGGTTCAAATTGCTGATACCGTCATAAAATCGGCTATAATTTCCATCGGGGAAATAAACGGCATTAAGATTAATGAAATCATAAGAAGGATCAACATTTTTTTCCGGGTGGCGAAAGCCATGATCACTTAAAACTATAATAAGCGGCGGTGAGGAGGAACCAACTAAAATGTTATCAATTAATTCAAGTAATCGTTTGTTGCCATATTTGAGATATTCAACATAGTCATTTGCGTTTACTTTTTTCAGACCTCCAAGTTTCTCTATGGGCATTGGATTGCCTTTACTATCAAAATAATAAGGGAAATGCGGCATCATTAGATGCGTATAAACAAATTTCGGTTGATTTATTTTTTCTGCAGCAATTTTAGCCGTAAGCTCCATCATCTCATCGTTGAAATGAAGATTGTCATATGCGATTTTCTTTTGAAGTTTTTTCAGTCCTAATTTTCCATCCAAAATATCCTGGCGAAAATCTTCTGTCATCCGTGTCGTAAAAGTTTGAGCTGTCACAAGCCTGATCCCATAAGGCAAAAAGGCCGAGTATTTATGTGCTGGTTGATCATCAAAATCAAAAATTGAGCAGTTATAAAAACGATATCCGTTGCCGGAAAGAAATTTTAGTACCCGACTATTCCGGATCACTTCATAACTATATCCAACAGTACTATAATTCTGCGGTCCTTTTTTTAAGGAAAGTAGATCCATATTTAATGTAGAAGCCACCGAAAAAGGAGTGAAATTATAATTGCTGATGCTTTTTTTAGCAATATAAAATTTCCGGGTTTTTAATTCATTCTCAAAATCAACATTGTCGAAATCAAAAATATCCTTCAATGCAGTATAACCTGCATATTGATCAGGAATGATGAAAAAAATATCCGGCTTATAGCAAGTATCACAAATGGTAAATCCCTCAGTTTGGGGATGAAATACTTTTTTTTCTTTCGTGGTTGGTATCTTAGTGATCAGCCAGCCTGCGTCTACAATTATTAAAATAGCCAACAGGATATTCAAATAAAAAGTAAATATGAACAGGCTTTTTTTTCTTCTCTTTAACCATATAAACAGCAACAAGAAAATAAAAATACTAATTGGGAATATATACCTGTATCGCAAAATAGTTTCAGGAAAATGCGCTTTCAGAAAATCGAGAAAGTTGCCAAAAAAGAAATGAAAAGCCATAATGAATAATGTAGCTACGCTTGCTTTTATAATATCACGATAAAAAAGCCAAAGAATACCCGCAATTAAAATACTAATCCCAAAGTATTCCAATATGAGCCATAGAGCTTCGCCAACAGGTACCGAATCATAATAGACAATAAAGCCATGAAAAACGAAAAAGATAGGAAAGAGTAAATGAAAAAGAGGTTTGGTTTTAATAAATTGTCCAATCAAGTTCTTTCTTTCCATAAAAATAAAGATAAAACGTAAGGTCGGTAAACCCTTTCATGCAATTAACCGTTTTGCAGGTGTTTTTCTGACTTATTTATTTCAATACCGGCTTCTCTCAATTGAATTTTAAAAATAAAATTCTTTTCCAATAAATTTTGTTTTGTATAAACTTTATCCATCCTAAATCCATACTCGGTCGCATAGTAATTTATCATTTCCAGGTCGCAACCGTCTGACAGGATCATTAGGATGGTAGATGTAGAATTAGAATAATTTGCAAGAGAGTAAAACAAACCCTGAAAATATTCTCCATTCTTTCCGCAATACCAGGCATAATCTTTATCAGAAACCGGATCTTTTTTATAAAAAGGTGGATTGATGGCGATATAATCAAAATGCTGATGAGGAATATTTTGAAAAAGATCAGAATAGATTATTTGCAGAGCAACATTATTTGCCAGAGAGTTTTTTTTTAAATATTCAATAGCCACCGGATTAATGTCCGTGGCAGTAACCCTCGCATTCTTCTTTGCAACAAATATGGAGAGCATGCCACTACCGGCTCCTAATTCCAAAAAAGTTTTTCCCATAACAGGAAGCAAACTAACGTAACGAAGCAGCAGTTTAGATGTGAAAAAAAAAGCCGGATGGAATACCTCAGGTGGAATGACTAAATTGATCCCTTTATATTTATAATGCCTGGTTTTAGAAAGGTACCTTTCTAAAAGAGGCTTGTAAACAATTCCTACGAAATATTTTATTATATTTCTCATTTTAATGTCCCTAATTCCTTACCAAGATATTAAAGCATTTTAAAACGAGAATTTTATATAATAAGTTGCCCGGTATTTCATTCTTTAAGAATTATTGACTGTTTATTGTTTATTTTATCTCTTTACATTCATAGCCTGATTTTTTTAATACAAAATGCAGATAAGTGTAGTTATACCCACCGTTGACCGTAAAATGCGACTGCTTTCGTTACTCGCAAGTCTTGATCGATCGACCCATCCTATTTATGAAGTGATAATTGTTGATTCAGGAAATGATAAACTTGCTCCTGAAGAATATTCAATGATCAGAAATTTTCCGATCTATTATATCTCTTCAGAAAGATCAGTTTGCATTCAGCGAAATACAGGCATAAAACAGGCAAAATCTGAATGGATATTTCTATGTGATGATGATATTGAAATTCCTGCTGATTATTTACAAAAGCTAAGTATCCACATCAACGATCATCCCGACACAGGTGCAATTTCGGGTGTATGGTTGCAAAAAAATGGTAATGCCTGGACA
Source organism: Chitinophagaceae bacterium (assembly GCA_035318985.1). Taxonomy (GTDB): domain Bacteria; phylum Bacteroidota; class Bacteroidia; order Chitinophagales; family Chitinophagaceae; genus VBAS01. The sequence goes on from DATHDP010000091.1 coordinate 27,615, forward strand.
GCAGGCTATCCCGAAACTTCAGCGAAACAACTACTTTGGAAATATGTTTTCAGGCTTAGCATTTGGGGACCGATAAACTGCTCTGCAAATAATCTTATTATAAGAAGGATAAAACAATATTATCAACGTAAAGGAAATCACATTACCAAAGCCGGCTGGCCGGTTATCACAGATCTTTCAGGTGAGCACTTTTTTACACCCGTTTATAGTCTTGGCGGATCCCTGGTTAAAAAAGAATGGCTATTAAATTCTCCTTTTGACGAAGTACTAGACCGTCATGGTATCGGTGAGAATTATGGTGTGATCGCAGGGTTTCCAGGTGCAGGTATTCATGTTTTAAATAATACTTGTGTTTATCACCAGCAGGAAACAACCAATCGCTTAATGCAGCCGTTGCAATATTACCGCCGCGTATTGGCGCTTGATTATTTTATACAGACCAGGAAAACCCTAAAAAATTTTAAAAGAAGACATTTGCTTTGGTCATTGATTGGAAACATGATCAGCTTTGTTTTCTCCGGAAACAGATCAATGATGAGAGCCGGATTCAAATCAATGTGGAATGTTTTATGGAATAAAAATCCTTATCCAAAAGCCGCAAGGAATAACATAAAAATTATTGAACCCATCCTTTAAATTTTCATGGTTAATTTAAAAGAAACAAAATATTCATTTAATAATCCTGTCTTATGGTCAGCTTTTATTATTTACATTATTGTTTCCGGTTTGACAATTTTTCATCATGAATTATGGGGTGATGAACTGCATAGCTGGAATATTGCAAAAGCCAGTAATAGTTTTTTTGACCTAATTTCTAATACTAGATATGAGGGACATCCGCCGTTTTGGTATAGCATCTTATGGGTCATTTCAAAATTCACGCATGATGTTTCGATGATGCAATGGGTTCAATTCATCATTGCCGTGACTATCAATTTTCTTATTTTATTTGCTTCACCATTTCCATTTGTTACAAGACTACTTATACCTTTTGGCTATTTCTTTTTGTATGAATACGCTGCATTCAGCAGAAATTATGCGATAGGATTTTTGATTGCTTTTTCTATCTGCATCATTCTTCATAAAAATTTTAAGTACAAGATCTTATTGTATTATACTTTTCTTTTTTTATTGGCAAATACACATTTATTAGCTTTAGTACTAGCAACAGGCTTTCATATTTTTCTTTTGAGCTTCTTTGAAAAAAAGAAAAAAACAAATGTTGTTTTACATTTAGTACTCGGGTTGATTGTATTATTGCCCTCAGTATATTTTATCTTTCCTCCTGCTGACAGCTCACTAAATACTGATTTCTGGTTGCAACGATTGAACAGTGATCGACTTTCTGCAATTATAAAAGCTCCCGTTAAAGCTTTTCTTCCTATGCCCGCATGGTGGGATTTTCATTTCTGGAATACAGAGTTCTTAGCAGAAGCTCAAACACGGTTTTCTTTTTTTAAATGGATCATCGGTCTGCTATCAATTGCGATTTTGTTTTTTACAATAAAAATTTTCAGAAAAGATAAAAACACATTTTTCTTTTACCTGACGGTTTTGCTTATGTTTTTTCTTATTTCCATTATCATTCCTTTTGCAAATTCAAGACAGGTAGGTTTTATTTTCATTGGATTTTTGCTTGCTTACTGGTTGTTTTGTTATAATAACACTATTAGCAGATCTCAAAATAATATCCTTACAACTTTACTTGCCATTCAAATCATCGCAGGCATTTTTTCTGTTGTGAAAGAAATAAAATATCCTTTTTCTTATGGTTATAAATCGAAACAATTATTAGAAGAAATTCCAACAGGTGATAAAATTGTGACCGATTACTGGTGCCTGAATACTCTTTCTGCTTTTACAGACCGGGCTTATTATTGTATTGACCTGGAAAAAGAAGTTTCCTATCTTTTATGGGATGGTGAAATGACTTCAATGCTTAAAAAAAATGATCGTTACAGTAACGGGTTATTAGCATTCCTCAAAAAAGAATTATTAAAAAAAGTTTATATGATATCTATATACCCATTGGAAAGGCTTTACCAATCTGACAAACAATTGCCGGTTCTTTTTAACATCGATCTTATTGACAAAAAAGAAGGGGCGATAGAAAAAGGAAGCAATCTTTATTTATATGAAATAAATTCAAAGTAAATTTTTGAAAAATGGACATTGTTGGAAAACCATGGACAAAAAGATCACTTCCGAAAAGAATACTTGCCATTCGCTTGCAGGCAATGGGTGATGTTGTTATCACTTTGCCATACTTGCAGGATCTTCGTAATAACCTTCCTGCATCAGTAGAAATTGATCTCCTCACTCGTGATGAAACAGATCCTATTCCGAGGAATCTTATCTTATTCAATAAAATTTTTACAATCAAAGGAAAAAGAAATTTTAAAAAGCATTTCATCTATACAATCTTTTTATTACCGACACTTTTACTTCGTCGTTATGATATTGTAATAGACCTTCAGAATAATAAGCTTAGCCAATTAGTAAGAAAAACATTGAAGCCATCAGCATGGGTAGAATTTGACAAAGACTCTCCTTTGCCCGCAGGTGAAAGAAATAAAAGAACTATCGAAGCAGTTGGCATTGGAGTGAATAAATTAGCACAAAAACTTTATTTAAAAAGTGACCTGAATGCAAAAGAAATTTTAGTCAGCAATGGTTGGGATCAGAAAAAAAACCTCGTTGTTTTAAATCCTGCAGGAGTTTTTGAAACCAGGAACTGGCCAATTGAATATTATGTTTCATTTGCAAAATTGTGGCTCCATGAATTTCCACAAACACAATTTCTTATTATTGGTTTGCCTTTTATCGCTTCAAAGGCCGATCATTTAAAAAAACATTTAGGAGAAAACCTGATCACCATAATTGGAAAAACATCAGTTGCAGAAGCATTCGCTATTCTTCAGCAAGCAAAATTGGTTCTGAGTGAAGATTCAGGTCTTATGCATATGTCATGGGTATCTGGGATTCCTACATTTGCGTTGTTAGGAGGAACAAGAAGTGATTGGGTGCAGCCATTAGGCGAACATTCAGGTTTTGTCGACTCTTCTGATCTATCATGTGGGAATTGTATGCAGGAAAAATGTAAATGGGGCGATACACGATGTCTGACTCGGTACACACCAGAAATAATTTTTGAAAGGGCAAAAGCATTGATCTGAAAATTACTCAGAAAGCCCAAGCAGGTCCACGATCTTTTTTGCGCTATCATCCATAGAATATGTAAATATAGGTTCGTTCACAAGTTTTGGATCATTTAATAACTCAAAAGCCTTTTGCAGCATTTCTTCTTTTGATCTTACCACATGCCATTGCGGAATATCCTGGTACATCGATTTTACAAAACTAATAACATGTGCTCCTGCATACAATGCTTCATAACAAGCCATGCTGAAACCTTCATAAGAAGAAGGATGCAACATGATCTTTGATCTCTCCATCATTTGTATTGTTTCGCGGGGAGTAATCATGCCGGTAAGCTCCAGGTTTTGTTGCAATGAGTAAGTTTCGTACATCTTTGAAATTCTCTCTGTATCTTCTCCATCTCCACATAAGATTGCCTTTATTCCAGGCATTTTATTTTTTAATCCCGCAATAACATCTACGAAAATATCATACTGCTTTAAGATACTTAGCGACCCTGCTCCTACGATATCGATATCTCTTATCGGCCTAGGAGCATCATACATTGACAGATCAATACCCGGTGGGATGAGATGTGCCGGCTTTATATGATGGCTTAAAAAAAACTCATCAACAAGGAAATCAGACATTGCTATCAACTCATTAGATAAAGGACGAATTAATTTTACCATTCTGTTACTCTTTCTTGCATCTGTACCGCAAATCCATGCAAAATGATCAATTGAGTTTCTTTTTCCAAAATATCTGCCGACTAAGGCACACTCACCACACCATAAACTGAATATCGCAGTTATCGCATGCTCCTTCTTTATTTCATTGAGTTTTCGCCAAATATTTCGCCATAACAAAAGCCGTTTGATCTTTCTATACTTCATACCATCAAAACTGAAAACTTCCATATCATTCCAATAATAATTTGAAATGGCATGAGGATAAATAAAGCTTAAAACAATAATTTTTATGTTAGGATATAATTTTTTGATTGCCCGTAAAAGAATTTGCTGAAAAGAGATCCAGTTTTCTTCTGACTCGTTTGCCGGAAATGCAGGTGTTAGAAATACCAGTGTTTTCTGCTTAATGCTCATCCAGTGAAATTATTTTATTACAATAGGAAAGATTTTTACTGTCGTGAGTTATCATGATCACTATTTTACCTAAAGAAGATAAGTGACCAAAATACTTCACTAAGGATAAAGCAGACGTTTCATCCAATTCATTAAAAGGTTCATCGAGCAGTATTAATTCTGCGTCCTTATATAATGTTCTTGCAATATTGATCCTCTGTTGCTGACCACCACTAATGTTTTTTCCATTTTCAGCGATCGACTTATTAAGCCCTTCAGGAGTACTATCGATAAGATCATTTAGCCCCGAAATCTCTAATAACTGTTTCAGCCTTTCTTCATCATAGTTATTTTCCTGAAGTGTTATATTTCGCAAAATAGAATCATGAATAAGAAATGGCTGCTGCCGCACATAAGAAATACCCGACCAATGTTTTTTTAATTCGGCCGGAGAAACTAAAACATCATTGATCAATATCTTCCCGCTAGCCGGCGACAAAAAACCAAGTATTAAATTTAAAATAGTTGTTTTACCCCTTCCTGACATACCAGTAATGCCAACAAAATCTCCCTTTTTAATAGATAGGGAAAAGTTTTTCAATACCATATGATCATCATATTTGAAGTCAACCTTTTCCAACTTAAGTGAGTCAATAGGAGCATACTTCAATACATGCTCTTCTTTTAAACCCTTTTTTATAATTGCTGAATCATCAATTGAAAGCTCATATGCTTTTATTTGCCCGCTACCATTTATGATCTTTACTATCCCGGGTATGATCTTATAAGCCGCAGCCATAAAAGCACCGATAGTAATAAGTGCGGCATTGTTGTTTATTCCCGACCATTTGGCAATAACGATCAGAAAAAATAATCCAATCACCGCAAAAGTTTCTATGATCCGGGTGGGCATTGCCTGTACCGCATGAGAATCGAACAAATGTTTTCCGAAAACTTGTCTTGCTTTGATAAATCGTTGCAGAAAAAAATTATTACGCTGGTAAATATTCCCTTCTACATAACCTTTCATAGCATCAAGCAAGAACCGAAATGAACTCTCGTTACTGATGTGTATATTTTTTTTTGCAGCAACAACTCTCTTCTTAATAAAAAAGAACACAAGTATTACAGGAGGTAACAAAACGACAAATAGCAATAAAAACAATTTAACATTATATAATAGGATCGCAGCAATAGTCAGTACGATAAGAAATGATTGAATAATGACCTGTTGAATGTTCAACAAAATATGCTCACAAAATTCAAATGGCTGAAAAGCGATCTTACGGATAAGTTCAGAAGAATCAATGTTGATATAATTTTCAAATTGTCCACGTTGGTAATTTTCTAATTTGTTTTTGGAAATACGCACTGCCACCCGGCTGATAAAACTGTACTGTCGGTTAGAAATGGAAATTCCCAGGAGATTTTTTAAACCGAAGATGATAAGAAAAAAAGTGATCAGCATTACAGAATTCTGATCTAACACCCAAGCAGGTAAAAAATCAAGTCCCTTGACTGAATTGTTTATATAAAAACTAATTACCAGGAGTAAAAAAGCTAATGCAGCAAGATCGATAACACTGATCAATGCATTTAGTGCTATTAACACCCAAAACTGTCGTTTTTCAGACGGGGTTAGTATACTAAAAATATGTTTGAACTTTTCTTTCAATCGTTTTAAACAGATGAGGCAGAAAGATAATTATTCCTTTAACGTAGTAAAAATTATTTGAGAAGCCGGGCTAAAAACCGGCAATTTTGCGAATGGTATGCCATAATATTTTAAGATCGAGAAGCAACGACCAATGGCGTACATAAAATATATCAAGCTGAACACGATCCTTCATGGCCTGTAGATTTCTTGTTTCTCCTACATAACCCATGGCCTGTGACAGACCAGTAATACCGGGTTTCATTTTATGGCGGTAATCGTAAAATTCAATTAGCTCTTCATATTTATTATTATCGCTAATCATGTGTGGCCGCGGACCGATAAAAGACATATCACCAAGCAACACATTAAAAAATTGAGGAAGTTCATCCAGGTAATGAATTCTTAAAAATCTTCCAAGCTTAGTTATTCTTTCATCATCTGCAGTAGCCTGCAACATATCTGCATCATCATTTTCGATCATTGATCTGAATTTAATACAGGTAAATGTTTTTCCACCTCGCTTATTTCTTTTTTGCAAAAAGAAAACGGGCCCTTTTGAGTCAAGTTTAATTAATAGAGCCATTATGGGAACTAACCAACTTAGTATACTAACAATAACTATTGATGATAAAAAAATATCGGCAGAACGTTTAATAATTTTTTTTGATATACTGTCAAGTGGAAGCTGAAAAGTTGCGCTATCCTTTTTGTTTGCAAACTTTTTAAGTCCGGCATACAAAGATGGCATTGGAGAAGAAGCATATTCAATTTGTCTGCCTTTAATGACAAACATTCCAGGCGACTTGGGAAAAATTTTGGTTATTTCAATGGAAGATTTTTCTTGATCCATGAAGGAGAACGAATTTAGGTTAATGGTTAAATTATCGGCGTTTTCAGATAAAGGGTTGCTTTTAAAGCATTTTATGACTCAAAGGTCAACTTATCAACATTAAGTGCCAATAATTTTTTCTACTGGAATCCAAAAACTTTTGGCTCAAAGGGCTTGGAACTGTATTTTTGCACTCCCAAAAAATAAGGTCTACTTATTAGTTGGAAACAGGTCGATCTCGTAGCTCAGCTGGTAGAGCACAACACTTTTAATGTTGGGGCCCTGGGTTCGAGTCCCAGCGGGATCACCACCTAAGCCTCCACAAACGGAGGCTTTTTTATTACCCGCATTTTAAAGTACGTTTGTAACCATAAGCAGTAAAATGTCCACTTACTTTAAAGATAAAGTTGTAATTGTCACTGGCGGCACAGACGGTATTGGAAAGGCACTTGTCGAAGAATTGATCAAAGGGGGTGCAAAGATCTCAACTTGTGGCAGAAATCATGATAAGCTTTACCAATTACAAACTGAATTTCCTTCAGCTGATCTCCAAACAATGGTAGCCGATGTAAGCAGCGAAAATGATTGCAGAAGACTGATCGAGCTCACTTACAAAATATATGGAGCCATCGATGTACTTATCAATAATGCCGGCATATCAATGCGTGCAGAATTAAAAGATGCTTCTGTAGATGTGATCAGAAAAGTAATGGACATTAATTTTTTCGGCGCTGTTTATTGCACCAAACATGCTTTACCATATTTAACTGAAAGAAAGGGAACAATAGTTGGAGTTTCTTCCATTGCCGGATATCGTGGTTTACCGGGCAGAAGTGGATATTCAGCATCAAAACACGCATTACAAGGGTGGATGGAAGCTATCAGAACTGAATTGCTTGAATCCGGAGTTAATGTAATGTGGGTGTGCCCTGGTTTTACAACCTCAAATATCAGGAATGCAGCTTTGAATAAAGAAGGAGAAGCACAAGGAGAAAGCCCAATGGATGAAGGAAAAATGATGACAGCAGAAGAGTGTGCAAAAAGAATATTAACGGCAATTGAAAAAAGAAAAAGAACGGTTGTGATGACATTCCGGGGGAAACAAACTGTGTTTCTAAATAAGTTTTTTCCCCGGCTTGCCGATAAGATGGTAAGAAAGTTTTTTTATAAAGAAGGTAAACTGGAGAAATGATTTTAGATTTCGGATTTACGATTTTAGATTGAAGAAGTATCTGAAATTATTTTTGTTTTAAGTTAAAAAATCCGAAATCTGCAATCTCAAATCTGAAATCGTTAAATGCCACTACTAACCCTGACCTCTGATATCGGTAACCACGACTACCTTACAGGGGCCATAAAGGCGAGACTGCTTTCCATCAACCCGGACTTTCGGTTGATTGATATTTCACATAACATAGCTCCGTTTAACTATCCCCAGGCATCATACGTTTGCAAAAATGCTATTAAGAATTTTCCTGATTTTACCTATCATATTATCATGGTGAACCTGTTTGACAAAAACCAGGATCACTTATTACTTGCATTCCATAACAACCAATATCTTTTTTGTGCTAATAATGGTCTGCTTACCATGATACTTGAAGAAAAACCTGAGATCGTTATTGGTATTCCATGGCCGGAAGGAAAAATGAAAAATACGCTACAGTGTGCAGACATTTTTGGAAATACAATTAACCAGCTCGTCAATGGAGAATCGATCAAGGATATTGGCCAGCCTGATATAGCTTATATAGAAAAAAATCCACTAAGACCTGCAGTTGGTGATGATTGGATCGATGGCCAGATAATCTTTATTGACAATTTTGAGAATGTGATCGTCAATATCACCCGCCACGAATTTGAGGAACTGCGTAAGGGTCGCGGCTTTAAAATAAATTTTAAGAGAGATGAAGTGATCGATCATATAAGCCAGACCTATGCTGATGTGCAAGAGGGTGAGAAGCTAGCTTTGTTTAACAGTGCCGGCTATCTTGAGATCGCCATCAACAAAGGAAATGCGGCAGGTTTACTTGGCTTAAAAGGATTCACAGAAAAAAATTCACAGTCAAGACAGATCTTGCAAAACCAACTTTTTTATCAAACTGTAAGAATAAATTTTGAATAGCCAATGGAAAGATTAGCTGTTGACATGGATGGTGTGCTTGCCGATGTGTATGAACAGTTTTTCCTGTACGATGAAAAAGATTTTGGCAAAAGAAGACCGTTAGAAGATGTTATTGGTGTTGAAGAAAGAAAGGCTTTTCCTCATATAAATGAATATGTGTATGCAAAAGGGTTTTTCAGAACAGCACCGGTAGTAAAAGACAGTGTAGAAGTATTGGCGGACCTTAATAAAAATTATGAACTGTTCATTGTTTCTGCCGCAATGGAATTCCCTCAAAGCCTCCCGGAAAAATTAGAATGGCTGAATGAACATTTCAGTTTTTTGAGTTGGCAACAGATCGTTTTTTGCGGCAGCAAAAAGATCGTTGATGCCGATATAATGATCGATGATCATTTTAAAAACCTTGATCTTTTTAAAGGAACCAGCCTACTCTTTACCCAACCTCACAATCAATTAAAAAACGTTGGCCGGCATAAAAGAGTTGATTCATGGAAAGAGATAGCCTCTATTCTTTTATAACATCCCGATCCCATCAACCTTCCAAATATTTTAAATATTGTTTTGCCAGCCGGAAAGGCGAAATCTTCTGTTGAAACCCTATTTTTGCCCCCATTCCAACCCGACTTTTTCGGAAAAAAAAGGAATAAAATCAAATCTTTATGAATTTCAGGAAAGTAAACAATATTACAGGATGGGTAATATTGCTGATTGCTACTGCTACTTATACACTTACCCGTGAAGCCACTGCAAGTTTTTGGGACTGCGGCGAGTTTATTGCCTGTGCAAATGAGATAGGTATCCCCCACCCGCCAGGCTCACCACTTTTTACTATGCTTGGCCGGTTGTTCATCATTGTTTTTAGTGGCGGTAATGCTGCAAATGCTGCCAGTTCTGTTAATCTTTTGAGTGCTGTTGCCAGTGGATTCTGTGTTTTATTTCTTTTCTGGACCATCACCCATTTTGCCCGTAAGATGTTTGTAAACCATGGTGAGAACCTGACAACTCAACAGATTTTTACAGTTATGGCATCGGGTGTTGTGGGTGCTTTGGCTTATACTTTCAGTGATACTTTTTGGTTCAGCGCTGTGGAGGGTGAGGTTTATGCGTTATCATCATTCTTTACTGCACTTATTATCTGGGCTATGCTGAAATGGGAGCATGCTTATGAACTAGCTAAAGATGTTGTTGAAAGAAACAGGGCCGATCGTTGGATAGTTTTTATCTTCTTTATACTTGGTCTTTCAATTACAGTACACCTACTGAATCTTTTAACAGTGCCTGCTATTGTAATGATCTATTTCTATAAAAAGTATACGCCAACTGTTCGTAAGTCAATTTTTGCATTTTTGTTCAGCTGCGTATTGACGGGGGTAGTACTTTTTGGAATGGTGTATGCTATTCCAAGAACATCTGCTTTATTTGATCGGATCTTTGTAAATGGGTTTGGCCTTCCTTTCTTTACCGGCTTTATTTTCTTTTTTATACTTTTTGGAGCTGGCCTCTGGTTCTTATTAAAAGTGGCAAAGGATAAAGGAATGCCTATGCTTCGCCTGGCTGTTTGGTGTCTTGTTTTTATAATGATCGGATATTCCACTTACGTTACTACCCTTATTCGTTCCAAAGCAAACCCTGGCATCGACATGAGTAATGTTGATAATCCAATGACACTTGCCTCTTATTTTGCCCGCGAACAATATGGATCTGCGCCACTGCTTTATGGCCCGACTTTCGGATCACTTCCTGATGACAAAAACAGGGATGGCTATTATGATATGAAGAAAGGAAGAATGAAATGGGGTCAGTTAGGAAATAAATATGTAGAACTTGGTCGCGAAGAGGAATATGATTATGATGCTTCACAGATGATGGTGTTCCCACGTATCTGGGATGGATCAGATCAACAGGACCATTTAAGATTTTATATTGATTGGCTTAACAAAAGCCCTTACCAGGATGCAACCGGAAGAATTTCTTATGACCCACCAATAACGTATGGCGATAATTTTAATTTCTTTTTTAGTTATCAAATGGGGCTGATGTATTGGCGCTATTTTATGTGGAATTTCTCCGGTAGACAAAACGATCTGCAGGGCTTTGGTAATCGCAGAGATGGAAACTGGCAAACAGGCATTTCTTTTATTGATAAACAAATGCTGGGTGATCAAAGCGCTATGCCGGATAGTTTAAAAGAGAATAAGGCAAATAATAAATTATATCTACTTCCCTTCTTACTTGGCATTCTTGGTTGCGTATATCAATTCATAAAGAAAAAGAATGATTGGGTGGTGAGCTTTCTACTTTTCTTTTTTACCGGGATCGCAATTGGATTGTTCCTGAACATGCCGGGCAATCAGCCACGTGAAAGAGACTATGCGTTTGTAGGGTCATTCTATGCCTTTGCGATCTGGATAGGCTTAGCTGTAACAGCACTTGTAAAATTGACAAAGGAAATAAAACAAAATTCATTTAATACAGTAGTATATGGATCTGTTCTTACTTTCCTCGTCTCAGTTTTCAGCATGACTTATTTGCCGGGAACCGCCGTTATAAAAACATCTTTGATGATAACAGCTATCTATGCAATACTGGCTGTTGGCATTCCTGCATTCCTGAAAGCAATTTCATCTAAAGGAGTGAATGAAAGAATCATCAATATTGCGGCGGCAGTAATATGCATGCTTGCTCCGATACTGATGGCCAACCAGGAATGGGATGATCATGACCGCAGCAAAAAAACATTAGCCAGGGATGATGCAAAAAATTACCTGGAAAGTTGCGCACCTAATGCTATCCTGTTTTGTTTTGGAGATAATGATACTTATCCTTTATGGTATGCTCAGGAAGTAGAAAAGGTAAGACCTGATATTCGCATCATCAACACCAGCTTATTGGGCATTGATTGGTATATAAACCAATTGCGGTATAAAATAAACCAAAGTGATTCTGTGGATGTTATTTGGCGTCCTGACCAGATCATAGGGGACAAACTGCAATATTTACAATACCAGGCGAATGACAAAGTACCGCAGGATCAATATTATCCCCTTTATGATGTAATGAAAAATGTGATCGGGAACCAAACTGATGCGAGAATCTTACCAGTGAAAAAATTCAAAGTTCCTGTTGATACTGCATTGGTAAGAAAAAATGGAACTGTAAATGCTGATGATGCAGTGACAAGCGAAATGCAATTCGAACTACCAACGAACCGTATCGTTACAAGAGATCAATTGATCATTCTGAATGTCATTGCGACTAATCAATGGAAAAGACCGATCTACTTTACATCACCAACACAGGTAGGTATGGGCTTAAATGGTTTCTTAAGAGGAGATGGACTGACTTTTAGATTGTTGCCAATAAAACCAACCTCTAATGTGAATACAAATGCTATGTATGAAAACCTGATGAAAAAATTCACGAATGGACATGCAGATGTAAAAGGTGTTTATTTTGATGAAGAGAATCGCAGGCATCTTTATACCATCCGCCAAACTTATGCGGACGTAGCAAAGGAATTGATTGCAAAAGGAAAAAAGGAAGAAGCCAAAGCGGCGGTGTTAAAAGCAGACCAACTCATTCCTGATACCAATGTGCCATATGGTATACCGAGTCGTGTAGAGTTGCACAACCAGGCCAGCCTTTCATTAATGGAAGCTGCTTATGAATGTGGCGCTACAGATCTTGCAAAGAAGATCGGTAAAGCATTGACAAAAGATTTTGATCAGCACATGGATTATTTTGCTTCGCTTGGTGATATGTCAAAGAAACAGCTTGAAGATATACTGATGAATTACAGCCAGCAAAAATTTATGGAGCAAATGCAACAACAGCAAGGAGGCCAGCCAAATCAGCAGGCTGATGCTTATTTAGCTTCTAATCTTTCCAGGAATCAATCGGGCCTGTCTTTTGAAATGACAAGGGTTTTTAATTTGATGCAATATGCAAAGCGTACAGAAACCGAAAATAACCCGGCGACCAAAGATACAACGAGTAAAAAGTTGGACACTGCTTTGTCAACGTTGAAACAACCTGATACCAAATTAAAAGGTAAACCTGATTCTCCAAAAACTAAATAAGATCATTTAAAATAAAAGATAAGAAGCCTTCCGAAATCGGGAGGTTTTTTATTTGTCCTTATTCCCGAATAAATAAAGTTGTAATTTGCTAAGTGGTTTTACTTGAGATGTAAAATCTGCTCCCGATAATTATCGGGACTTAAATCTAAAATCTGAAATCGAATGATCGGTCATCATTTTAAAAAGTTTGATCCTAACGATGGCGCCAAGTCGCGGTTTGAGCAACTGCTTGACATGTTCATGCAGTTACTTACATATACAAACGGTGATCTTTCAGAAGCATTGAGCTGGATGAATGAACTGGATAAAAAATTTGAATTGACAGACGATGAATATGGTATTGGTGATTTTATAGAGGACCTGAAAGACAAAGGATACGTTACCGAGGATAATCAGCTCGGAGAAATAAAGATCACACCGAAAACTGAACAAGGTATTCGCAAAAGGAGTTTGGAAGAAATTTTCGGGAAACTGAAGAAAACAAAACAAGGCGATCATCATAGTTTCAAACCGGGACAAGGCGATGAATTAAATCCTGAATCAAGACCTTTTAGATTCGGTGATATGATAGAGCAGATCGATTTTACTGAAAGTATCCGCAATGCGCAGATCAATCATGGCATAGAAAGTTTCAATATGCAGGAAGATGATCTGAGCATCCGGGAAACAGACTTCAAGGCGCAAACATCTACACTATTAATGATCGATATTTCTCATTCAATGATATTGTACGGAGAAGACAGGATAACTCCAGCCAAAAAAGTAGCAATGGCATTGAGTGAGTTAATTACAACAAGATATCCGAAAGACACATTGGATATCGTCGTGTTTGGTAATGATGCGTGGCCAGTAGAAATAAAAGACCTCCCCTATTTGCAGGTCGGTCCTTATCATACTAACACGGTCGCAGGACTTGAACTGGCAATGGATATTTTACGAAGAAGAAAAAATCCTAACAAGCAGATATTCATGATCACGGATGGCAAACCAACTTGTCTGAAGATCGGTAAGCGTTATTATAAAAACAGTTTTGGATTAGACAGGAAGATCACAAGCCGCTGCCTGAACATTGCGGCGCAATGTAAAAAACTAAAAATACCGATCACTACATTTATGATCGCAACAGATCCTTACCTGCAACGGTTCGTAAATGAATTTACAGAAACAAATAATGGAAAGGCATTTTTTGCAGCACTTGATAAGTTGGGGGCATTTATATTTAAGGATTTTGAAAGTGGGAAAAGGAAAACTGTTTATTAAACCAGTTAAACCATCTTAACCAACAAACCATCTATTATGAAATTTAAATGGAGATCCCTGGTAATTATACTTATTGCTGTAGTTGTTATAAGCGCAGTGTTTTTTATATTCACTTCAACGCTGTCTTCACCTACAGTAATGGAGCTTAATATGCCAAAAGATGAAAATGGAAGTAACTATCAAAACTCCAATTCAAAACTTACGCTTGTATTATTGAAGAACGATATGATCTTCGGATATTTTGGAAATGACATTATTAATGGAAGCAGTCTAGAAATAAAAGAAGTCCGCAAGATCATCGCTCAAGGAGTTCAGAAATTTACGAGAGATTCATTGATAGTAATAATCAAACCTTCTAAGGAAGCTACGTATAAGAATTCTGTTGATGTTTTAGATGAGATGACAATAAATAAAATTACGAGGTATGAAATGGTAGATTTAACTAAAGAAGAAAAAGAATTTTTGGCAAAAAGGTGATATAGTTTTTGCAGCACAAGAGTGCGACGCAACAAAAGTTTAATAGAATTACTAAAGCTGGGAACATAACTATGAACATTCAAAATATAAAAACACTCGGAGAATTAAGGAAAAGCGGCTATCAACATCGCAGCATTAAAGAAGAGCTGCGGCAGAATCTTATTCTGAAACTGAAAAGAAAGGAAAATACTTTTCCCGGCATTCTTGGTTATGAAGACAGCGTGGTGCCTGATGTGGAAAGAGCCTTGCTGAGCAAACACAATATTCTTTTTCTTGGTTTGCGTGGACAAGCGAAAACAAGAATGGCAAGACAAATGACTGAATTGCTTGATGAATATATTCCATGTATAGCGGGTAGTGAATTGAATGATGATCCACTTCACCCTATTTCGAAATATGCAACTGATCAAATTGCAGCACATGCTGACGAAACGCCGATCCATTGGATCCATCGCAGCGAACGATATGGCGAAAAGCTGGCAACGCCGGATGTGAGTGTTGCCGACCTTATCGGTGATATTGATCCGATCAAAGCCGCGAATTTGAAATTAAGTTTTGCTGATGAACGAGTGATCCATTATGGCATCATTCCAAAAAGCAATCGTGGAATTTTTGTAATTAATGAGCTGCCGGATCTGCAGGCTCGCATACAAGTTGCCTTATTTAATATTTTAGAAGAAGGCGATATACAGATACGTGGATTTAAGTTGCGGTTACCACTTGATATTCTATTTGTGTTCACTGCAAATCCTGAAGATTATACAAATCGTGGTTCAATAGTAACACCATTAAAAGATCGTATTGAAAGCCAGATACTGACGCATTATCCAAAAACATTAGAAATTGCTCTTGAGATCACCGAACAGGAAGCTGTGATCGCCCAGGAACAAAAAGATAAGATAAAGATCAGCGATCTTGTAAAAAGATTGATAGAGCAAGTGGCATTTGAAGCAAGGGCCAGCGAATTTGTAGATAAGAAAAGTGGCGTAAGTGCAAGGCTCACTATTTCTGCTTTTGAAAATGCGGTGAGTGCCGCAGAACGTCGGGCCATTGTGAATAATGAAAAAGAAACACAGGTTTGGCTAAGTGATCTTGCTGGTATCATTCCTTCTATCACCGGCAAAATTGAATTGGTATATGAAGGTGAACAGGAAGGCCCGTACCAGGTTGCTATGAATTTGCTGGATAAAGCAATTCGTTCGCAGTTCTCCAACTATTTTCCAAATCCCGAAGTGCTGAAAAAAAGAATGCGGCCAAAAAACGTGGAAGAACCTTCAAGAGATGAAAATCCTTATCGTTCGATCATTAGTTGGTTTGATAAAGGCAATCAGGTAAATCTTTTCTTTAATACAAAAGATGATGACAAGCTAGTACAGTTGTATAAAGTAGATGGGCTGCATCCGATGGTGAAGAAATTTTATAAAGGTGCTAATGAAAAAGAAACTGCGTTGCTGATGGAATTTGTTTTGCATGGACTTTCTTCCTATTCAATGATAAGTAAAAAAGTAATTGAAGGTAAAATTGAATTTAAGGACCTGATGGGATCAATGCTTAATCTTGGTGGAATAAAAACCAGTGACGAGGAAGATGAAGGGGAAGATTTTACTTAGAAAGTATTTACATCAGATAATATTTACTTCCCGTTCGAGAGTAACATCAAATCTATTTTTTACGCTTTGCAAGATCTCTTCGCTGAGATCGAATATTTCTTTTCCTGTTGCATTGCCATAGTTAACCAGCACAAGTGCTTGCTTTGCATGGCAACCCGCATCGCCTTTACGATATCCTTTCCATCCACATTGCTCGATCATCCAACCGGCTGCAAGTTTAACCGTTCCTTTTGCTAGTGGATATGCGACAATATTTGGAAACTGCAATTTCAATGCTTCATATTTTTCAGTCGGCACTTCAGGGTTTTTAAAAAAGCTTCCTGCATTAGCGATCTTTTGCGGATCTGGGAGTTTAGAACTTCGGATATTTATTACTGCTTGCGAAACTGCTTGAATGCTGAGATCTTTTACTCCCATTTTTTCCAGTTCTTCAGTGATAGCGCCATAGCCAATATGATAGATCGGTTTCTTTTTTAATTGAAATGTTACTGATAAAATTGCAAACTCATTTTTATACCTGTTCTTGAAAACGCTGTCTCGGTACCCAAAATCGCAATCAGTTGCTGTAAATGTGTGGATCTTCCTTTCTGAAAGATGAAATGCTTCGAGGCTCCAGAATACATCATCAAGCTCCACGCCATAGGCACCAATATTTTGGATGGGTGATGCGCCAACATTACCAGGTATCAATGAAAGATTTTCAATACCTGCCCAATTGTGACCGATAGAATGTAAAACAAACTGGTGCCAGTTCTCCCCTGCCCCAACTTTCACATATACATGATCTGCATCTTCATGCTGAAGTTCTATTCCTTTAATTTCATTTTTTAAAACAGCGCCATCATAATCTTTCGTAAATAAAATATTGCTACCTCCGCCTAAAACAAGATTGGTCAGTCGTGAGTGGTCAGTAATGACTTCAGATAGCTCATCTGTATTTGAAAAAGTTGAAAAATACCTGGCCTTCACATCAATACGGAAAGTGTTAAAGGACAACAAAGAAAAATCTTCATGGAGCTGCATAATGCAAACTTCTGTATTTTTTCTTTGCGGTGAAAGAACTAATTTTCGGCAAACTTGTTGTTTAAAACTCTGAAATACCGATCATGAAAAAATCATTCATCCTTTTTTTGCTGCCATTGATCCTTTTTTCCTGTAAAGAAAAAGATGCAAAGCCAATCATTGTTTCAGAAGTAAAACCTGCTGTTCACCCGGAATGGATGATGCAGGGAAATATTTATGAAGTGAATGTTCGACAGTATACCCCTGAAGGAACATTCACTGCTTTTGCAAAAAATCTTGACAGGCTAAAAGAAATGGGTGTACAAACTCTCTGGTTCATGCCGCTGAACCCGATCAGTAAAGTTGGCCGTAAAGGTGTGCTTGGAAGTTATTATGCCGTTTCTGATTACACAGAGATCAATCCTGAGTATGGAACTATTGATGATTGGAAACAATTGGTAAAAACAATTCATGATAAAGGAATGAAAGTGCTCATTGATTGGGTGCCTAATCATACCGGTGCTGATCATAGTTGGTTAAAAACTCATCCTGATTTCTATGTAAAAGACAGTACCGGCAAAGCCGCAACCATGTTTGATTGGACGGATACCCGTGTATTAGATTTTAAGAATGAAGAGATGAAGGATAGCATGATCGCTGCAATGAAGTATTGGGTAACAGAAACCGGCATTGATGGTTATCGTGTCGATGTTGCCTGGAATGTACCTGCAGAGTTTTGGTTAAAAGCAATTCCGCAATTAAAAGAATTGAATCCTGCCATGTTTTTCCTGGCTGAAGGTGATAAACCTTATTTAATGACAAGTGGTTTTGATGCTTATTATCCATGGGAGATGTTTCACAAAATGGTGGATGTTGCTGCAGGCCGAAGACCAGCATTTGCATTAGATAGTGTAAAGCATATGTATGATTCCCTTTACCCTAAAGAAGCAATCCCACTCTATTTTACCAGCAATCATGATGAGAACAGTTGGAACAAATCTGATTATAAAACTTTTCCCGGCCCAGTTCATGCCCCATTTGCAGTATTTACACAAACGATGGGAGGAACAATTCCCCTGGTATACAGCGGGCAGGAAGAACCATTTCTTGACAGTGTCAGTTTCTTTTACAAAGACACGATTACGTTTAAAAATTATGGCAGGGCTAAATTTTACAAAACTTTATTGGAACTTAGAAAGAATACCCCGGCTCTGGCGGTTGATGCTTCTTTCAAAAAAATAAATGTCGGTGATCCGAAAGCATTATATGCTTACCTGAGAGAAAAAAATGGGAAAAAAGTTTTTGTTATTCTTAATCTTTCAAAAGCTGAACAAACGATAAAAGTAACTGACAAAGATCTGCATGGCAATCCCTACAATGTTTTTATGGGAACGAATGAACCATTGAGTGATAAGGAATGGAAGATAGAGCCATGGGGCTATGTTGTATATGAGTATAAATAAAAGAGTATGACGGCTACACTTGTTGGCGCCACGGGTTTGATCGGCAGTTATCTATTAGAAGAATTACTGAACGACCTTTATTTTGATACAGTAAGAATTCTTATTCGCAGACCACTTGATGTCACTCATCCAAACCTTGAAAAGAAGATCGTTGATTTTAATGACAGTGATTCAGTACTTGTGGCATTAAGCAACAGTGATGTTGTGTTTTGTGCTATCGGGTCAACGATGAAAAAAGTAAAAGGGGATAAAGATGCTTATCGTAAAATTGATTTTGAGATCCCGGTAAACCTAGCCCGTTTTTGCAAAATGACCGGGTGCGAAAAATTCATTCTTGTTTCTTCTGCCGGTGCCAATGCTAAAAGCATGAATTTTTATCAACGATTAAAAGGAGAAACAGATGAAGCTGTAAAAGAAGCTGGGCTGAAAACAGTTCATATCATGCGGCCTTCATTATTACTGGGAGAAAGAAAAGAATTTAGGCTTGGAGAAAATATTGGAAAAGCAGTCATGACATCTCTTTCATTTCTTATTCCTGAAAAATACAAAGCAATACCAGGGAAAGATGTAGCAAAAGTTATGGTTACTTTATCAAAGAAAAACGATGAAGGATTTTTCATACATGAGAACAGAGAAATAAGAAAATTGGCTAAAAAATGAAATTGAAAAATTTCATAACAAGTATACAGCGCTATTTGAATAGCCTTAAAAGACCTTCAAAGAAAACCAACATGCAGAAACTGCATGATCGCGGAGAAACTCCCGATTCATTTATATTCAGGGATGCAACAGGAAATGATATTCCTGAACTTGGAAAACTTCATGCAATAACTTGGGCACAAACTTATCTCGGTAAACCGAATATCAAGCTAAGACAATACCAATGGGATAAAGCTTTCAAAGAAGAAAATAACGGCAGCTGGTTTTGTATTTTAGTTGTTGATAAAAATAACAAGCTCGTTGGGTTTGCAAAAGGAATAATCAACAAGAATGAAAATTCATCCGAACAACATGGTGATCTGAATAAAATTTACCTGCTTAGCGATTACCAACGTCTTGGTTTAGGGAAAAAATTGTTCGCCCATGTTATAGAGCGATTCTTAAATAAAGAAGTGAATGATATGAACCTGTTTGGTGTTCCGCAGAATCCGTCTTGCGCATTTCATGAAGCAATGGGTGGAGAAAGATTATACTCCGAAAAAGGAACCTTTGATGGTTGCTATATTTGGCGGGATCTGAAGAAGCTAAGCTAGAGAATGATACAAGTAAGAATCCTTGCCGTCCAAATAATTTGCTGATGCCGTCCACAATCGCAAACTTCTCCGGACTGCCACTTTACATTTTTAAATAACCCTTATCAACTATTATCTCTCAGCCATTTAAAAGAAATTAAACGAGAGATATCTTTTACGCTTTAAGTTGATCTCACAAAGGCGAACAGATCCTATAAATTATTTTAAGAATAATATCCCATTGCTTAAATGTTTATACAACTATTAGTCGTAAATTGATAGTCCATCCTTCGAAAAACCTTCAGATTGCCCCAACACCATTAAACTGAAGGACTATGAGCCAAGGCCACGCTACTGATACAGCATTGCTGGATGCGATTCGCATTGATGACACAACTGCCTTTGAAGAATTGATCAGCCGATATTGGTTTTGTCTATACCAGTACTCGTACGGCAAAACAAAATCCCAGGGAACAGCTGCAGAAATAACAAGAAACATCTTTATTGAATTATGGGAATACCGTTTCTATATTCCAGCAAATTTTTCCTTGCAAGTTTATTTGCACGAAAGGGTCAGAAAAAAAATCGCTTACTATTTATACGAAAAAGTCTCTGAAGAGCCTTGCGATACAGAATTGATGGGGTATCTGAATGCCGAATTTTCTTTTAATAATCTTAGATCCGCTTACCGACCAGTTTCTCAGTCGCCGAAAACTTCTATTGAAAAAGGATCTTATGAAGAGAGTAAAGAAATGGGATCAAATAAAACTCAGCCGGAACAAAGTTTTACTTTCGACTGGAGGTTAATATTTAATAATATTCGATTAGGGGTTCGCAATACATTTAATCTTTAAACCAAGATAAAATTATGGAAACAGCCATCTTAAAACCAAAACTTGAACGATTTGTAGGGGGCAATGCAAGTCCGGCTGAGATCAAACAAATTGACGCTTGGTTTTCCAACGGAAATTACCAGAAACTTCATTTATCTGAAAAAGAGAGAAGGGATCTGCATAATAGTATTTTATACGATGTGCAATGCTATACCGCCTACCCACTTTTTTACCCCAAAAAAAATGAATACATCAAAAGATCAACTGTCATGCTCAAAAATGTTTTGTGGATAGTTGCTTTGATCCTGCTTACTTATTTTGTTGTTTTCTATAACTGGTAATGCAGTAAAAGGAAAGATATTTTACACCACATCCACATTATTCACCACCGTTACACTCTTAAAACTTTTATGTTGATGAAGAAGAGCAACCTGCTCCAACATATCTTTTTTACAATTAGCGATCATTTTTGAATCACGGGGAAGTTTTATTAATAATTCCATCAGGTGCTGATTGCGGATGCGATTAATAACCGGTTCTGCAGGGCCAACTAAATATTGACCATATTTTGCTTTTAATCCATCTGCAAAAAAATGAGAAGCTTTTTCCACCACCTCTTTTATCTTATGCTTAAACGTGTCATGAATTAATCTTGAGAATGGCGGGTAGAAAAATTGCTTCCGCTTTTCGATCTCTTCAGTATATAATTTTTTATAGTCGTGCTCTTTCACCAATTGCAAAACAGGATGGCTCGGTTGAATTGTTTGGATCAATACTTTGCCAGTAGCCTCTTTTCGTCCTGCTCTCCCACTCACTTGCTCCATTAACTGAAATGCTCTTTCGTTCACTCTGAAATCTGCAAAACTGAGCAAGCCATCAGCATCCAGAACTCCAACCAAATCAACATTGTCAAAATCCAAGCCTTTTACTACCATTTGAGTGCCCACTAAAATATCGATACGTTGTTGTTCAAATTGCTGGATCAATACATCGTGTGCATTTTTCCCCCGAACCGTATCAATATCCATCCTTGCAATTTTTGCATTGGGAAACTGTTCCACCAATAATTCCTCAATTTTTTCCGTTCCAAAATTCCTTTGCACAAAATTATGATTGCCGCATGCGGCACAAGTAAGCAATGGCGCATAGGTAGTACCACAATAATGACAAATAAGTTTATTGGAAAACTTGTGATAGGTCAGCGACACATCACAATACTTGCATTGTGGTATCCATCCACAAACATTACAAACCTGGTAAGGAGTATAGCCGCGACGATTTTGAAAAAGGATAACCTGTCTTTGTCTTGCCAACACTTCATTGACCGCATCGACCAAGGGAGGCGACAGCATCACCTTCCCTTTTTCCTTTTGAAAAACTTTTTTTGTATCAATGATCTCAATTGGTGGCAGCTGCACATCACCATAGCGCTGCATCAATTCAGTTAATCCATATTTACCTGTTATTGCATTATGATAACTTTCCAATGATGGTGTTGCGCTGCCTAATAAAGTTTTAGCTCCAAACAAAGAAGCAAAATAGATGGCAGCGTCTCTCCCATTATATCGAGGTGCCGGATCATGTTGTTTATAAGAAGTATCATGTTCTTCATCGCAAATGATCAGGCCCATGTTTTGAAAAGGAAGAAACAAAGATGACCGGGCACCAAGCACAATTTTCATTTCACCACTTTTTACTTTATTCCATATCTCCACTCTTTCATTCTGGGAAAATTTAGAGTGGTAAATACCAATGTGCCCGCCAAAATGTTTTTGCAAGCGACGAATGATCTGTGATGTTAATGCGATCTCGGGCAACATATATAAAACCTGCTTGCCCTGCCTGATAATCTGCTCAATGAGCTTTATATAAATAAGAGTTTTTCCACTGCTGGTCACGCCATGCAAAAGACAAACTTGTTTTTCAGCAAATGATTCTTGTATTTTTTCGAGCACTTCCTCTTGCAGCGTCGTTAAGTCAAAATCGATTTTTATGTCCTTAGGTAAATACTGAAGACGATCGATCACCCTTTTTTCTACTCTTAGAATTTCTTTATCAACTAATCCTTTCAATTGCGCATCAGAAGCATTTGACTTTTTAAGCAAACTGGTCTTTGTTACTTCACCTTCTGTTTTTACCAGGTGAAGATAGCTGAGCAAGAGCCCCATTTGTTTTGGTGCCTTTGTCCAGTTGTTCAGCAGATCAGAAAGTTTTTCATCGCTGTTGTATTCGGGATTCAGCAAAACAAAAGTTTCTTTTTTAGGAGAATAGGTTTGTTTCAATGCTTCCCAGACAAAACAAACTTTCTTTTGTATAAGTCGATTGATAACCGGGTAAACGTGAGATGAATCCAATACTTGTTGTACTTCCGTCAACTTTAATTCTTTTTTGATCAACAGTGCTTCTGCCACTAAATACTCATCATGATCCAATGCAGAAAAATCATCTCCGTATTCATCATTAAAAACCAGGATCGTTTCACTGCTTAATTTAAAATGCGCTGGTAAAGCGGCTGCCATCACTTCTCCTTCGCTACACATATAGTACGATGCGATCCATTCCCACAACTTCAATTGCTCTTCAAATACGACAGGCTCAACGTCTAATACATTCAGAATATCTTTTGCTTCAAAAAAATCAGGTTTCTCATTATGAATTCTTTTTACAATGCCCGCATATTTTTTATTTTTTCCAAGATTCACTTCCACACGACAACCTGTATGCAGTTGCTCCTTCATATGATCTGGTATGGACCATGTGTAGTTTTTTGGAAGAGCAAGGGGAATGATTATTTCTGCGTACATATTGTGAGTGGTGAATGGTCAACTGTGAATGCCGACTTGCAATTTAGTAATAAACGACTCACGATTGACCATTGACAATTGACGTCTTTATCCACGACGCTTTGTATTCACGAAGTTTCATATCCATGAGGTCATATACTTTCTGCTTTAGCATAGGAAGATCTTTTTGTATTAATCCTTCTACGGATATTTCTTCCAAAAAAATAGCCCGACTTTTTCCAGGTGTTAATGAAAAAACGCTTTTATAATTCAACCGGTCATACATATCAAGTAATAAAAAAGGCTTGATCGGCATTTGTGCGTCAATTGCCACCCTGAAGGCGCCATCATAGAAATCTTTCAGGGGATCTGGGGTCATATTAAAAGTTCCCTCTGGAAAAACAACAATTGATATTCCTTTTTTCAAAATAGATTTCATGTTTCTTACACTCTTTGCCCGGTTATCTGCACTAGTGCGATCAACTCTTACTACAGCATATTTATAAATAAATCCAAATACAGGCACTTTAGACATTTCAGTTTTACCTAATGCACGGATAGGCTGTCTCAGCGTTTTCACGATGATCGGTGCATCGAGGTAAGAGATATGATTGCCAACAAAAATATATTGCTGGCTTTTGTCCAAAGGCTGTTCATAATAATTGCGATGAAAAATAAAGATCAGGGGAAACCAAAGATCACCCCACAACATGCAAAGCCGGTAGATCATATTACCGCCAGTTACGTTACCAAATAAAGAAGCAATTAGTACAAATGGAAAAAGCAACAGCATAATGCCAATGAACAGAAACAACGCATAAATACAATATATCCATTGAAGAGGCCTAAGCAAAAAACGCATCAATTAGAATTTTTATTAAATGAAAGTGGCATTGTTTCCTCATTGATGCAATTGCAGCCAACAGTTCCATTAGCGTCATAACAATCCAAAACTTTTGCAACGATACCACATTGTTGAATAATAAGGATAATACTCATTTTTTGTTTTGTTGAGCCGCGAACTGTAAAAATAGGGCAAGGCTTCTTATACAGATCAGATTTAACCCGGTTGAGCTCACCATTTCTAAATATCCCCATTATACTGTTTGCATTGATGTGATGGCAATCCATCCGGCACAATGCAAACTTTGTATATTCAATACGTGACGGATTTCTGTTCAATACTAATTTCTTTTTGGGTTCATTACGGATCTTTATAATAATAAAAACAAGCAAGGCCAAAACTGACACCAGCGAGATAATGACATTTCTTGCTTTCATTTTTTAAATGCGGATAATAATGATCCATCAATTTTTATTATCATATTTCCTATCGTCACCCGGACAATCACAACTCCATTCCGTATCCAGGTCGATGACCGTTACTACTTCAGTTTTTTCATTGCATTGCGCAAATATGATCCTTACTTTTTGATTATCGACTGTAACTCCTTCTATCGCATAACGAGGGCATCTTGCATTTTGCAGATCACTTTTATTATAATTTATTTTGCCGTCCTGCATTATTTCTTCCACTTCTGCCTGCGAAATTCTTCGGCACCCCATTCTGCACTTTGCATGCTTGCTGTATTCAAGATATGAGATACGGCGGTCAAAGCCCTTGTCGCGATCAATAGTGCCCTGGTCTTTTTTCGTGTCATTATTTGTAACAGTGGGCCGTGACCTTGTAGTTGCTTCATGTTTGCATTGCCTGGCAACAAACAATAGCACCGCAAGTGCTGCTACAACTATTATCGGAATTGCTTTTTTCAACTGCACATTCATTATGCAAGTATAATTTATTTTTATTGAGTCGGCTTCTGTGCTAATCTCATCGTCGCTTGCACGGTTTACCCAGAGCGAAGAGGCACACTTGTGCTGTAGCAACTAAATTCAGCAAACCCACCCCATAGAATATTCAACCATTTTGAAAAGTTTCTATCCCCTCCTAAGGAGGGGATGAAGCATGTTCCATAAAGGAAAATTTGAAGGGGTGGGTTGCTGAATAGAATTACCGAACCTACAAGAGTGCGACGCAACGAAAGCCAAATAGATCTACATCAGTTGGGCCAAATAACTTTCAAAATCCAGAAGTAAACAATAACTATAAACTACAAACCATAAACTATAAACTTGATTATCTTTGCGCCCCATGGCAGAAGCAAGAACAGTCGCATTTCATACACTAGGTTGTAAACTAAATTTTTCTGAAACCTCTACCCTTTCCAGAATGTTGGAGAACGAAGGTTTTGAGAAAAAAGAGTTTGATGATCAGGCTGATGTGTATGTTATCAATACTTGTTCTGTAACCGATAACGCCGATAAAGAATGCCGACACCTCGTTCGACGTATTCAGCGAAAAGCCCCGGGAAGTTTAGTGGTGATCACGGGTTGCTATGCACAACTAAAGCCAAAACAAATTGCTGAAATACCGGGTGTAAACCTTGTACTAGGCGCCGCAGAAAAATTCAATCTTGCACAGCACATCCGTGAGCTGTCAAAAGGCGATTCTGCAAAGATCTGCAGTTGTGATATTGAGGAAGTTACAGGCTTCAACTCATCTTTTTCCATCAACGATCGCACAAGAACTTTTTTGAAGGTTCAAGATGGTTGTGATTATAATTGTTCTTTCTGCACCATTCCCCAAGCCCGTGGCAAAAGCCGTAGTGATTCTATTGAAAATGTTTTAAAGAATGTTGAGCACCTTGCATCACATGGCGTGAAGGAAGTAGTGCTTACAGGTGTCAATCTCGGTGACTTTGGAAAAGGGCCTGATGGCACCTTGAAATATGAAGAGAATTTTTTTGAGTTAGTCAAGGCATTGGAAAAAGTCGAAGGAATTCAGCGCTATCGTATTTCATCTATTGAACCCAACCAGCTGACGAACGAGATAATAGAATTTGTAGCGAACAGTGATAAATTCATGCCTCATTTCCATATTCCTTTACAAAGCGGCAGTAACAAGATATTGGGATCAATGCGCAGAAGATATAAAAGAGAATTGTATGCTGAACGTGTGGCATTGATAAAAACCCTGATGCCGCATTGCTGTATCGGGGTGGATGTTATCGTTGGTTTCCCGGGAGAGACAGATGAGGACTTTAAAGACTGTTTTGATTTCGTGCATTCATTGGATATCTCTTACCTACATGTATTCACCTATTCTGAAAGAGATAATACACATGCAATAAGTATTAAACCGGTCGTGCCAATAAATGTAAGGCATGAAAGAAATAAAACACTCCGCAATCTTTCTTACATGAAGATGCAATACTTCACCGAACAACATCATGGACAAACAAGAAAGGTTTTGTTTGAAGGACATGAGAATAAAGGCATGATGGAAGGTTATACTGACAACTACATCAAAATAACAACTCCCCACAGGAAAGAATGGGTGAATGAGATTGTGGATTGGAAGATTTAAATATCTAAGCTTTCCTTGTTTCCAGCAGTTTAAAAAAATGTTCCTGGTAAGTATTACCGATCGGAATGATGCGGTCCTTAATATATATTTCCTGTCGTTCAATAGATGTGATCTTGTCTAAAGCCACGATATAAGATCTGTGAACTCTTACAAAACGCTTGGGAGATAATACTTCCTCCAACTGTTTCATCACTTGCAAGGTGACGATACGTTGTGTTTTGGTAAATATGGAGACATAATTCTTCAGTCCTTCTATGTATAAAATATCATCCAGCTCAACTCTCACCATTTTGGTTTCAACTTTTACAAAAATGTAACCACCGGTTTCAGGAAGCATTTCCTGGGAGCGATTGAGTTTTTGTGTTGGGTTTTTTTGGTTGTATGCTTTTTCCACTCCTTTATAAAATCGCTCAAACGAAATAGGTTTCAGCAAATAGTCAATGACATTATGCTCAAAGCCATCTATTGCATATTCCTGGTAAGCTGATGTGATGATAACCTGTGCCCTGTTTTGTAATAATTGCATGAACTGAACTCCATTCAACTGCGGCATTTGTATATCAAGGAAAACGAGGTCAACAGGATCTTTATTTAAACTTACCAGGGCTTCCATAGGATTATTAAAGGAACCAGCCAGTTGCAGGAATGGAACTTTATTGATGTGGTCTTCAAGCAAGTGGATTGCCAGCGGTTCATCGTCAAGGACAATGCATTTAAGCATAAACAGTAGGTTTGTTCCTTATAAAGGTAACTGTAAATTCACAATAAACCTGTCTGCTGCTTTGCTTACATCGAGGGTGTATTTTTTTCCGTAAAGCAGGTCGAGACGCTTTTGCACATTTGGAAGACCTATGCCCCCTACTTCATCTTTTTGATAGGAATTAATAGAATTCTCAATTGAAAAATTCATCTGGTGATCAGTCACTTTTAAATTAATATCAACTGGTTTCTGTGAATCAGTTAAAATGCCATGTTTGCAGGCATTTTCTATAAGAGGGAAAAGCAATAAGGGCACAATTCTCTTTCCGTTTATTTCTCCTTCTATTGAGAAATTAATATAAACATCACCCGGATGTCGCAGTTTCTCAAGATCTATATAGCTATTGATGTGCCGGATCTCTTTTTCAAGGCTCACTCTGTTTTGGGTGTCTTCTTTTTCATACAGTACATAGCGCATCAGTTCTGAGAGTTTCATAATACTCTGTCCTGTCTTATTACTTTTTTCCATCACAGACAAGGAATAGATATTATTCAGCGCATTGAATAAAAAATGCGGGTTGACCTGCAATTTTAAAAAAGATAACTCAGCTTGTAGTTTTTGATTCTCGAGTTCCTTCCTGAGCTTCTCCTGCTGAAACCAGAGTAACAAAAGACGGTAAGCAAATGCAACAACAACAACGGATACATTGGTCAGAATATGGATCGTAAAATAGCCTTTGAAACGATAACTGAAAACGCCGAGAGACTCCGGTAAGGGCTTCCGGGAAAATTTATTAAACATAGGGCTTTTATTCAAAAGGTATTGGTTAAAGGATGTCTCGAGTCGAAATTTCAGGTAAGTAACTATGATAGCCAGTATCAAGGAAGAGGCAACTAACCAGAGCCATTTTTGCTGAAGGGTTGCCATCCTGGGCATTATATAAAATGCTACAATGTAAAACAGTAAAAAATTGATAGTAACAAGAAAGAAATGATTAAATAAGAAAGACTCCCAAAGAGCAGATATGTTCATAGTAACGAGACTGGGAAGAAACGTAATAAAATGTAATGCGAGCCATGCCAGCCAATGGGTAATAAAAACAAACAAGCCGCCTTTTCTAAAAGGAGATATTAACAAGAGATCAGTATTTAGTGTTACCGCGGCCACAATGTACAATTATTTAAAAAATATGCTGCAATCTGATAAATTATTGAATGCCACTTTTTACTAACTGACATTCGGGGGTTTTTAAAGGATGAATTTGAGCTACTGTTCTACAAAAAAATTCATACGGTGAATTAACAATTTGGTCATCTGAAATCTGACCTTTGTTTAATACTCAGCCCCACACCTCAAAATGCGTTTTACCTTACCGCCCGTAATTCTTCTATAGTACCGGATTTGATGAATAAAGGATTGAAGAGAATTATTACTTACCCCAAAGAAGACAAGGATTGACCGAGGTCAAGAAGAGAATGACTTCTCCGAAAACCCCTGATGAAAACCAAAATAGAATTGAAGACGTCAAAACCTATAAATTTTTTCATGAAACGTTTAAAGCTTTTTTTAACTGCTGGGTTATTCTTAATTACCGGTATTTCTTCTAAAGTGTTTGCTGAAAGCGGGCATTACCAGCAGACTCCGAAAGACAGTATTCCTAAAAAAATAATTGGAAAAGTGAAGATCACTGTAAAAGATCTGATGGACGGAAGTGCATTGGATAGTGTTTACGTTACCGTTGGAGTTAAACGTGGTTACACTGACAATAGAGGGATCGTTGAGTTTGACAGTATATCAATCGGAAGTATGGCCGTGATAAGTAAGAGCGGTTATATAGCTCAATCAAAAAAAGTAAAAGCTGATATGCAGATCCGGATCGGAAAAAGAGATATGCAGTCCTCAGCAAATAATTATAAAAACGGATTATTTGAAAGACCAATAGAACACTTTTCAGGTGCAGCCACTATTGTATCAGGCAATGATCTGCGCAGAATAAACCCGCTGAATTTTACGGAGGCATTGAAATATTATGACCCTTCTTTTATTGTTACAAGAGATAATCTTAATGGCGATGATCCTAATGTTACTCCATCTGTAAAGATCAGGGGTTCTTATAATTTTCCTGCTTCAGCTACTATTGCAAGTCAATCAGGAACTGTTGTTACCGGTGCTCAGATCAATCCTTCAGTTGGTGATTATGTTGCCAGCAATATTGCCAATCCAAATCAACCTGTTGTTTTATTAAATGGTGTACAGGTTGCTCTACAGACTGCGCTGGATATTGATATCAACCGGATAGAAAAAATTACCATTTTAAAAGATGCTGCAGCTACATCTATATATGGTGTACGCGGTGGAACAGGAGTTTTATTAATTCAAACTAAACAACCACAGAAAGGTGATTTCAGAGTTACTTATTCAGGACAGGTGCAGATCACAACTCCGGATCTTTCTTCTTACAGCTTATGGAATGCTCCGGAAAAACTACAGTTAGAGCATGACGCTGGCTTTTATAATAACAATCCTTCTTTATACCAGGATCGTTTATACCAGGTTAACAAAGGGATCAATACCAATTGGCTTGATATACCAACCCGGACAGGAGTCGGCAGCAAACATTCTTTATCACTCGAAGGCGGTGATGATGATATAAACTATGGTTTGGATTTTTCCTATAATGATATAGCAGGTGTGATGAAAGGATCAGACAGGAAGAATGTAAATTTCGGTGGATATATCAGTACCCGCATTAAGAATGTTGTCATCAATAATTATCTCAGTTACCAAAGATCAAATGCTTCCAATTCAACTTATGGCAGCTTTAGTGAGTATGCCAGGCAAAATCCTTACTGGAATCCTTATGATTCAGTAACGGGTGAAATGACCAGGGTATTAGAAGACTATACTTACCAGGGTAATACTGTACGATATTATAATCCTGCATACAATGGTACTATATCCACTACAGATGAAACATCCTATGCAAGATTGAGTAATTTAACCAACATCAATTGGATGATCGGTCATGGTTTCCGTTTGAATGGAAGATTTGGGATCAGTAAACAATCAGATGAACAGAATTTTTTCCTTCCTCCTACACATACTGCTTTTGCTGGTTATACTCCCAGCCAATTTTTTAATAGAGGAAAGTATAATCAAACCGTTAGTGATTTTTTAAGTATGGAGGGAACAATAAACCTGGATTATACTAAAAAAACAGGATTGCACCAGTTCTATGGATCAACCGGTGTAACAGGTTTGGAAACAAGAAGTGAATCTACCGGCATTGACCTCGTTGGATTTACCACAGATAAACTATCTGATCTTGCTTTTGGTAATGCTTATTCCAATACAAAGCCGACAACCGGTATAATTGAAACACGTTTAGTATCGGGTTATGGAAACTTTGCATACAGCTATGATAACCGTTACCAGTTTGAAGCTTCAGTGAATGCTGACGCATCTTCTCAGTTTGGTGAAAATAACAGGGTTGCTTCACATTGGTCTGCCGGTGCAAGCTGGAATCTTCACCAGGAAAGATTTTTCCATGAAAACAAGATCTTAAATCAATTGCGTGTTCGTGCTAGTGTTGGTACAGCAGGCAACCAGTTTTTTCAATCTTATCTTGGTAAAACTTATTATAACTACTATACCGACAGACAATATATACAGACTGGAAGTAATTCAGGAACAAGAGGCATTGGGCTAGGTGCTTTCTTAACAGGCTTTGCTAATGAAGATATCAAAGCTCCGGAAACACAGAAGCAAAATATTGGAATGGATGCCGTGTTATTACAAAACAGGTTATCAATTCGTGTAGATGCTTATAGAAATAAAACAACTGACATCGTTCTACCAGTAGTATCTCCATCATCTACAGGTTTTATAAACTTTACTTATTACGATAATCTTGGTACAATTGAAAATAAAGGGATCGAGTTTGATGCGAATTACACCATAATTAAAAATGTAAAAAAAGCCGTTACCTGGAATATTCGTTTGAATGGAATTCGTAATGAAGACCGCATTGTAGCAACTTCAGAATACCTGGATAAGCTTAACAATGCTAATAATGCAATGTCTGTTGATCAGACAAGACCACAACCGCATTATAAAAGTGGCAAATCTCTTACTGATATCTGGGCCGTTAATTCATTAGGAATCGATCCCGCTACAGGCAAAGAAAAATTCCTGAAGGCCAATGGTACAGAAACATTCACGTGGGATGCTGCCGATAAAGTGTCTGCTGGTGATATGTCACCTGACTGGCTGGGTTCTTTCGGAACGAGTGTATCAGTTAAAAATATCACCGCCGGTATTTATTTCAATTACCAGTTTGGTGCAAAAATTTATAATCAAACATTGGCAGACAGGCTGGAGAATGCTGATCTCACTTATAATTTAGACAGGAGATCTGCAGATAACCGCTGGAAACAACCGGGGGATAATGCATTGTACAAGCCATTATCATTAAATGGTATGACCACATCGCCAACTTATGCCACTACCCGTTTTGTTGAAGACAATGATTTTATAAACTGTTCGGCGATCTCATTGGATTATGCAATACCGCAAAGCATAACTGAAAAGATCAAAGCTAAAAATGCAAAGCTTGGTTTTGTTGCCAATAATGTTTTCAGTTCGGGAAGTATAAAAGCTGAAAAAGGAATTTATTATCCGTTCCATCATATGTATTCATTTTCTATTACAGCAAGTTTTTAATGTTTTAAAAGTATTGATATGTATAATAGAGGTTTCAAAAATTATTTCCTGGCTGCTGCACTGATCGTAGTGTCTTTGACCGGCTGTAAAAAATGGCTGGATACAGACCCTCCTTTGCAGGTTGGTGAGAATACTGTTCTCTCAACTGAACAAGGCTTTAAAGAAGCATTGAACGGCGTGTATCTGCAGATGGGAGGTAAAAGTGTATATGGAAGAGATATGACCTTTGGTTTAATGTCTGTGCTTGGAAGAAGCTATGACACGACCATATCGCCTGCAATTGCTAATTTATATTACCAGGGTGCACGATATAATTTCCAAGACCCGGAATTAAAAACAACTTTTAAAAATATCTGGGAGAGTTCTTATACCGGTATCTCCAATCTTAACAATATTCTTGACAATGTAGAGACAAGACAAAATGTTTTTACAGGAAATAATTATAATACAACTAAGGGTGAAGCATTGGCATTACGGGCATTTCTGCATTTTG
This sequence comes from Chitinophagaceae bacterium, assembly GCA_035318985.1. GTDB lineage: Bacteria > Bacteroidota > Bacteroidia > Chitinophagales > Chitinophagaceae > VBAS01. The sequence continues at coordinate 60,530 of DATHDP010000091.1, forward strand.
ATCTGCTACGGATGTTTGCTCCATCTCCTGCTGCTGCAGGTTTAAATGCACCGGCCATTCCTTATGTTAGCAAAATAAGTCCTTATGCAGTACCAACTTCAACTACTGGTGCTGTCCTTGACTTATGCATTGCTGATCTGAAAACAGCCGAGTCATTACTCAGCCAAACAGATATGACCACTTCGCGTTTAAATTATTGGGGCGTGAAAGGTTTATTGGCTCGTGTCTATCTCTATAAAGGAGATCTTCAAAATGCACAGACTTATGCTTTATCTGTGATCAACAGCAATAAATTTCCACTGATCACTGCAGTTAACAGTGACTGGATGATCACAAAAGAACATTTATTCTCCCTGTACAGCAGCCTCAACATTTCATCAGAATACTATAAATCGGTGCTGAATACAAATCCTCCACTTGGATTTACTACTCAAAACCAGACAGCATTGTATGTAACGGGCGGTGGTTCAACAAGTGATTTTCGCAAGCTTGGTGCTTTTGTAGACCCCGCAACAGGAACAGCTCTTGGCAATACTATTTCACCAAGAAAATGTTATGCAACTAATACCAATTTAGCAAATGTGCTTCCAATGATCAGGGTTACGGAAATGTACTATATCGCTGCCGAGTGTGCCACTGCTTCACTTGATTCACTCAAGGCAACTGATCTGCTCGATTCAGTAAGAGTGCATCGTGGTTTACCTAAGTATACACTTCCTGCTTTGAAAACAGACAGCCTGAATATTGAAATAAGAAAGGAATACCAGAAAGAATTCCTCAGTGAAGGACAAATGTTTTATTTCTATAAAAGAAAAAATCTGCCATTCGCCTCATTGCCTTTTACCAAAGTTCCAGTTGTGGCGGATGCATCTTATGTTTTTATAAAACCAGAATAAGAAACAAACTGTTTTAGAAAAATAAACCGACTGAATAAAGACAACTATTGTTATGAATTACTTCAAAAATAAATTCCCAGGTAAGCATCGATTTTTTTCAATGGTTATAAGCTGTTCGCTGTTCCTGCTTTTTACAGCAACAAACATTATCTACGGGCAGGAAAAAACAATTGCAGTAGTAAAAGGTGTTGTAAAAAATGAAGCTAACGAAGCTTTAGCAGGCGCCACCGTTACCATCAAGGGAACAAAAATTTCTATTACAACTAAAAGTGACGGAACATTTGAATTAAAAAATGTGCCGGAAGAAGCTGTATTGTCAGTTTCTTATGTTGGACATGTAAGAATAGAAATAAAGTTAAAACCCGGCCAGGCTGATGTAACAATAAAAATGACTTCTTCAACATCTGTGCTCAGTGAAGTGGTCGTCAATAACGGTTTATATAAAAGACCCGCAGGAAATTTCACCGGGGCTGCCAAAACTTATACAGGTGAACAATTAAAGTCTGTTAATCCTACAAATGTATTCCAGGCATTAGCAGTTGTGGACCCTTCCGTTCGCATTGAACAAAACAATGCACTGGGCAGCGATCCTAACCAATTACCCATCCTCCAAATAAGAGGACAGAATAATTTGCCGCTAACTACACAAGGCGGCGCGAATGCAAGTGCCACCGAGGTTTCCAATGGAGATATCATGTCATCTTATTTACTGAACCCTAATCAACCTCTTATTATTCTTGATGGTTTTCAAACTACGTTACAGACAATCTATGATATGGATATAAACCGCATCGCAAGCATTACTGTTTTAAAAGATGCGGCAGCTACTACTGTCTATGGTTCTAAAGCAGCAAATGGTGTGATCGTAGTGGAGACCAAACAACCTGTTGCGGGCAGAACTCAAATTAGTTATGCGATCAATGTGGGAGTGGAAGTTGCCGATCTTACCTCCTATCACTTACTTGATGCAAATGGTTTACTTGAAGCACAACGTCTTGCAGGAGTTTATACCGATCCGAATAACCACTTTAATGATGTTGCTTTAAAGCAATGGTATGATTATCGTTTATACCAGGCACAGAGTGGTGTGAACACTTATTGGCTTTCACAACCAGTACGTACAGGCGTCAGCACTAATCATAGTCTTAATATTAGTGGCGGTGCAAGATCAGTTCGTTATTCGCTTTCGCTTAGTTATGGTAATGGAGTTGGCGTAATGAAAGGTTCAGGCCGTGACCGCTTTGGATTAAATTATTTCCTTGGCTATACAAACAAGAGTTTCCGTTTTTCGAATAATACCAGTGTTAATTATTCCAAAGGGAATGTTACTCCATGGGGAAGCTATAGTTCATACGTCAGCCAGTTTCCTTTTTTTAAACCAACCGATTCCGCAGGAAACACTGTAAAAATATTTGAACCCACAAGTACATCATTGGGAATTCCTGTGTCGCCACCGGGAGGCATTTTCACCAATGCCGCATATAATGCAGGACTTGATATGAATAACTATGGTTATACCATGGGATTTACCAATAGCACCATCGTTGAATGGACAATAAACAAAGAAATGCGGATGCAGGCATCGATCAATTTTATAAATAACCTGCCTGGCTCTGAGGCATTTTTCCCCGCCGACCACACTATGTTTGTAAATGCTCAACTAGCCGGATTTTCTGAATTCGGATCATACTCCCAAAGCCGGGGAAAAAATACAGCCATCGATGGCAAATTAGGTTTTAGTTACAATAAGAAATTTGGAGATCACACCATTATGGCTGCATTCGGAGTACAGGGACAATCAACCGAGAGCAATTCCACTACTATCCTCGTTTCAGGTCTTCCGAATGATTACCTTAACCAGTTAGGAATGGCAAATGGTTATGGCCTTACTAATACTAAACCGGGTGCAACCAGCTATCTTACCAGGAGTCTTTCTTCTTATGCAAACGTCAGTTACAGATATTTGGGTCGCTATACTGCGGAGGTCTCTGCGAACGCAAGTGGTTCTTCTCAATTCGGCTCCAATAACAGGCTGGCACCTTTCTGGTCAGGCAGTGCTGCATGGGATGTGAACAAAGAGAAATTCTTTAAAAAGAATTCTGTCATCCAAAGTTTGAAATTAACACTGTCAACAGGTATTACAGGTAACCAGAATTTTGCTGCACAAATGGCGCAACCGATCTTCCAGTATAATCTAACGAATAATTACCGGCTTCAACTCGGTGCTGGCCTTCAGAGTTATGCTAATCCTGATCTGAAATGGCAACAAACAATAAAGAACAATTTTGGTTTGGCGGCAGGATTGTTCAATGGAAAAATAAGTATTGGGTTTGATTACTATATTGACAAAACAGATAATCTTATTTTACCGCTCGATGTAGCGCCATCTACAGGTTTTGTAAACTACCAGGATAATCTTGGTGCGTTAAAAAACTCAGGCTATGAATTCGGCATCTCTTCTCCTATCATACAAAACAACAAGAAGAATATTTTCTGGACCATGAGTTTCAATGTTGGTCATTCCAAAAATGTGATCACCAAACTTTCGCCGGCAATTGAGGCTTTGAATAAAGCCAATAATGTTACCAATAACCCTGACATAAAACAAACCTCTCCATTGCCACGCTATGAAGTAGGACAATCTACCAGCCGCATCTGGGCAGTGCAATCATTGGGAATTGATCCGGCAACAGGAAAAGAAGTGTTTGTAAAACTGGATGGCAGTAAAACTTTTATATGGGATCCGAATGATAAAAGACCTGTTGGTGATAACCTGAGCAAACTGAAAGGAGCGATCCAATCTAATTTTATTTACAAGGGTTTTACATTCAATATAAGTTTAAGCTACAACTATGGTGGCCAGATGTATAATCAAACACTGGTAGATAAAATTGAAAATGTAAACCTTCTTGTCACAAATGCTGATGAAAGAGTATTGACAGAAAGATGGAAACAGCCTGGTGATATTGTTTCCTATAAATCACTCGTGAAGGATGGTATTTCCGGCGCCCAGCAACAGACAAATGCCACATCCCGTTTTGTACAGGATAATAATTATCTCGAAGCATCGAGCATTACAGTTGGTTATTCATTTCCATCAAACCTGGGCTGGGTAAAGAAACTGCATTTATCAACGCCAAGACTATCTATCACGCAGAATAATTTAATTCGTTTTGCAACAATAAAAACAGAAAGAGGGACAGGGTATCCTTTTTCAAGGTCATTCAATTTCGGTTTATCAACTACTTTTTAAAAAAACTATTTATGAAGAATAATAAACTGTTGACAATTTCCCGGAACTGCTTTCCAAAACTTACACTGATAACGGCGATAGCTGTGATCATGATGTTTGTTTCAGGGTGCAAAAAATTCCTGGATGTGCCACCGAAAGACCAGGTGCCGCAATCAACTCTTTTTAAAGATGAGCAGGGATTTAAAGATGCATTGATCGGTGTTTACATTGGAATGGATAAGAACCGTAGCACTTATGGGTTATACACTACTGATCTATCCATGGGTATGTTGTCGACAATGGCTTATAATTATGATAATGCTACCGTAGCAAATGCCGGAACTGGCGGTGCTTTTTATAATAATGTAGTATACTATACTTATTTAGACGGAGAGGTGAGAAAAGAAATTGATGGTATCTGGGGTGGCTTGTATAATAATATTGCCAACCTGAATAATATTTTAATTCAGATCGAGAGTAAAAAAGAAGTATTCCATCGTGATAATTATAACCGGGTAAAAGGTGAAGCGACGGCTTTAAGGGGATTGTTCCATTTTGATCTGCTGAGAATGTTTGGTAAATCACCATTAACAGGTTCTGCAGAAAAGGCGATCCCTTATGTTACACAATTCACTATAAAACCAACTCCCTTTGTTACACTCCAGGCAGGACTTGATTCCTGTATAGTGGATCTCCTTGCTGCAAAAGAAATGCTCGCAGGTACAGATACTTCTGCAGTTATAAAAGGAGTGGATGATCCATTTACTTCATATACTCAAAATCATTTGAACTACTGGGCTGTCCAGGCTTTGCTGGCCCGTGTTTATTTATACAAAGGAGATCTTGAAAATGCAGACAAATATGCAAAAGCCGTAATTGGCAGCAATAAATTTCCGCTGATCACTTCGAATGTTGCCGCTGCACTCAATATCATTCGTGACAGAACTTTTTCACAGGAGCATTTGTTTTCCGTTTATTCAACCAAGATCAGTGATTATAACGCTGCTCTTTATACAAGTACTGTACCACTTCGTTTGCAGCCCGCAGGTAAGAACACAGTTTATACCACGGGTAGCGGTAATGCAAGTGATTACCGTTATACCTCGTGGTTTGACAATAACGCGGCAGTAGTAAATGTTCCTTCAAAATTTTTCCAGGACAATAATCTGCCATATGAACTGCAGGGTATAGTACCAGTGATGCGGGTTTCTGAAATGTATTATATCGCAGCAGAGTGTGCAAACAAAAAAAATGATATCAGCTCAGGTGCTGCTTTACTCAACAAGGTAAGAGCGGCCCGTGGCCTGGGTGCATTGAATGCAGCCGGCATCGCTAACACAGATAGTTTGTCAACTGAAATAATGAGAGAGTATCAAAAGGAATTTATACAGGAAGGGCAAACATTTTTTTATTATAAAAGACTGAATAAAGATCTGAAACTGGTAACAGGAACTCCTGCTGCAATACCTGCGGATGCATATGTGTTCCCTATACCTGACAAAGAGAAAGAATATAATCACTAATAAACTCAGTTTAAAATTATAAAATGAAAAAGGGAATTTTTTATATAATCATATTCGCCGCCCTCCTTCCATTTGCAGCATGTAAAGAAGATGTGCCAACAATTTTCGCTGAACCTGATGGGATCTATTTCAGCGCTCCTGCCGATAGCATGACGTATACATTTGCTAAATATCCCAACCGGCTTTCAGATACTCTCAAGATCCCTGTAACTGTATTGGGAAAACCAACTGACAAAGACAGAACGATAAGTCTTGAAAAACTTTCAGGGATTGATATAAATGGTACTGAAGGTGTTCATTATAAATTATTACAACCTTATACACTTTCTGCAGGCAAAGTTTCCACTACTTTACCAGTTGTGATCTTCAGGACGGGCGACATGGACAGCCTTTCGATCAATTTTAAATTTCAATTGAAGGCTAATGAGAATTTTATTTCAGGTATTTCTACAAAGACTTCACTGAAAATAAAAGTGGGTTATCTTCAAAAGCCGCCTACCTGGGGAGAGTTAACTGGACTCCAATGGGCTGGTTATTCTACCAACATGGGAACCTGGACCAGAACAAAATATAAAGTAGTATTGGATGCTTTATATGATCCGGTTAGTGATACAACAGTAAGTGAGTTTCCTTTTGGCAGATCTCAGCCACCAGCTATCTATATTCAATACCTGCAACTCGTAAAAAATTATATCCGCACCAAGTACCCGGGAAATTATTCAATACCACGTGGTATTGGGGCGACATTAAGAGACCCTGATAATAGAGACAGTGTGATCCAGGTGGGGCCTGCTAATTATTGATTAAACTAAAATGCTTCAATAAACATACAATGAAAAAAGTTTTTAGATATACAATTGCACCGGCGCTGATCGTTTTGGCGTTTTACTCCTGCTCAAAGGACCTGGGTAATTACGATTACACCGATGCAAATGTCATTACCATTACAACAGATATGGCCAATGTGGATCCGGCTGTAGTGATAAACAATGATTCGCTTGTAGTAAAACAGAATGACAGTTTGAAAGTAAATATTCTTATTTCTCAAACAAAGCCTTCAAGTGACCTCGCATACGAGTGGATGATCATTCAGAGTGCCAGCACTATTGGCAACCCTCCACAATATGTTGTTGGAAATACAGCGCAGTTGAGAACAAAGATCATTCTTTCGCCAAATCTTTATAAGGTGGTAGTGAAAGTAACTGATAAAACAACCGGTGTTTCATTTACTAAATTTTATTCATTGAATGTTGATACATCTCCATGGGGTGGTGAAGGCTGGGTTGTTTTGCAGGACCAGGCTGCACAGGGCTGCGATATTTCTGTTATTACTACACGTGACGGTGTTGTACGGGGAAATATTTATTCCAATGTTTATTCATTGGCAAATGGCCACAAACTTCCGGCCGGTACTTATAAAATGAATGTGTTGAATTACCTGAATACATTGCGTATTCAAAAGGTTTCATTTTTTTATCCTAATGGAGGAACGCAGGTTCGTTCTACGGATTACCTTGATTCCAGTTATTCAAATGGATGGTTCGTAAATCTTCCTTCAACAGTAAATCTTGAGTCGACGGCTGTAGGTTGGGTTAATGGTCAACATGAGGTCCTGATCAATAACGGGCAATTGCAATATCAAGCTGTAAATGCAAATAGCATAAAAACGCCACCTATAGTTTTTGGTGCCCCCTTGTTAGGTACATGGCCTTCACTAAGTCCATACTTTATGTTCAACTCAAACAGCTCTTATTGTACTTTCTTCGATAAGGTTAACCGCTGTTTTTTACATATGAATATGGCTAATAACACGCTGATCCCAACAAACCTACCCGATGTAGCTAACCAGCACTGGCCGGCTTATTCAGGAGCAGGTGGCGCTACTAATCTAACGGTAACAGGTAAAGGATTTGATCTGAATAATATCGGACGTAATTTGATCTACAGCGAAAACGCCCAGTTGATTGACGTATCTGTTACGAACCCGGGTTATTATTGTATTTTCCGGAATTCTGCTAATGATTCAACATTTCTATACCAGTTCACTTCCGGATCAACCGGCATTACAAATAATGCTATAACAGGCAGGTATTTTTTGAAGGATGCTACCGCCAATGTTACCGGTATTAATACAGCTTCCATTTTTGCTGTACCGGGCTTTTCAGCTTCTTCGGTAAGTAATGTGTTTTATTATGTACCCGGTAACAGCACCAATAGCATTTATGTTTGTAATCCCAGTTACACCGGCACGCTTCCCGCTACAACTATTTCGCATTTGGGATACAGTTTTCCTGCGGGAACAATTATTAAAACCATGAAGGTTTTCAAATCAGGATATACAGCGGTGCCTTCCACTGAAAGCAAAGTGTTGGTAGTTGCAACTGACGAAACAGCAAGCGGTGGTGGTCATAAAGTTTATTTCTTTAATCTTACTGCAACTGGTGAAATAAATACTACACCTGCGAATGTGTACACCGGTTTTGATAAGATAATTGATATCGCATTTAAAAAAGGGTTAGGGTTCTGATAAATATTTGAAAGTCCGTTCTCAATTACTAACCTGTTGGTATTAAACCGGCAGGTTTTTTTATGCCCCCACCCTGCACTCCCTTCGCCGGCCCCAAAATGGTCATTCCCACAGAGAAATTCGTCAAATGCTTTTACCCGTTGGTACTATAGACTGAAAATCCGGGCTATGTCATAGTAGTTTTAATCCGTAAACTTAAAAAAGACCGCTAAAAAATCAGATTTATGAAGTTGTACAATGTTTTGTTTGCTCTCTCAGTGACTGTGATAACAAATTTCGCTTTCGGCCAGGATAGCACAAGTAAGGCACCTGCGCCAGCCAAAGTAAGACCATATAAAGATGTGATCACTGCCAGGGCTGAAACCAAGTCGGGTTTGTTTTCAGTTCATAAAATAGATGACAAATACTATTTTGAAATTCCTGATTCACTTTTGAAAAGAGAAGTTCTTTTTACCACCCGTTTGGTAAAAGTGCCTACGGGAAGTCCACGCTTTGCCGGCGAAATAGTAAACAGCATTATTGTATCGTTTGAAAAAACGGGTGATGATAAATTGTTTGTACGTGTGATCACAAACGTTGCGGTTGCGGATTCAACGAATGCAATTGCAAAAGCAGTACGCAACTCTACTATTGATCCTATTGCTATGGTATTTGATATTAAAGCAAGAGGAACACAGAATAAAAGTTCAGTGATAGATGTGACAGATCTTATTTCAAAAGATAATAATATTACAGGCTTTGACCCGAATGCAAGGAAAACGATGGGGCTTGGTGCAGTGGCTGCCGACAGGTCATATAACTTGTCTGTTACGCCTTTTGAACAAAATATCGAGATCAAGACTTTGAAGACCTTTGGCCTTGGTGCTGCGGCACCAGCTCCGGGGGCCGCACCTGGAGATGCTCCGGCTGCTTCTCCTAACGTTGGAGTAACAATGGAATTAAGTACATCCATCATGTTATTACCAGCTATACCAATGCAATCGAGACATGCAGACCCACGTGTAGGTTATTACAGTGAGAACTACAAGATATTTTCTGATGCTCAACAAAAAGTAGAAGACAAGAATTTTATTGTTCGTCATCGCATGGAGCCTAAACAAGAAGATATACAACGTTACCTGAAAGGTGAATTGGTTGAACCAAAAGAGCCGATAGTGTTTTATGTTGATCCTGCCACACCGAAACAATGGCGTCCTTATATCATTGCTGGCATCAATGACTGGAATGAAGCTTTTAAAGCAGCCGGTTTTAAAAATGCTATCATCGGAAAAGAGTGGCCGGAGAATGATAGCACCATGTGCATTGAGGATGCTCGTTACAAAGTTGTTCGTTATTTCCCAACTAATCAATCGTTCTCTTATGCTCCGAGAATTTATGATCCAAGAAGTGGTGAAATTTTACAAACTTATATAGGTTGGTCACATAGCAAATTACAATCGTTGTATGAATGGTATTTTTTACAGGCGGCTGCAATTGATAGTCGTGCAAGAACAACAAAGTTCAGTGATGAGCTGATGGGTTCATTAATAAGAGCTGCTGTTGCCCGTGAAGTGGGACATACATTGGGTCTGCGTAATAATATGGCAGGAAGCAGCGCTTACCCGGTTGAAAAATTGAGAAATAAAAATTGGGTGGAAGCAAACGGATTTTCCGCTTCCATCATGGACTATATTCATTACAATTATGTAGCACAACCTGAAGATCATATCTCTCCAAAAGGTCTTATACCGCAAATAGGTGAATATGACAAATGGGCTATTAAATATGGTTATTCTTATACTGGTAAAAATAACTTTGAAGACGATAAAAAGTTAGTACAGAAATGGACGACTGATGCATTTGATGTCAACCCGGCATTAAAATTCAGTCCTGAAATTGATTTGAATCCGAATGATCCTAATGATCCTTCGGCTCAAACTGAAGACCTGAGCAATGATCCTGTAAAAGCAGCTGAATATGGTATCAAAAACCTGAAAATTGTTACAGCTAATTTACTTGCTTGGACAAAAGAAGATATGGATATGTATGATAACACTAACGCCATGTATGGAAACGTAGTTGAATGGTACCAGATGCTTACCCGTCATGCATATACACAAATAGGTGGCACAAATGAAAATTTGAAAAGCATGGATCAGAAAGGAGATGTTTACACACTTGTACCTAAGGATGTACAAAAAAGAGCCATGGCATTTTTGCATAAAGAAGTATTTCAAACACCCACCTGGCTTTTTGATAAAAACCTGCTGAATAAATTCGCTAAGCCTGCTACTAAAGAAAAAGTGCAGAGATACCAGGACGATGCAATTTACCAGGTATTAAAATCTTCCATCCTTTACAAAATGACGATCGAGACCATGCGTTTTGGCAAAGAGAAGACCTATACAGTTGATGAAATGCTTACTGATCTGAACAATGGTTTATGGAGCGAATTAAAAACATCAACACCTGTTGTAATTGATCCATACAGAAGGTTTGTTCAAAAAGCAGAGCTCGTTAACCTTTTTAGGGTTATAGGTGAGTCAGCTGAGCCACCCAAACCAGGATCAACATCGCCTGATCTTTCAACAACAGATATACCGGTGGTGCTGCGTGTACACTTAGATAAAATAATGAACCAGTGCAAGGCAGCTATTCCGAACTGCAAAGACACAATGACATTGGCGCATTTACAATATGTGTATAATAAGATCAACAAGTTCCTCTATCCAAAAAACTAAACAGAGCACAATTTTCTACCAGATAAATTGAAACTAAATGACACGTATTATTCTCATCATATTATTATCGGGCTTTTTTAATGCTGCTTTAGCGCAGGATAAAAAACCGGTTGAAAAACCAAAAGCTGATTCGGTTAAAAGTACAACTAAATCTATCAGTGATTTTGTTACCGCAAAAGCGATCAGCAAAAAAGGAATGTTTTCCATTCACCAGGTTGGTGAAAAATATTATTTCGAAATACCCGATTCATTGTTGGGAAGAGAATTACTCTTAACTACCTGGTTGGTGAAAGTGCCGGGCGGTAGCCCCAAGTTTGGCGGTGAAATAATGAATAACAGGACCATCAGTTTTACAAAATGGAACGGTGGAAGTAAAATTGCTTTGAATGTTACCGCTACTATCAACCAGGTTGATACTACCAATGTTATTTCAACAGCAGTAAAAAATGCCAATGTAAATTCTGTTGCCATGTTGTTTGATATAAAAGCCCGTGGCAATACAGGCACTTCATTAATTGATGCAACTGATTTTCTGCAAAAAGAAAATTCATTTACGATGTTGAATGCCGAAGTTAAGAGTAGAATGTCCGTAGGATCGATGGCAGCCGACAGAAGTTCGTTGAAAAGTTTTGCAGCTTATCCTATTAATATAGAAATAAAAATGATGCGTACTTATAGCGCAACAACTCCTGCGGCAATACCTGGTCGTCCTGCAGTTGCTCCTCTCGAAGCAGCGAAGTTGAGTGGTGCTATTACCATGGAAATTTCTACTTCCATTATGTTGATGCCTGAGAAGCCAATGACGCCAAGACGTTTTGATGCAAGGGTTGGTTATTTTGCTGATGCATACCAGGAATATGCCGATGCGCAACAAAAAGTAAATACAAAAATTTTTATTGTTCGTTACCGTCTTGAACCAAAAGCGGAAGATATGGATCGTTATAAGCGTGGCGAATTGGTAGAACCCAAAGAACCGATCGTTTATTATATAGATCCTGCTACACCCAAACAATGGCGCCCTTATATCATTGCTGGTATCAACGACTGGAATGAAGCTTTTAAAGCTGCCGGTTTTAAAAATGCTATCATAGGAAAAGAGTGGCCGGAGAATGATACAACAATGAGCCTGGAAGATGCACGGTACAAAGTGATCCGTTACTTCCCTTCAGAAGTTGCAAATGCTTATGGTCCGAATATTCATGATCCACGCAGCGGTGAAATATTACAGAGCTATGTAGGATGGTATCATAATGTAATGAGTTTGTTGCATGATTGGTACATGGTGCAGGCTGCACCAAACGATCCCCGTGCCCGCACTATGAAATTCAGCGACACCTTGATGGGTACACTTATCCGTTTTGTTTCATCACATGAAGTAGGTCATACATTAGGGCTGCGTCATAACATGGGCAGCAGCAGTCTTACACCTGTTGAAAAATTGCGTGATAAAAAATGGGTGGAAGAACATGGCCATTCAAATTCTATTATGGACTATGCACGTTTTAACTACGTAGCACAACCAGAAGACAGTATTGGCCAGGACGGCATTATGCCACGCATTAATGATTACGATAAGTGGGCCATCAAATGGGGTTATACATATACAGGTATAAAAGATGATGAAGAAGATCGTAAAGTTGTAACCAAATGGATCGTTGATAGTCTAAAAGCAAATCCACGTTTATGGTTTGGTGGCGAAGGATTTAATAATGATGCACGTTGCCAGTCAGAAGATGTAGGCGACAACAGCATGAAGGCAAGTGAGTATGGCATTAAGAACCTTAAATATGTAATGGCGCATTTACCTGAATGGACAAAGGATAGCAATGACCTCTATACCAATTTGAATAATATGTATCGGCAGGTAGCAACACAGTTTCTGCGTTATTGCAATCATGTAACTGCGAATGTTGCCAGTGTATATGAAACATGGAAAACAGTAGAACAACCCGGTGATACATATATAAATTCACCAAAAGAAAAATCAAAAGAAGCGGTTGCTTTTTTAACTAAAGAAGTCTTTAATACACCAGAGTGGTTGCTCGATAATGAAATTCTGAATAAGATCAGCAACCCTGTAAGATCAGGTGCTACGGCAAATATCCAGGCAAGAGTACTTGATCAATTACTAAGCGACAGGGTGTTCAATACATTACTGTTGGAGGAGAACCGTTACGGCAAGGGCAATACTTATTCCATTATTGAATTTATGGATGATGTAAAAGCGGGTGTGTGGACCGAGCTTAAAAATAAAAAAACGATCAGCATATACCGACGTGGTTTACAAAAAAATTATGTATCCAATTTGTTTGCTTCGATCAAAGAAGCAGAAGAAGGTGCAAATATCATGGCTATGTTGGTTGGAGGACCTGCGGCAGCAGAAGCCCTTCCTGTGACTACCAGTTCTGATATTGGCTCTTTCCTTGCATTGCATCTTCGGAAACTTCGTGAAGAAATTTTAGCGGCGATCCCTACAATTACTGATAAAGACTCAAAAGATCATCTCAACTATATCGCAGAACAAATCAAAAACAGGCTGGACAATAGGTTAAATAAATAATTTTAAAGAGATGAGAAAAATGTTCAACATAAAATATTCCTTTCTTTCATTTGTTGTGTTGCTTGCATGCGGCCAGGTTGTATTTGCAGATCCTGTAAATACAATTGTACGTGGTAAAGTTCATAATGCAGGTACGCAGTCTGTCGCCTTGTTTAAAGTCGAAAATGGGGAAGCGGTCAAAATCGGTTTTCGCTGGCCTGCAAAAGATGGCAGTTTCAGTTTTGACATACCATTGGAAAATGAATCGATCTTTTTTATCGACAAAGCAGCACAGCTGGGTGATCTTAAAAATGTTTTGTATCTCAAACCAGGTGAGATTGTTCAGTTGAATATATATTCAAATAAACTAGGGGTTGACTATGACAGTTGCAAAATTGATAACAGGAACAGTGAAACTGCTTTACTTCAACAATGGACCGACATGTTCATTCCTCTTTGTAAAGCAGGAAGAAATATACAGGGAAGAGAGAGTTTCTTTGGGATATATAACCAGTTTGTTGCAAAGGCTGAAGCATTTAAAAATTCTGTTCACACATCCAACAATTATTTCAACCAGTTATTAAAACTGAAGGTTGATATTGACCTGGATTTTGCAAGAACCGCAGCGTTCTTTTACTTCGGCAGCAGGGTGAATTCTTATTATGATACAAGTATGGCTCATCGCAGTTTTTATAACCCTGTTTTACAAAAAGGAAAATATTGTGATGCCTTATTGCTGGAAACAGATCGTGGCATGGAGCTTTTACGATTTTATATTTCGTTCCATCGGTTTTTTGAATCAAAAAATATTAAGGAATTTCAACAGGCCTCTTTCAAAACACCGTTTGTTGAACCGGTGTGTAACGATACATTGAAAGGCGCTTTAGTTTTGAGCTATATAAACAGGGTGATCAAACAGGAAGATTTCATAGCAATCCTTCAGCCATACGAAAAATATTTTCTTACAGCATCGTTTAAAGAAACTTACGAGCAAAAGAAAAATGAATTGGTGCCTTTTGCCCGCGGCACTAAAGCTTATAACTTTTCCTTGCCCGATATAAATGATAAATCCGTTTCATTATCCGACTTTAAAGGAAAGATTGTTGTGCTGGATATATGGGCGATGTGGTGTGGTGCCTGCCTGAAAGAAATGCCTTTTTTCCAAAAAGTGGAAGAAGATTTCAAAGACCGGGAAGATATTGTATTCATTGGTTTATCACATGACGGGAAGGGAAAGAAAGCAACATGGAAGAACTTTGTTGCAAAGAAAGGATGGAAAAACGTTCAACTGCTTGCCGAATATGATGAATCGGTTGGTAAGTACTATAAGATCGAAGGCATTCCCCGCTATATGATCTTTGATAAAGAAGGGAAAATTGTAACGGTGGATGCACCGCGTCCTTCTGATCCGGAATTCAAATCATTGATTGAAGAAACACTACAATCCAATAGCGTAAAATGAAACTCTCTATAAAAAATATTATTGCGTGTATTGCCAGCCTGGTAATTGTTAATGTTTCTTTTGCCCAACAAAACACGATGATCTTAAGCGGCACATTTACTGAAAAAATATACGCCGAACTGACACTACTTAAAACTGTAAACAACAAGATCCAAAAATTGGGTGATTATACTATTAATCCATCCAACCCAGAATTTGTTTTTGCTTTGCCTGCTGATACAACCATAACTTATAGATTCCAGATAACGATCATGAAGCAGGGGCACATGAGGTTGGAGGCAGATAAATATTATACGCTTCCTTTGACACTGAAACCTGGTCAGAACTATTCACTAAAAGTTATTCCCTCGAAATTAGATGCTGCAAAAAAAACAGGGTTCGAATTAAAGCCAGGTACAAAAAGATCTTCCGTTGCATTTGTAAGCGGGAAATTGGTCAATTGGAATCTTGGGAACACTATTACGATCAAGAGAGTTGTTGATGGAGGTTTCGAAACAGTAAATAGTTTTAGCATTCCTAAAGGGGAAAATTCTTTTTTGTTGCCTTGCGTGGTAAAAGAGGAAGGTTTTTATTATCTCAACTCTCTACGCTGGAAACTTCGTGTTTACTTGAAACCTGCCGATAAACTTGAACTGGCTATTGATACTAAATCTGGATCTTATGAGGTCGTCAATGGTTCTGAAGAAAATCAATTGATACAGCAATGGCAACAATTGATCTCCCCTATTACTAACTATGGCTATAACTTATCAATTCTTCAACGAGATACTTTTGATCTGAACACCTATCAGAAAACTTATGAAAGCCTGGAATCGTCTATCGTAAATTTCAGAAACAATATCAATCATACTGGGTCAAGATTCAGTAAGCTTTTCAGGATGGCAATTGATGTAGATAAAGAATTCGCACCTATCATATTTTTACTTAATGCCCAAGCAAAAACAACAAAGGGATTCGGGGGTACACCCAGGGATTTTAATAATGTTCCAGATTTTTACAAGCAATTTATACATGAAGGTAAATTTAATGATGCATCATTATTAAATATTGGTGAAGCAAGATCTTACATGAACTTGTATACAAAACTCATTATTGCTTCCTTAACTACAGATCAAAGAAAGCAATTAACACAAAGTGAAAAACTCGGGCTGAAGATCAATGCAATTTCAAATGACACTTTGAAGTCTTATTTCTTCATGGATGAGATGTCAGAAATAGAAGTAAATAACCTGACTGAATTCAGATCCACATTTGAACCGTATAAAAAATACAATACGACTGCTGCAGTAAAAAAGAAATACACTGAAAAATACGAGGGGTTCATAGGTGATACGGCATATGTGGGTAAATCGTCTTACAATTTTTCATTGCCTGATTCTACTGGTCGCATTTTTTCTATGAAGGACTTTAGAGGTAAAGTAGTATTTATAGATGTATGGGCTACCTGGTGCGGACCATGCAGAGAACAGTTTCCTTTTCTTAAAGAAGTTGAAGAAGAATATAAAGACAACAATGATATTGTTTTCCTGGGTATAACTATTGATCGTACCAGGGATCGTCAGAAATGGATCAACACGATAAAGAAAGAAAATCTGCCGCCTTTGCAATTATTTGATGACATGGGAAAATCTTTTGCTCGTAAATACGAGATCAATGCTATTCCAAGATTTTTACTGATCAGCAAAGATGGTAAATGGATAGAAGTTCGTTGTCCTCGTCCGGAAGCAAAAGAGGATCTTAAAAAATATTTGGATAAGGCTTTACAAGAAAAACCATTAGTAAAAGATTAAGCTATTTGTTGCTTCAAATAAAAAAGTAAGAAAGTTTTTTTTTCATAGACAGTTAGTTTTGGTTACGAGGGGCATTTCTATGTCCCTTTCTGTTTTGAATATGCTAAGTTGAAAATTAAAATATCACAAGAGTTTGTGAATATGAAGTGGGACGTATTGGATTCGAACCAATGACCCCTACTCTGTCAAAGTAGTGCTCTAAACCAACTGAGCTAACGTCCCGGGCCGGTAAATTTAAGCAGTTCTCCACATTCATAAAATCGCTTTACAAACTTTCCTACATTTACTTTATCAATTATTAAAATGAAAGCCTACCAGGTAACAATAAATTTTGATTGGAATGATGAGTTTGCAGCACTAATACCAGCACATCGCACCTATATCAATATGCTCATTAATAAAAACATTATTGATCAATATGTGGTGAGTATGGAATCACAAAGGGTTTGGGTAACATTAAATGCAGAAACGAAATCCGAGGTTGAAAAAATATTGAAGAAATCTCCCCTTTTTAAGTACTGGACCTACGAGATCGATGAGTTGTTTGTGATCGATGGACAACTTTACAGGCTGCCTGCAGTAACACCGAATTAGATCAAAAAAGATTTTTCCCAAAAACCTGATACCCCTATCTTTGCCCTCCCAAAAACGTGATTGCTTCACGTTGTTCGCAAGGGAGTTTAGCTCAGCTGGTTCAGAGCATCTGCCTTACAAGCAGAGGGTCGGCGGTTCGAACCCGTCAACTCCCACACAGGCCTCGCAATAGCGGGGCTTTTTTTATGCACTTAGTTAGAAATTAAGTTGATAAGATAGGAGTTTTCCATGATCCCCTTTTTTAAAATACGCTAAATAAGAATTATTTTTACAGCCTTAATATATGTCTTCAATCAAACCAGGTACGCAAATTAAAGAATGGGAAGAAAACGATGTTCTTACCAGTGTGGAGGAACCATGCAATCTTATTGTATGGAATGATGAGGTTAATACGTTTGAATGGGTGATCGATACCTTGATGGAGATCTGTGGCCATAGTCATGAACAAGCAGAACAATGTGCTTACATTATACACTTCCAGGGAAAATATGCAGTAAAGAATGGAAGTTACGATGAATTGAAACCAAAGTGTGATGCTATTACTGACAGAGGTATTGGTGCTACTGTCGAAATGGTTGTTCAATAATTTTTTTACGTAGAAACACTAAATCAAAAACCCCATCTCACAAAAAAGTGAATTCTCAAAGTCAACATCGAAGTTTTACCATTTTTTATTTTCAGGAAATAGCATTTATTTGATAATTATTCCGAAAGCTCGGATTTGCTCGTAATTTTTCCTCATGCCATTATTTGTACTAGAAAAAGAATTTGCCTTTCCCCCAGTTCATCTTGCAGAACCAGATGGGTTATTAGCAGTAGGCGGTGATCTGTCTGTAGATCGTTTATTGATCGCTTATAGTAAAGGCATCTTTCCGTGGTATGAAGGCAAACATATCTTGTGGTGGTGTCCCGACCCACGTTTTGTTTTATTTCCCGGTGAAATAAAAGTTAGCAAGAGCATGAAAAAATTGTTGAATCAAGATGCGTTCAATTTTACTACTGATAAAGCTTTTGCCCAGGTTATTGGTAATTGTAAAACTATCAGCAGAAAAGGGCAGGCAGGTACCTGGATCACTAATGATGTAAAAAAAGCCTACACAGTTTTGCATAAACTTGGTTTTGCACACAGCGCCGAAGTTTGGAAAAATGGCGAGCTGGTTGGCGGTTTATATGGAGTAAGAATTGGAAAAATATTTTTTGGCGAAAGTATGTTTAGCAAACAAAGCAATGCAAGCAAATATGCTTTTATAAAACTTGTTGAACATTTAAAAAAAGACGGTGTTGAATTGATAGACTGCCAGGTTTATACAGAGCATCTCGAAAGTCTTGGCGCCAGGATGATCCCAAGAACTGAATTCCTGCACACATTAAAAAAGCTGATCCCGCAAGATTAATTATTAAAACCTGCTTTCTAAATAATGTGGTAAAACTGTACGCCATGTGTTCCAATCATGCGGCCACTCCTGTCCCCAAATATCCAGTTCATAATTGATTGCTTTATCATAAAGAATTCTTGCAAAGCGACCGCTGCTATCGGGGTCTTCATAAGCGCCACTGCCGCTGAATATATGCAGGTGATGAGTACTCCTAATTTTCTCCAGCACATCATGATCAGTTAAATTAGGCATATAATGCATAGGGCTGTTAAAATAAACATCATCATCGTAATGACCTTTTGTGTATTCAGTAAGATCATAAACACCGCTCATTGCAATTACACCGTTGATAATATCAGGCCTTTTCAAAAATAAATTCATGCTGTGCAATGCTCCGAACGATGCGCCGCAGGTGTATATCATAGTATCGGAACTCGAATTAGTACGAATGAATGGAACTACTTCATTAAATATATAGTCATTCCACTGTTGGTGCCGGATAGATTTATCACGAGGGTTCATATTATTATTCAGCCAGCTTTCATTATTGATGCTATCAACAGAATACACTTTTAATTTACCAGCCTCAATAAATGGTGCGATCTGGTCTAGCAATTGAAACCGCTCATACTCGAGGTAGTCAGCCGCTGCAGTTGGTACCAACAATAAAGCAAAACCATAATGACCATAAATAGCGATAGGCATATCTTTATTCAGCGATGGGCTGTGCCATGAGTAAAGTGTTCTTTCCATAAAAAAAATTGAACTTCAAAGTAAGTATTTCGCCCTGTAAAAACAGTTTTTACAGATTAAATTTTCATCTCTTCAAAGGCTTCTTTCAGTTTCATTATCTAGCTGAAAGAAGGTAAATTTGCCGCCGGTTAGGATTTTTATGTACTAAGCTGCATTACATCCCTCACCGTCCCTTGCGTCGCACTCTTGTACTCCTGTAATTCTAATCAGCTCAATAGCGAACAGAACGTATAAATGAGTGACACAACGGAAGCTTAATAGTAGTACATCAGCTGACAAAATAAAATAGCATCGAACTAATGGAACTATCGAAAAATTTTGAACCGGGATCTATAGAAGAAAAATGGACCTCGCATTGGAAGTCGAAAAAATATTTTAATTCAACTCCTGATGACAGGAAGGCTTTTACTGTTGTGATACCTCCGCCAAATGTTACGGGTGTGTTGCATATGGGGCATACGCTGAATGAAACTGTGCAGGATATTCTTGTTCGCAAAGCAAGAATGAGTGGTTTCAATGCATGCTGGGTTCCGGGCAGCGACCATGCTTCGATCGCTACGGAAGCAAAAGTGGTGCAGATGCTGAAGGAAAAAGGCATTGATAAAAATAAGATCGGCCGTGAAGAATTTTTGAAATATGCTTTTGAGTGGAAAGAAAAATACGGCGGCATCATTTATAACCAGATCGAACGTCTTGGTTGCAGCGTTGATTGGGATCGTGTTAGTTTCACGATGGATGATCATTATTACAAGGCTGTTATGAAAGTTTTTGTAGACTTGTATAACAAAGGACTTATTTATCGTGGCGCAAGAATGATCAACTGGGACCCTGCTGCAAAAACTGCGTTGAGTGATGAGGAAGTTGAGTACAAAGAACTACAAGGCAAACTTTACTATGTAAAATATTTTGTTGCCGATGCTTCGGGTAAACCAACAAATGATTTTATATCAATTGCAACACAGCGTCCTGAAACGATCATGGGCGATACAGCAGTATGTGTTCATCCTGACGATGAACGTTATGCTTATTTGAAAGGAAAGAAAGTGATCGTGCCACTGGTAAATCGTATAGTGCCTGTGATTTTTGACGAGTATGTAGACAAAGAATTTGGAACAGGTGCATTGAAAATCACACCGGCTCATGATATCAATGATTATAATCTCGGCTTAAAACATAATCTTGAAACAATTGATACACTGAATCCTGATGGTACAATGAGTGAAGCGGCGCAGGTATTTGTTGGTCTTGACAGGTTTGAAGCAAGAAAAAAAGCTATTGAAAAATTAAAAGCAGATGGCCAATTAATTAAAGAAGAAGAATACACAACAAGACTTGGTTTTTCACAAAGAACAAATGCTGTTGTGGAACCCCGCATTTCGACACAGTGGTTTGTAAAAATGAAACCACTTGCTGAAAAAGCATTGCATGCAGTTTTAAGCGGTAATGTAAAAATTCATCCTGAAGAAAGATTTCTGGCTACTTATAAATACTGGTTGGAAAATGTAAAGGATTGGTGTATCAGTCGTCAACTTTGGTGGGGTCAAAGGATACCGGCATGGTATGCACCAGATGGAACATTCGCAGTTACTGAAACACAAAAAGAAGCGTTTGATCAATTAAAAATTAAAAATGAAAAATTAAAAATTGAAGATATAACGCAAGATGAAGATGTCCTGGATACCTGGTTCTCCTCGTGGCTGTGGCCGATCGAAGTGTTCAATGGGATAACGCAACCTAATAATAAAGACATTAATTATTATTATCCGACTTCTGTACTCGTAACGGGACAGGATATTATTTTCTTTTGGGTGGCAAGAATGATCATGGCAGGAATGGAATACATGAATGAAAAACCATTCAGCGATGTTTATTTCACAGGAATGGTAAGAGATAAGCAGGGAAGAAAGATGAGTAAGAGTCTTGGTAACTCGCCTGACTTATTGGATCTTATTGATCGTTATGGAGCCGATGCTGTTCGCTTTGGAATTATGATCTCCTCTCCTGCTGGTAATGATCTTTTATTTGATGATAGCAGTTGTGACCAGGGAAGAAATTTTAATAATAAGATCTGGAATGCACTGAAGCTGGTGAAGATGTGGGAAGGAAGAAAGTCAGAAAGTCAGGAAGACCGTAAGTCAGAAAGTAATTTTGCAATTGATTGGTTTGAGAATAGATTGAACGAAGCGAAAACAGAAATAGAAAAATCTTATAAAGAATTCAAGTTAAGTGAAGCATTAAAAACGATCTACTCACTGATATGGGATGATTTCTGCAGTTGGTATTTGGAATGGGTAAAACCCGGCTTTGAACAACCAATAGAAAAAGAAGTTTATGAAAAAACGGTTTTCTTCTTCGAAGAGCTGATGCAGTTACTTCATCCTTTCATGCCTTTTGTTACGGAAGAAATTTATCATGAATTAAAAGAAAGAAAAGAAGGCGACGATTTAACTATTAAACAAGAATCAAAAATCGGGAGCCAAAAATCGGAAATCTTGAAGCAAGCTGATCTACTGAAACAAGTAATTACTGCTTTGCGTGATGTTCGTGTGAAAAATCAGTTAAAACAAAAAGAAGAGATAAAGCTTCATATTCAAACTGCTGAACAATCAGCATACAATTCTTTTAAATTAATTCTTGGGAAACAGGTAAATGCTTCACAAATAAATTTTGTTAAAGAGGCTGTTGCTGGTTCTATAAACACGGTTGTTCAAAAAGACAAATTTTTTATCGAAACAGAGAACGAACTTGATACAACAGCGCAAAAAGACCAACTCAAAAAAGATCTTGAATACCAGAAAGGATTTCTTATATCAGTAGAAAAGAAATTAAGCAATGAACGTTTTGTTCAAAACGCAAAGCCAGAAGTAATTGAGATCGAAAGAAAGAAAAAAGCTGATGCGGAAGCGAAGATAAAAGCTATCGAAGAATCATTAGCTTCTTTATAGCTACGAGCCGCGAGCCATGAGCTTCGAGACTTATGATTGAAGTTTCATTCTTAGCTCGCAGCTCACAGCCCAAAGCTTATCTCGGTATGATACTCACGGGCAAAATAAACTCATAGAAAGTTCCTTTCTGATGAGTCACCAGGTCAGCATCCAATCGTGCACTGATCCTAAAACCAAAAGTCAGTGGATATTGATTCCACCAGTTGGTATCAAAATAAATTTCTCCCCCTACACTTCGCTGATCAGCTGATAGTTTTTTGCTATTTGAATAAACTCTTGTAAAATCATAAAACGCATTGGCACGAATCCGCTGGATATAAAGAATGTTCCCAAAACCCCAATCAGGAACCCATAAAGGAAAATGGTAATTAGCACCAAGCTTCCACATCCTTGAAAAGTAAGCCTCATTATATCCTCTTGAATAAGGGAATCGGTTGCTGAATAATGCTCTCGATGTGTCCCGTTCCTGGAAAGCACCATCTAACACAATACTATGATTCGAAAAAAATCCCGGAAGTAAAAAATGACCGGAAGTAAAAAATTGGTAGCTATCATATTTCGAAATGGCGTGACGATATTGCAATGTAAAATTATAACCCAGCCTCGGAAATATATGTTGCCTTGCCGTCTGTACCTGCTGGCTATAATTAATAAAGTGTGAGAGATAACTAAAATTGTTTTCGACAAACAGATCTTTATTGGGACCCGTATTGTTTTCAAACCGGAAAACATAGCTGCTTCCAAAATTCAAATTCCTGAAATATCTGCCTCCGGAAAGATCCAATGGAATATTTAAGCCGACACGGGTATCCAATTGATCCCATTGGCGGGTCTTATTATTTAATGTATCTGTTCTTTTAAAAGTATATTCAGCTCCTGCTGACAGGTAAGGGAACCATGCGCCATAGGTTGTGTTGAATCCAACAGCATTTGTATTTTCATTCTGATTATATGAATAATAAAGTTCCGTTTGTAGCGTATTCAAAATATTCTGACCATAAAGGGTGTAAGTAAAAAACGGGTCCTCATAATAAGGCCGCCAGCTATGAAAATTCAAAAGCCTTGTTCCCTTTTTATATTTACTCACTGAAAAATTCCTTGTTACAATATCATTTAATTTCAAATTGCTAAAATCATTTTCTTTTGCTATCGGGATCTTATTAGCTGGCAGCTCGAAAGCTTTTAGATCGATCTCGTTCGGTTTCTCTACACTCATCTCTTTTAACTGGTACCCGTCAGCCGTGAAATTCGAATAGACAATTTTATTACCAGAGGCATTTACAAAATAATTCCCGGTAACCGAACTGCTAACCTGGAATATCTTATTATCACTTAACTGCAACATAAAGATCTCATCATTACCATTAAAAGATGCCGTAAAAAAAACTTTGTCATTTTGAACATTCGGAAACCCAATAACATGATAAGAAGGAGGCGTAAGTCTCATGATCGATCCGCTGATATCTGCACGAACGAGGGACATTTGTCCATCACGAAGCCTTGCACAAGCAATTATGGAACTATCATTGATAAACTTTGGATCAGTAAAAACATTTATTTCCGAAGACTCAATGTTTTTTATTAAGCCACCTGTCACCGCATCCAGTACATGCAGTTCACATTTGCCATCAGGTTTATAATTTACTGCCACTATTTTATTACCATCATTACTAATATCCGGCGTAAAATATTTTGTTCTATGAGTGATCGTTTGCTGTTTACCACTTCCCACATCCAGCAACCTTATCTCACCATAATTCCTCCATCCCCACCTTGCATCTGGTTTGTATGCAGAGTATACAATTTTTCCATTGCGATAACTATATTGCTCATCCAGTGAAATATCTTTTACACGCAATACATGTTCCCCGGAATTATCTTTAATTACAAATGCAGGTCGCTTGCGATAACTACTTTTTAAATAAAGCAATGAGCCATCTCCCAATTGGTATGGGAAAAAATAGTTTGTAACATAACTGGTTGTGGGCTTTGTAATTTTTTGTTCCCCGACTTCATTAGTACTATTAGGCTTCTGTTGCGTCGCACTCTTCAGCTGCAAATCGCTATTCAACTTATAGTGATCGAAGGCTTGCTTTCTGAAAGTTTTATAATCAAGACCTGTTTGTTTCTTTATAGCATTTTGAAATGGATAGAACAACCCTTTAAACGATGCCGCATCTTTTGTTACTTTTCCCCAGAAATCACTTCCGTATTTATCATATCCATAATTCACCATCAAATAACCAAGATGGTAATGATTAGGAACATAATCTTTCAATGATCCATTCCGAAGCTTCATCCATGAATATTGTTTATTATCTACCCAAAGCGATTTGTACTGATTCGTGAAAAAAGGGATTCGTCCCCTGCCCTGCCTACTATGCACTGTTTCATTGTACACCGCATCTCCTTCATAAAACCAATCCGGCACTGCGGCATTAATAGCAAGCGACAATCCATCATCTCCGGCCAAATAATACATCAGTTTACTTAACCCCACTTTAAAGTTGCTGAATTGTTGCACATGCCGGTATTCATGAGATGCAAGATCTTCTGCCCAGGAAATGCTACCAATCTCAAAATTATTAAACGAAGGAGTTAAGAAAAACTCACTGCGATAAGGACCTAATCCAACATAGGCATTTGCAACCGTCGATTGATTCTGAAGAACGATATTTATTTTATTCACTTTGTGGCCAAGTGAATTATTTTTTGCTGAAAGAAAATGAACGATCGATGAAATCCTTTGTGCTGCGCTATCCATCCCTACAGGGAAAATAATCCTCACAGTATCTGTACTGATCTGTTTCCATTTTATTGAAGGTGGATTACCACCAAACTCCTGCGCATTAAGAAAAGAAAAACTTAGAATAAAAAATGTAAAACCAATAAGCCTTGGCATTTGTGCGGATTTAAAAAGGAAGTTACGGAACAAATAGTATTTATTTTTTTTGCGCTTTCATTTTCAACAATACAAAGCCCGGTCATTGACCGGGCTCACTAAAAATATTATTTACTTAAAGCTAACCTTTGCCCTTACCCTTTCCTTTATTTCCACTATTTCCATTGCCGTGACCATTGCCATTATTTCCACCATTATATTTAGGGTGCCCTTTCACAACATAATATTTCGGCTCGTTGCTGTTTTTAATTATCACCTGTCCGCCGTTGTTTCCTTTATACTTTGCATATGTAACCTTATGTGTCGTATAATGCAAATAAGGTCGGGGCTCATTGATCACCACTTTATATCCCGAATAAAGGTTGTAAGATCTATAGCGGGAAGGTAATGAAGTCGAATATATCCATTGCCCATTGCTTAAATAAACGAATTGATGTTTGGGTACATAATAATAGGTTTCAATATCGGGCAAATAATAATATTCTACATAATCATACCCTACCGGTCCCCAAGTCGGCTGCGAACCAATATTAACGTTAACGCTAACTTGTGCGGTAGCAGGCTTGCTGATAATAGAGCCCGTTGCTACTAATAAGATCAAAAAAAACTTTTTCATAATAATCTGATTTTTATACCCTCTCTGTTTCAAAGTCAATGCCATAATAAATAAAAATGTGTGTAAAATTTATCCCAAAAGCTCTAAACAACTGATTCTCAAAAAGGTTTTTTTCACCTTGAAATGTGGAGTATAATTACCATTGAAGCCCCGCAAATAATCCTTTATCAGTTCTTTTATCCGAATGCAACAAATTAAAGATTTGACATCACTGAACTTTTTAGATTTGAATAGACTAAAAAAATGTTTATGAAAAAGATTGCTCTAATTCTATCAATGCTGTTTTTTATCAGCATGATCTCTTATTCCCAGATCCCATTAACTGTTTTACCAAGCGGCGGTAATAAAAAAGCAATGATTGCAGAACAAATTGGTTTAACAAAAGTCGTTATCAATTATGATCGTCCAGGTATAAAAGGTCGTGAAGGAAAGATCTGGGGGCAACTCGTTCCAGTGGGTTACACTGACCAGGGCTTTGGAAGCTCAAAAGCTGCTCCATGGAGAGCCGGCGCCAATGAAAATACAACATTAGAATTTTCTACTGATGTAAAGATCGAAGGGCAACCTTTACCAGCAGGTAAATATGGTTTTTTTATTGCGTATGATCCGAATGAATGCACCTTGATCTTTTCAAAGAATTCAACATCATGGGGAAGTTTTTACTATAATGATAAGGAAGATGCATTACGGGTAAAAGTAAAACCATATGCATCGGACAAATTAGTTGAATGGTTGAAATATGAGTTTCTGAATGAGACAGAAAATAGCGCAACGATCGCTTTATCGTGGGAAAGACTGACGATACCATTTAAAATAGAAGTTGATTATGTAAAAGAACAGCTTGCATCATTCCGCAGGGAGTTACAAACCGATAAAGGATTTATTTGGCAAAGCTGGCAACAGGCGGCACAGTGGTGTCTTGATAGAAATGTAAACCTGGATGAAGCATTGCTATGGGCTGATTCGGCAAGCAGCGGAACATTTGGTGGTGATAGAAGTTTCCAGGCCGCAAGTACAAAAGCACAGATACTCGATAAACTTGGCAAGAAAGATGAAGCGGCAGCAGTTATGAAGAAAGCATTACCTAATGCTTCTATGTTTGAGATGCATGGATATGGACGTTCATTAATAACTCAGAAAAGACCAAAAGAGGCATTGGATATCTTTAAAATGAACTACGAAAAGAATCCAAACCAGATGACTACATTGGTTGGCCTGGTGCGTGGATATTCCGCCAATGGAGACTATAAAACAGCTTTGGATTATGCTAACAAGGCAATGGCTGTCACTGATGCTCAAAACAAAAGCAATATTCAAACAATGATCGATAAGCTAAAAGCAGGGAAAGATGTGAACTGAAACAATTTTAAGTTTTATGTTGTAAGTTCTATGTCGCTCAATAGAATTACCGAACGTACAAGAGTGCGACGCAACAAAAGTTGATAGTAGTAATGCAGACGGAAACAAAAAATAAATTTGGTCAAAAAGGCTTGGCCTTTGTATCACATCCCAATATTTCACAGAGTTTACCATCCAGGTCGGAGCCACGAAGGTTCCGGCCTATTATTTTTCCTTGCGGATCAACTAAAATATTAAATGGAATTCCCTGCACACGGTAAAGTTTCGCGGCAGCGTTGTTCCAGAATAAAAGATCGCTGACATGTGTCCATGTAAGGTTGTCTTTATGTATTGCCGCCACCCAATTTTCTTTTTGTCCCGGACGATCTAAAGAAACGCCAAGCACCGTAAAGTTTTTCTCTTTGAATTTATTGAAGCTGGCAACAACATTTGGGTTTTCCGCCCGGCATGGTCCGCACCAACTGGCCCAAAAATCAACCAACACATACTTTCCCTTGAATGACGACAAGGATACCTGCGTACCCGATGTATCAGGCTGTGTAAAATCCAGTGCATTGGTGCCCACAGCGCCGACTTTATTATAATCAATATAATTTTTTAAGCTTATGCTAGTTGGTATGCTTCTTACGTTAGAATCCAAACGGAGAAATCTTTGCTCAAGCAAAACCGGATCTTCATAAAACTGTGTAGTAACAAATAAAACAAATGGAGAAACAAAAGATGATAAATGATGATCAATATAAACATCAATATTCTTTTGAATAGAATCCCGGATATTATCATAGATCAACATCATGCTATCCCGCTGCGGGCCATAAGGCGTAGAATTGATGGCCGGCACTATTTTTTGCAAACGGACCATCAATGGAGTAAACCCCTTCTGAAAATCCATAAAATCATTATGCGATCGTGAACCGGTTACTTTAAAGTTTGTCCTTATCGGTTTTATTCCTGTTATTGTAATAGATCTATTCTCTACATAAATATATTGATCCTCATCACCGCTAATTTTTAACCAGCATAATGTTGGCTCTGTTAATTTCCCTTTTAAAGTAAACTTACCTTTTATGATCCTTGCAGAAGCTAACTGAACATTCGTATTTTGATCTTCAAGTTTTACTTCGGTGCTATCTTTAAAGCCGACCATGTTGCCAGTAATTGTGAAACTTGTATCCTTATCTGTATTTGCAAGAAGGTTAGTCTGTAAGAGGCCAAGAAAGATAAATGTCAATATTGTTTTCATAACGCCTGTAAAAGTAATAAAAAAAATCCCGGGTAGGTAGTAGTTAAACCCTAATAGTCTCCAAAAATTTACGGGTAATGTCGGCCACATTACCGGGTTCTCCAAGAGCTTTTATATATGCGGTGCCAATAATAGCTCCATTGGCATTGTTGCAGGCCGCTTGAAAGGTTGTTTTGTCCTTTATTCCAAAGCCAACAAGTACAGGATTTTTCAAATTTAAGCTTTTGAGCCTCAGTAAATAGCTCTTTACATCGGTCATGTTCTTGTCACTACCGGTAGTGGAGGAAGATGAAACAGCATATAAAAACCCCGTGCTTAATTCATCCAGTTTTTTTATTCTCTCTTCGCTTGTTTCAGGGGTAACGAGAAAAATAAAATCAAGTCCATGTTTTTTTATGATAGCCCCGTATTCAGTTTCGAATTCATGTTCGGGCAGATCAGGAAGAATTAATCCATCAACACCCACTGATGCCGCATCGGCACAAAATTTTTCAAAGCCATATTGCAGAACAGGATTCATATAACCCATCAATACAACCGGAACTGAAATGTGTTTTCTGAAATCTTTTAATTGTTCGAATAGTTTTTTGATCGTCATTCCATTTGCAAGTGCAATGCTGCTGCTTTGCTGGATGACCGGGCCATCAGCTAATGGATCACTGTAGGGCATTCCGAGTTCGATCATGTCTGCGCCGTTTTCCTGCAATGCTTTCATTACTTCAAGAGTTGAATTCAATTGAGGATAGCCTGCGGTGCAGTAAACGTTGAGAATGTTGGCGCTTTTCTCGCTAAAAAGTTTTTTTATTCTTTGCATATTTTTTGAAACACAGAGACACCAAATACACAAAGGAACACGGAGATACTCTGTGTAACTCTCTGCCTCCGTGTCTCCGTAGTTATAAATTTTTCATGTATGTAGAAAGATCTTTATCCCCTCTTCCACTCAAACAAACCACTACTTTATCTTCTTTATCAAATTTCAAAATATTCAATGCATGTAAAGCATGTGCACTTTCCAATGCAGGAATGATCCCTTCCAGTTTTGCCAGCTCAAATGCCGCAGTCAATGCTTCTTCATCTGTCGCACTTAAAAATTTTGCACGGCCACTATCATATAAATGCGCATGCAAAGGTCCAATACCCGGATAATCCAACCCAGCAGAGATACTATGTGGCTCTACTACCTGTCCATCTTCTGTTTGCATTACCAAACTTTTACTTCCATGCAATACACCAGGTTTACCTAATTGAGTTGTTGCAGCACTTAGTCCGCTATTGATGCCATGCCCCGCTGCTTCCACAGCGATCAATTGAACTGATAACTCATCTAAGAAATGATAAAATGCACCAGCAGCATTACTGCCACCACCAACACACGCCAACACATGAGTAGGTAATTCACTCCCGATCTTTTCTTTCAACTGCCCTCTCATCTCTTCGCTTATTATACTCTGAAATCTTGCTACCATATCAGGATAAGGATGTGGACCAACAACACTTCCAATTATGTAATGTGTATCGTTCGGGTTATTTATCCAGTCTCGGATCGCTTCATTTGTTGCATCTTTCAATGTTTTACTTCCTGAAGTTGCAGGGATCACCGTAGCTCCCAACATTTTCATTCTAGCAACATTCGGCGCTTGCCGTTCAATATCTTTTTCTCCCATGTAAACGATACACTCAACTCCCTTCAATGCACATACAGTCGCAGTAGCTACGCCATGTTGACCTGCACCTGTTTCAGCAATAATTCTTTTCTTACCTAATCGCTGCGCAAGTAATATCTGCCCGATAGTATTATTGATCTTATGTGCGCCGGTATGACAAAGATCTTCCCGCTTAAGAAAAATTGTTGTTCCATACTTATCGCTCAATCGCTTTGCGTGATATAAAGGCGTTGGCCTGCCTGCATAATCTCTCAGCAATTCATGAAACTCTTTTTGAAAAGATGCCTCATTCATTATTTCCAAATAGCGGGTCTTAAGTTCTTCCACATTGCGATGAAGCATTTCAGGAATATACGCTCCCCCGAATTTTCCGTAATACCCAAATTCATCAGGAGAAGTGTATGTATTTGCTTTTTTCATTTTTTGTAATCAGCTTTTGTATTTCTATATCGCTTCCGTTGCGTCGCACTCTTGTACGTTCTGTTCATTATTCAGCTTTATACCAACAGCGTAATCTCTTTGTCTCCTTCTCTCCTTTATTCTCTTAGCCAAATCAACTCTCTCCCATAATCCATTCAATTATTGCTGGCACTCCATACAGTCGCCAAATCGTAAAAGTTCCAAATGCAAGAACCGCAAACAACACAACTCTTATAACTTTATTCTTAATCCTGAATAATTTTATTGTATCCGTTACTGCCCATGTCAGGTAAATAATTTTCAACGGATCAGAATAAATAAGTGCAACTGATGTCCCAATTAATGGGTGTATAATTATTGCCAGTATCACAAAGCCACATTGTAACAATATCACCGCCCCCAAATAATACATCGCCACCACAAAACATTCAAAGTAGTTGTACTTCTTCCCTGCCACCAACCAATAGAAATACAAAGCCTGGAATGGAATTACCACCAACAAAACAATACTTAGGTGACTGACCGCGAACTTTGTTGTTGATGTTGGGCCAAAATATTCTTTGTAATCGATCACCACATTTTCTCCAAAGATCTTTTCAACTATATACAGTAGCAACAAGTACATAGTTATCCATATTAAAAAGAACGAAACGGGCTGTTGATAAACCTTTCTTTTGCCCTTTACGAAATCCGTTACCACTTTACCAGGCTTTGCCAGCATACTCCACGAGGTAAATAAAAACCCTTTTTCAAAATGCGTAAAGAAATGTAATGCCTCGTGCCATATATAATGAAATGAAATTCTTTCCTCCAATATCTTTTGTCCGCAATGACTGCAGTAATTACCTATAACTTTTTCTCCGCAGTTTTTACAAAAACTCATGTCAACTTATTTGAATGCCTGCAAAAATTTCAATATCGAAGCCATATCTTTTAATCCAGGCGATAATTCAAACTTGCTATTTACATCAACTGCAAAAAAATCAGGGTGGTTAAATGCTTTTACTTTCGCTGCATCATCAGGCCCGATACCACCACTGAGAAAAAATGGTTTTTCAATTTTTGCTTTTTTTAATACTCCCCAATCAAACTGTTGCCCTGTTCCGCCAAAACTTTCTTTTAATCCTGCCGTATCAAATAAATAATAATCACAAACAGCATCATAATCAGCTACCATTTCATCAATGTCAATTGATTTATCTCCTGAAATACGAAACGCTTTTATCACTTCCACTTCTGCGCTCAATTCTTCACACATTTCCGGTGTTTCATTACCATGCAACTGCACAATATCCAACCCGTATTCGTCAATGGCATCCAATAATTCCGAATAACCTGGATCAACAAACACTCCCACCTTCTTAATATCAAAGTCCGCATCCTTTATTTGCTTACCAGTTATTTTATCGCCTACATATCGTGGCGACTCTTTATAAAAAATCAATCCTGCATAATCAATGTTCAATGCTTCTAATTGCTGCAATTGTTTGAGCTGTGTGATACCACAAACTTTTATATTCATTTACTTAACTTTTTAATCCCCAAATTTTCTGCAAATTTTTTAATGCTGTTCACATCCTTTACTCCCGGTCCTATTTCAAATTTTGTATTTATATCCACCGCGAATAATTTTTCTCCTGCTGGCGAACCAATAAACTCCTCCAGTTTTTTTTCGTCTCCCGGCTCAATGCCCCCACTTAAAAAATAAGGCTTAAGCGGCAGCGATTGTTGCAGTATCGTCCAATCAAACTTTTTTCCTGTACCACCATAACCAGCACCCAGCGTATCGAACATAAAAAAATCACATACTTCCGTATAAGATTGTGTCATGTGCTGGATGCTGTCGTTATCACTCAGCCGAAAAGCTTTGATCACCGAGATATAATCAGCGATCTTATCACAAAACTTGGGACTTTCATCTCCATGCAACTGCACCATATCTAACCGATAATCTTCTACCGTTTTCATCAGTTCCTCATAGGTAGGATTTACAAATACTCCCACTTTGATTATTTTCCCTTTGATCTGTCGCATTTTTTCCGGGCCTATTTTCTGAACCATATACCGCGGCGATCTCGGGTAAAAAATAAACCCGGCAAATGTTACTCCCAGTTCATCCAGGGCATTTACCTGTTGAGGCAATGTGTTTCCACAAACTTTAATCTTCATGTGCTTTTGCTTTTAATTGTTTTACGAATTCAGCAAAAGCAATCGTTGGGTCAGTGACTTTCATAAAATTTTCTCCGATAAGAAAACCCTGGAAGCCATGTTTTTTAAAAAGTAAAATATCATTAACGCTGCTGATCCCGCTTTCCGCTACTTTAAATTTAGGGAAAGGTATCTTTTCAGCCATACGCAAACTTCTTTCGATATCCACATCAAAAGTCTTCAGATTGCGGTTATTAATACCAATAACATCCGTTTCATCACAAATATGCTCTAACTCTTCCTCAGCATGAAGTTCCAATAAAACTTCCAGTCCGAGGTTTTTTGCAAAAGATGCCAGCCGTTTTACTTCAGTGACTGTTAAACAAGCCGCGATCAGCAATATTACATCAGCGCCGATCGACTTAGCCTCTACCAACTGGTATTCATCAATAACAAAATCTTTTCTTAAGATCGGAATATCATTTATCCTTGCTTTGATCAGGTCTTCATCACTTCCACCAAAAAAATGCTCATCAGTCAACACAGACAAACAGGAAGCTCCATTCTCTGTATAGCCTTTTGTTACATCTATAACATCAACATCGGGGTTTATAATTCCTTTTGATGGTGATCTTCTTTTAAATTCAGCAATGATCCCAGTTCTTGATCTGTTCAATAAAAAATCTTTCAATGGCAATACAGTCCTTGAAAATAATTCTCTTTTTTCAAGGTCAGCAGTTTTTACTATTGCCTTTCTACTTTTGACCTCTTCTTTTTTATATTCGATTATTTCTTCAAGGATATTCATTACTGCAAACTGATTAATTTATCAAGGGATTTTTTTGCTTTGCCACTTTCCAAACTTTCAATCGCTGCATTAAATGCATCATCATACGATTTAAAATTACCTGTGCAATGTAAAGCCATTGCTGCATTGGCAAGCACAACCGCATTCTGCGCCCATGTTCCCTCTCCTTTTAATATCTTTAAAAAGATCTTTGCGGCTTCTTCTACTGTGTTGCCACCTTGTATATCATTAGGCTCTACCATTCTCTTTCCAAGCTGTTCAGGTGTCTTTACTTTTTCTCCTTCATTGGTAATAACTTTTGTGTCATTGGTCAAAGAGATCTCATCATAACCATCAAGACTGTGAATTATGGTAAATGCTTTTTCCGTTTGCTGCAAAAGGTAATTATATATTCTCGCCATTTCAAGACTGAACACTCCCACCAACTGGTATTTCGGGTGTGAAGGATTCACCATTGGGCCAAGCATATTGAAGAAAGTTCTCATGGCAAGATTCTTCCTGATCGGTCCAACAGTTTTTAATGCAGGATGAAATAATGGCGCATGAAGAAAACAAATATTTGCTTCGTCAATTTCCTTTTTCAACCTGTCATTATCATTTTTGAATTTGTAGCCCATTTGCTCCATCACATTCGATGCGCCACTGATAGATGAGGCTCCATAGTTGCCGTGCTTGGCAACTTTTTGTCCTGTCCCAGCCACGATAAAACAACTGAGCGTAGAGATATTAAAAGTATTCTTTCCATCGCCGCCGGTTCCAACAATATCTATTGTATCATATTCGCTAAAATCAACAGGCACACAAAGCTCAAGCAAAGCATCACGGAAACCCATTAACTCATCAATAGTAATGCTCCGCATTAAATACACTGTCATGAAAGCTGTTATCTCATGTTCGTTGTAAATTCCTTTGCCGATATTGACTAAAACTTCTTTCGCCATTTCTCTTGAAAGCGTCTTATGCTCAAACAAGTATTGCAATATTTTTTTCATCTTATCTGTAATTATTTCTTTAACCAATTTTTCATTATCTCCTCACCCTTCGGTGTTAATACACTTTCCGGATGAAACTGCACTCCTTGCACATCATAAGTTTTATGTTGTAGACCCATGATCATTCCACTTTCATCCTCGGCAGTAATTTCTAATACGTCTGGAAAATTTTCTGTTGAAACAACCCACGAATGATAACGACCTACTTCAAATTCATTAGGTAGTCCTTCAAATAGGAAACTTTTTACTTTTGATTTTTCACTTTTGATTTTG
Source organism: Chitinophagaceae bacterium (assembly GCA_035318985.1). Classification (GTDB taxonomy): domain Bacteria; phylum Bacteroidota; class Bacteroidia; order Chitinophagales; family Chitinophagaceae; genus VBAS01. The sequence continues at coordinate 95,315 of DATHDP010000091.1, forward strand.
ACCGGCGTCGCTACTCCATGAAACACCGAACTAAGATTTATAAGTTCTCCACCAAATGCCTGTCCAATTGCCTGGTGACCGAGACAAACACCAAGGATAGATTTTGATGAAGCATACTCCTTTATCAATGGCAAAAGCAAGCCAGCTTCTTCAGGAATTCCCGGGCCAGGTGATAATATGATCTTATCATACTCCTTTACTTTCTCCATTGGTATCTGGTCATTGCGGTGCACATCCACTTTCACATGTGTGATCTTTTCAACCAGGTGAACAAGGTTGTAAGTAAAAGAATCATAATTATCGAATACTAATATCTTCATCTGCTCTATTTATATTCTAACATTAAAATAATTGTTCAGCAAACTCTATTGCCTTCTTTAACGCTCCTAATTTGTTATTCACTTCCTGTAATTCACTCTCAGGCTTGCTTGCTGCAACAACTCCTGCTCCCGCCTGGTAGGTCAATGTATTTTGCATACTTAAAAAAGTACGGATCATAATGGCATGATTGCAGCTACCATCAAACCCCATAAAACCAATGGCGCCGCCATAATAATTTCTTGCGGTTGGTTCATAACCATCGATCAGCTCAATTGCTTTTATTTTCGGGGCACCGCTTAGTGTACCTGCAGGAAATGTTTTTGCAAGCAATTCAAATGGGTTACTGCCGGTTCTTACGTGGCCATTTACTTCACTCACCATATGAATGACATGGCTGTAATACTGGATATCTTTATAATGAGTAACCGTTACATCATCACAGACCCTGCTCAGATCATTCCGAGCAAGATCGACAAGCATCACATGTTCGGCATTTTCCTTTTTATCTCCTCTTAATAATTCAGCAGCAAGATGATCCTTATCATCATCTCCCGTTCTTCTGAATGTACCAGCAATAGGATGAACGATCGCTTTTCCATTTTGAATGATCAATTGTGATTCCGGGGAGGAACCCATCAATTTATAATCACCATAATCAAAGAAAAATAAATAAGGAGAAGGATTAATACTACGAAGCGAACGATAAACATTGAATTCATCTCCTGCAAAACCTTGCTGAAATCTTCTGCTTAATACAATTTGAAAAACATCCCCACGGTGACAACTTGCAATCCCTTTGTCCACCATATTTATGTACTCTTTATCAGTAACATTTGAACTTTCATCGCCCTTTCTTTTAAAAGGAAAAACAGGAACATCCTTACTGCGGATCAATGATTCAACAACCGGCATCTCACTCTCAATTCCATTTATCTGGTTTTCGCAGATGTACAACTCATCTTTGAAATGATTAAATACAATTACATACTGGTAAAGCCGGTAACGCATTAAAGGAATAAGAGGTATTATGTTTTTAGTTTTTAGTTTTACTGTATCAAAAAACTGAACAGCATCATAAGAAGTATAGCCAAATAGCCCTTGCGCAAATTTTACTTCCTTTGTTTCCTTCTTTGCGCAGTCAAACCTGTTGGCAAAATCCCAAAGCATTTGCGGCACTTCCATTATATTCTTGATTTCAATTCTCTCAGGTTTCTGACCGGGAAGTTTGAATTCAACATTTTTTGTCGAAGTGATCTCAATTCCACCAATCGCATTGACACAAATAAATGAATAACTGTTTTCCGCCGCATGATGATCCGTGCTTTCAAGCAGCACTGTATCCCTGAAACGATCACGAAGACGCAGGTAAATACTTACAGGCGTGTACACATCGGCAAGCAATTTTTTGCAGGTGGTTAAAACTTCAATTTTCTTCATAATGACTTTTCAATTTGTTTCATAGCAGCACAGGTGTTGAACGGAGCGTCGCAACTCAGTTTAACCGGAGTTACCTATGCTGGTATCAAAATAAAAAACCCCGAACTATTTCGGGGCATATATATTTATACAATACAGTAATGACTTACAGCACCCCGAAAGAGTTTGTATGCCACCACCAATATTGATTTGCTTGTTTCATTGCATTGCAAATATGTATGCTTTTTTGAATTTTTCCAATTATTTCGTCTACCTTTTTCAAAAATAAACTGCTTATGCTTGCTGCAGCTGTCACTTCTCAAAGTGACAAACGCTTACTTTCTCTTGATTTTATGCGTGGATTGATCATGGTATTGCTGGCCATGGAAAGTACGGGTTTATATGAACACTTAAGTGATGCATCCGGAGACAATAGTTTGTTGCATAGCTTCTTTCAGCAGTTCTTTCATCATCCATGGAATGGTTTGCGTTTTTGGGATCTTATACAACCGGGTTTCATGTTTATAGCCGGTACTGCTATGGCTTTTTCACTTCATAAACAGGCAAGCCAGGGCATGACATGGAATCAATCTTTCAGGAAAATTCTGAAAAGATGCTTCTGGCTTTTTTTCTGGGGTGTGCTTGATTATGCAATAAAACCGAAGGGCCTTTCCTTTGAATTATGGGATGTGCTCACTCAATTATCTTTTACAACTTTAGTAGCTTTTCTGATCTTTCGTTTGCCGGCAACCACACAAATAATGATATGTGTTGGATTATTGCTTCTCACAGAAATACTTTATCGTTTTACGAATGTTCCTGGCTTTGATCAACCTTTTACTGATCAACATAATTTTGGGAACTATACCGATCTGTTGTTGATGAATAAAATTAATAAAGACGGTTGGGTAGCCATTAATTGTATTCCAACTGCTGTACATACAATTGCAGGAGCATTGGCGGGCAAACTTTTGTTAAAGGGTAAAGAGAAAATAAAACCACTATTGATCTGGGCTGTTATTTGTCTCATTGTTGGTTATGGTCTTGATATTGCAGATATCACTCCTATTATTAAAAGGATTGCCACCAGCTCTTTCACATTTGCATCACTGGGATGGTGTTTAGCTGGTTTAGCAGCTTGTTATTGGTGGATCGATGTTCTTGATCATAAAAAATATCTTAAGTTTTTTATTGTAATAAGCATGAATTCAATATTCATTTATCTACTCTTTGAAATTTTAGGAGGTTGGTTCAATCGCTATGTTGGGATCGCTACAAATGGGTTGATGGGCTTAATCAATACACCTGAAAATCTTAAGCTTATTATAACTTCGCTTTGTATTTTCACATTGGAATGGCTGCTGTGCTATTTCTTATACAGGAAAAAAATATTTTTTAAGCTTTGATATTAAATACCTATGGTCATAAAAAATAAAAAGGTAGGAACAAAAGGAATGTTTTATGTAAACAACGATGAAAAAATAGTTGCAGAAATGGTTTATACAATGCCCTCACCCGATAAAATGATCATCGAGCACACTGAAGTAAGTGAAGAACTAAAGGGTCAAAATGTAGGCTTGCAGCTTGTAAAAACTGCAGTCGAGTTTGCACGAACTCACAATATTAAAATAATTCCACTATGTCCATTTGCAAATTCAGTTTTTAAAAGAAAGCCGGAGTTTGCAGATGTATTGGCAAAATAATTATGGGCTAAGCAATATTGCTACTATTGTACTTTTGTTGCGTCGCACTCTTGTACGTTCATATCACTACTCAACAATTATGAAAATATCTCTTTTGTTTTTCAGCTTCTTATTTGTTGCTATCGTTTCAGTTGCTCAACAACCCGACAAATATATTTTATTAAAACCCGATCGTGTATTTGATGGAGAAACCATGCAAACTGGTTGGGTGGTATTAATAAAGAATAATAAAATAGAACAGGCAGGTGCAATGATGTTCAAGTTGCCTGCAGGTTCAGAGGTCATTGAACTGAAAGGACTGACCTTATTACCGGGATTGATCGAAGGCCATTCACATTTATTCCTTCATCCATATAATGAAACAAGTTGGGATGACCAGGTGCTGAAAGAATCAAGAGCTGAAAGAACTGCAAGAGCAGTGAACCATGCAAAAGCAACATTGATGGCAGGTTTTACAGCAGTAAGAGACCTGGGAACTGAAGGAACCATGTATGATGATGTTGGTTTGAAGAAATCAATTGAAAAAGGAGTAATACCAGGACCAAGAATGATCGTAGCAACAAGAGCCATTGTTGCAAAAGGAACATACGGACCAAAATCACCAACGCCTGATGTGGAGTTGCCACAAGGTGCAGAAGAAGTTGCAGGACTTGATGAGTTGAGTAAAGCTGTCCGATCACAGATCGGTCATGGTGCTGATCTTATAAAGGTGTATGCCGATTATCGCTATGGTCCTAATGGAGAAAATCAACCAACCTTTAGCCAGCTTGAGTTAGAATCGATCGTTGCTATCGCAACAAGCAGCGGAAGAAAAGTTGTGGCACATGCCGGTACTGCTGAAGGAATGAAAAGAGCCATCAATGCCGGAATATCAACAATAGAACATGGTGATGGGGGAACTGAAGAAGTTTTTAAACTTATGAAAGAAAAAAATGTTGCCCTCTGCCCTACTCTCGCAGCCGGAGATGCTATTCAGCAATACCGCGGATGGAAAAAAGGGATCGACCCCGAGCCACAAAGTATTACCAATAAGAAAAAAAGTTTTCAATTAGCGTTACAAGCAGGCGTCACTATCTGTATGGGAGGTGATGTAGGAGTCTTTTCTCATGGAGACAATGCAAGAGAAATGGAACTGATGGTGGAATATGGAATGAAATCAATTGATGTATTAAAGTCAGCAACTTCAATAAATGCTGATGTATTTGGATATGGAAATAAAATAGGTAGAATAAAAAAAGACCTGTTTGCAGATCTTATTGCAGTTGATGGAGATCCATCAACAGATATTAAAAATATCAGGAAGATAAAATTGGTGATGAAAGATGGTGCTATTTATAAAAAAGAATAGTTTACAATTTTGCTCTTTCAAGCTTTACTTCGTCCGCTGTAATGGCCGGAGCTTTATTCCCGAAATTGTTTCTTATATAAGTCAGGAGATTCGCTATTCTTCTGTCCTTTAAGTTAGCTTGAGCCGGCATCTCATTTTTACTATTATGGCCCGGATAGTTTTTGAACTCTGCAGAGCCTTTAAGCAAAACTCTAATTAGCTTATTACTGGGACCCAACACAATTTTTGATCCTGATAATGCAGGGCTAAATGTTGGAATACCTTTGGCATCTGCCGAATGACAAGGACTGCATACTCTATCATAAGTCTTTTTTCCCTTGGGTCCTTTCACCAGGTTGGCATTTGAAACACCAGGTTTCCAGGAAATCAGTAGTAAACAAATTGCAAATAAAAAAACACTTAAAAGAATCTTCATTTTTAATTCCCTTTGTATATTATTTTCCAAATCCCGCCATTGCTATCCTCGGAAATATACAAAGAAAACTATTCGAATCTTGAGCTAACTGATTTTTATTGATCATGGAGCTTTATAACTCACTTTCCAAACTCTTCCTTTTTGATCATCGGAAATAAATAAAGAACCATCTGGGCCTTGTGCCAAACCACATGGTCTGAATGTAGCGCCTTGTGGTGTTTTATTTGAACCAGCAAATCCATCAGCAAAAATTTCATAGTCTCCGCCAGGCATTCCATTTTTAAAAGGCAGGAACACTACAAAATATCCTTGTTGCGGTCTTGGCGCCCTATTCCATGAACCATGAAAAGCAATGAAAGCACCGTTGCGATATTTTTCGGGAAACTGTGTTCCCGTATAAAACACTAATCCATTCGGTGCCCAATGGCCGGGAAAGGCGTAGATCGGTTTTCCTTTTCCATCGCAACGGTCTGTTCTTATTTTGTCGCCGCCATATTCAGGGTTGACTAATTTTTTCTTTTGCTTTTGATCATAGTAACAATAAGGCCATCCAAAGTCAGAACCTTTCTTCATCAAAAACATTTCTTCGGCAGGTAATTCAACACTTTCTTCTTCAGTATACTTATCCGGGTAAAACTTATTCAGATCATCACGACCATGCTGCACGCCATATAATGCGTTTGCAGCATCGTTCCAGTTAAGCGCCATGATGTTTCTTATTCCCGTTACATACCGTACACCATCTTTATACGTTTGATCTTTTTTATCAACTTTAAACTGCCAAATACCACCGGCCGTTTCTAATATCGGACATGGGTCCTGTCCTTTGGAACCTTCAGTACGATCTTTTTCCTGGCATGCATTTGAAGGAGCACCAATTGTTACATAAATGTTTCCCGCATTATCCAAGGTTATTGGTTTTGCAGAGTGTTGCTCCTTGTTTACAAGATCAGTAACGATCAGTTCTTCGCTGGCCGCGTCAACTTCATTATTGGCATTTAATTTATACCGGTAAATTTTTTCATTGGTTGTTGCATAGAGATAGCCATTCTTTAAAGCAATACCTGTTCCTTTATAATTTCCAAAGCCACTTATATCTTCCGCTATACCGTCTTTATTCGCATCTCTTAAACGAAAAATACCATGCCCATCTTTCAGGTCCTCGACCTTTGTATAAACATCACCATTAGAATTAACAACAATATGACGGGCTTTACCAAGATTGTCTGCGAACACAGAAGCTGAAAATCCTGCAGGAAGTGTGATGCCTCCATTAGGAAGGTTCGCAGTTGAAGAGCTTTCCTTTTTTTCTTCCTTCTTTTCTTCTTTAGTTTCAGTTGTATTTGATGAGTTATTAGAACAATAACTTAATGTAAAGACAAAAGCGATCGCAAAAAAAATTTTAAGAAATTTCATATAAAAAAGATTGAGGATAAAAATACAGTATTGTGTGACATGAAAATAAGATAAGTCTTCAATAAAATTCTACAGGTGGCGCTGTTCTACACTATTCTATCCCTACCTTCGGAGCAAACCACATGCCGATATGCGAGCATTCAATTTTCTTGCCTGGTTATTACTTGCATTTATATGTTGCAGCAGTCCTGAAAAAAAAGTTGATTCAAAATGGAAATTAGTGTGGAGTGATGACTTCAGTTATTCAGGATTACCCGATTCTACAAAATGGAACTATGATGTCGGCGGTCATGGTTGGGGGAATAATGAACTTCAATTTTACACAAAACAACGATCAGAAAATGCAAGAGTGGAAAAAGGTTATTTAATAATTGAAGCAAGAAAAGAACCATGGGAGGGAAAAAATTACGCATCTGCAAGACTCATAACAAAAGGAAAAGGTGATTGGCAATATGGTAAAATTGAAGTGAGAGCAAGATTGCCAAAAGGTCTTGGCACATGGCCAGCCATTTGGATGTTAGCCAGCACTACTCCACTTGAATGGCCAGATGATGGCGAAATTGATATTATGGAACATGTTGGTTTTAATCAGGGATTCATTCATGGTTCGATCCATAGCAAAAAATATAATCATGTTATCGGCACACAAAAAACTGATACAATAAAAGTGGAAGACTGTTCAGAAAAATTTCATGTTTATGGAGTGGAATGGAGTAAAGACAGTGTCAAAGTATCGATAGATGAGAAAGAATTTTTCAAGTTTGCCAACGAACATAGTGGTTATGATGCCTGGCCATTTGATAATAAAATGCATTTGTTATTGAATATCGCAGTTGGCGGCAACTGGGGTGGGCAAAAAGGCGTTGATGAAAATATCTGGCCGCAAAAAATGGAGATCGATTATGTGAGAGTGTACCAGTGAATGGTCAGTGATGAGCAGTGAGTACTTGATACCACGCAACTCATCATTCACTACTCATCATCACAAATACTATAATAAATTTTCTAGTTCAAAAAATAAACACACATGAGAAAGTTATTCTTCCTTCTACTCCTCGTTTCTTCTGCAAAACTATTTGCACAAGATGGTTATAAGACACCGCCAAAAGAGATCATGGATCTTATATTGGTAAAACCAACGCCTAATGTAAGTATAGATGATAAAGCTGAGTGGATGCTTTTTACACAAAGTAATAGTTACCCCTCGATAGAAGAATTAGCGCAGCCGGAATTACGAATTGCAGGTTTACGTATCAATCCAAATAATTTTGCGCCAAGCAGGCAAACTTTTATGAATGATCTATGGTTTAAAAATCTTTCATCAAACAAAGAATTTAAAATAAGCGGCCTGCCTTCTCCATTAATGGCAGGGAACATCAGTTGGAGCCCTAATGATAAAAAAATTGCTTTCACACATACAACCTCTACCCGTGTGGATCTTTATGTTATAGATGTCGCTACGCAAAAAGCAACTAAAATAAATAAGCAGGCATTGAATACTATTTCGGATGGTTATCAATGGATCGATGATAACACTTTGCTATATAGTACAATTGTAAAACCAGTAAGTGCGGCACCCCCAAAATCTGCAGTACCGAAAGGTCCGACCACACAAGAAAATTATGGCAAAGCATCTCCTCGTCCCACTTTCCAGGACATGATCAAGAATCCTTACGATGAACAGCTTTATGAATTTTATGGAACCACACAATTAGTAAGGAATGTAAATGGTGCAGAAACAAAAATTGGTTCGCCTGCTATTTATACAAGCATTTCTGTTTCTCCAGATAAAAGATACATGATGCTGCGTACCGTTAAAAAACCATTCTCATATCTTGTACCTGCATTTGGCTTCCCTTCCAGTATTGTTGTTACAGACATGAATGGTAAACAAATAAAAATGCTGACCGATCTTCCTTCAGCAGAAACTGCCCCAAGTGGAAATGATAATGTGCAAAACGTTGCTAGAGGTTTTGAATGGAGAGATGATGAAGCTGCAACTGTTGTTTGGTGTATGCCGCTTGATAGTGGTTTAATAAAAACCAAGGTGGATTTTCATGATGCAGTGTTTTCACTCAGCGCTCCATTTACTGCACAACCAAAAGAATTTTTTAAAACTCAAATGCGCTATAGAGGTACGGGTTGGGGTAATTCAACAATTGCATTGGTAAATGAGGGCCTTACCGGCAAACAATTGACAAGAATGAATCGTTACAATCCTTCAACTGGTCAGTTGGAAAAGCTGATGGAAAGAAATACAACTGATAACTATTCAAATCCTGGCAATCCAGTTACTGAAAAAAATCAGTTTGGCAATGATGTGATAAAACTGATCGACAATGGTAATAAACTTTTGATGAACAATACAACCGGTGCATCACCCAATGGCGACCTTCCTTTCCTTGCAACCTTTGATCTCAATACAAAAAAACTGGATATCATTTGGCGTTGCACTGATGGATATTTTGAAAGCGTCGTTCGTGTTCTCAATCCTGATAAACTTGAATTACTGACGAGAAAAGAAAATGAAAAAGAAGTTCCTAACTTCTGGATAAAAAATTTGAAAGCAAAAATTGCAGACAGGCAGATAACTGGTTTCACAAATCCTTACCCACAAATGGATGGAGTAAGTAAACAAAAAATAAAATATAAAAGAGAAGATGGTGTTGATCTTACCGGCGATCTGTATTTACCAAAGGGCTATGATCCAAAAAAAGATGGAAAGCTCCCTGTAATTATGTGGGCTTATCCTGCTGAGTTTAATTCTGCTGCTGATGCTGCGCAGATCAGGGGAAGCGAACATAGATTCACTTATGTTGGCTATGGCAGTCCAATTTGTTACGTTACTCAAGGCTATGCAATTTTGAATAATGCGGAAATGCCAATCGTTGCAACTGATAAAGACAAAAAGCCAAACGATAATTTTAATGATCAGTTGCGAATGAATGCCGAAGCAGCGATCAATAAATTAGATGAGATGGGTGTTGGCGATAGAAATCGTGTGGCTGTTGGTGGACATAGTTACGGCGCATTCATGACGGCGAATCTTCTTGCACATACAAATCTTTTCAAAGCAGGGATTGCACGTAGTGGCGCATATAACCGTTCACTTACACCATTTGGATTTCAAAATGAGGATCGTACTTACTGGCAGGCGCCTGAACTTTACAATGACATGAGTCCATTCATGAGTGCTGATAAAATTAAAACGCCAATACTTCTTGTGCATGGCGAGTTGGATAATAACACTGGCACCTACCCTATTCAAAGCGAAAGAATGTTCAATGCGATCAAAGGTCATGGAGGCACGGTGAAATTTTTATTGTTGCCTTATGAAAGCCATGGCTATGCTGCAAAAGAGAATATTCTTCATTTGTTGTATGAGCAGTATGCATGGGTAGAGAAATATGTAAAAAATGCAGATAAGAATACACCGGGTGGAGATAAGCAAAAAGCTTTCTGATTAGAGCTGTTTAGTCAGTTGAATCCTGTCTTTAACCGGCAGGATTCTTTTTTGATACATGCCTTAACTCCGATTGAGCTTTTGTTGCACAGTTTACCCAGAGCGAAGCGAAGGGCTCCTTTCATGGTTCTGTAATTCTATTTAACTTTAATAGAATGAATCAATCTCTTGCTTTCTGCATCGCGATTTGTTTACTAACAATTTCTTGTAAACAACCGGGTGAATCAAATGCCGCTCTTCAATCCCGCATTGACAGTCTTGAAAAAAAATTAGCGACAACATACAAACCCGGCTTTGGTGAGTTTATGAGCAGCATACAAATACATCATGCCAAGCTTTGGTTTGCGGGCAAGAATCAAAACTGGGAATTGGCAGATTTTGAAATGCATGAAATTGCGGAAACGATCGATGCAATAAAAGAATATCAAACCGAAAGAGAAGAATCAAAAAAAGTTGACATGCTAAAACCTTCTCTTGATGCCGTGAACGATGCAATCCAAAAGAAAGACTCAGCACTTTTTAACAGCAGCTATCTTTTATTGACCAGCACATGCAATAATTGCCATAAAGCTGTAAACTTTGGCTTTAATGTTGTAAAAGTTCCTGATACTGCACCATTCAGTAATCAGGCGTTTAAATAAAGATTCTTTCCAATTCCTTAACTTCAATCCAAACTTTCACTTATGCAAAAACTGCTCGTAGGCCTTGTGGCCTTTATCCTTTCTCTCCAACTATCTTCTCAAACAATTTCTGATAAATATTTTAATGATATAAAATGGCGGATGATCGGGCCGCATCGTGGTGGGAGAACAGTTGGAGCAGTTGGTGTGCCCCAACAACCGAATGTTTTTTATATCGGTATAAATAATGGCGGCGTTTGGAAAACGACTGATTATGGAAGAACATGGTTTCCCATTTTTGATGATCAGCCAACAGGTTCTGTTGGTGATGTGATAGTAGCACCATCAAATCCAAATGTGATCTATGTTGGTAGCGGTGAAGGTTTGCAACGTCCCGATCTTTCAGTTGGTGATGGAATTTATAAATCAAATGATGCAGGGAAAACATGGATCAACCTTGGATTAAAAGATGCACAACAGATCGGTGGTCTTGATATAGATCCGAAAAACGAGAACAGGGTTTTTGTTGCTGCATTAGGACATCCATACGGGCCAAATGAAGAACGAGGTATTTATAGAACAACCGACGGAGGCAAAAAATGGGAAAGAGTTTTATACAAAGATGAAAATACCGGCGCTGTCCAGGTAACGATAGATCCAAATAATTCAAATATAGTTTTTGCCGATATGTGGGCAGGCAGACAAGGCCCCTGGGAAAATGGTGCATGGAACGGAAAAGAAAGCGGATTGTTTAAATCTACAGACGGAGGAACAACATGGAGAAAGATCACTAAAGGTTTACCAACAACTGAACAAGGCTTGGGAAGAATTGGTTTTTGCATTGCTCCTTCTGATTCAAAAAGAATGTATGCAACGGTAGATGCAGGAAGAGAAGGTGGAATATTCAGAAGTGATGATGCTGGTGAAAGCTGGACAAGAATTCAAACTGATAACAGGTATTGGGGAAGAGCAAGTGATTTTGCAGAAGTAAAAGTTGATCCAAAAAATGCAGACATTGTTTATTCGGCCAATGTGGTTACCTGGAAAAGCACTGATGGAGGAAAAACTTTTAATGCATTCCGAGGTGCGCCGGGTGGCGATGATTATCATCGTATCTGGATCAATCCAAATAACACTGATATCATTTTAATCGCCAGTGACCAGGGAGCGATCATTACTGTAAATGGCGGACAAACTTATTCCAGCTGGTATAATCAACCGACAGCCCAATTTTATCATGTAAGTACTGACAATGATTTTCCATATAATGTTTATGGAGGGCAACAGGAAAGCGGCAGTGTAGGAATTGTATCAAGAGGAAATGATGGCAACATCACTTACCGTGAATGGCACCCTGTTGGCGTGGAAGAGTATGGATATGTTGCTGCAGATCCCTTTGACCCAAATATTATTTACGGAGGAAAAATTACACGATATGATAAACGTACTGGACAAACACAAAATATTTCACCTGAGGCTGTGCGAAGTGGCAAATATCGTTTTATAAGAACAGCTCCTGTCCTATTTAATCCGGTTGATAAAAAAACATTGTATTATGCCGGTAACGTTTTGTTTAAAACAATGAATGGTGGCAATAGCTGGCAAACAATCAGTCCTGATCTTACAAGAGAAACTTATGATGTTCCATCAAGTGTTGGCATTTACACAACTAATGAGATGAAAACAATGCCGCGTCGTGGAGTTATTTATACCGTTGCTCCTTCTTATAAAGATGTAAATACGATCTGGTGCGGTACTGATGATGGATTGATACAAGTAACAAGAGATGGAGGAAAAACATGGAAGAATGTAACACCACCTGGGATCACAAGTTGGAGTAAGGTCTCATTGATGGATGCAAGCCATTTCGATGCAAATACAGCATATGCTACCGTTAATCGCATTCGTTGTGATGATATGCATCCGCATATTTATAAAACAAGTGACGGCGGCAAAACATGGAAGGAAATTGTAAATGGATTACCAGATGACCCCATCAATGTAGTGAGAGAAGATCCTATCCGTAAAGGATTATTATTTGCAGGAAGTGAAAGAGCAGTCTATGTTTCATATAATGATGGAACAAATTGGCAAAGCCTGCGGTTGAATATGCCTGCTACCTCAATTCGTGATTTAGTTATTAAAGATGATGATCTTGTTATTGGTACACACGGAAGAAGTTTTTGGATCCTTGATAACATTACTCCGCTAAGGCAATTGGCTTCTTTATTAGGTTTAGAAATTATAAGCGACAGCGAATCTATGGCAGGAAAAAATATTTTATATAAACCGCAAAACACTTTTCGTGTACGCTGGACCATGTATACTGATACACCAGTACCACAGGAAGAATCAGCAGGAGAAAATCCTCCTGATGGAGCAATGATCGATTATTATTTGAATGAGAATGCAAAAGATGTAAAGCTGGAAATTTCAATTTCTAATGGCAGTAAAAGGACTTTAATAAGAAAATATTCCAACACTGATACATTATATAAAGTAGGCGATGTTAACATTCCTCATTACTGGATAAGACCGCAACAAATACTTTCAAGTGAGCCAGGTCAACATCGTTTTCTCTGGGACATGAAGTATGCTCCCTTGAATGTGCCACCCTCCTATCCAATTTCTGCAACATATATGAATACTGCTCCTGATCAAACAGCGCCTTGGGTAGTACCAGGAACTTATACAGCAACTCTAACAGTTGATGGTAAAGTTTACTCACAAACATTCACAATAAAAATGGATCCAAGAGTAAAAACCTCTGCGGCCAATCTTCAACAACAGCATGACCTTTCATTTCAATGTTACATGGGGAGAAAAGAGTGTATGAGTATTCTTGATGATATCCGTTTATATCGCTCAAATCTTAAAAGCCAAATCTCAAACGTCGATGAATTTAATAAAAAAGATAAACTTACAAGAGAATTAGAAAATACACCGCAAGGAAGTACTGAACCAAGTTTCGGAAAATTAAATGGAGGCTTTGCTTCTGTCTTTGGCGCATTACAGGATAGTGACACGCCACCGACAACACAAATGATAAATGTGGTAAAAGAACTAAATCAGCAAATGGTCGATTTAAAAAAGAAATGGGAGGATTTAAAAAAATAGATCGTTAAACAAATTCACCATTTATCATCACTTTATCAATAAGATTAGAGCCAAAAGCATAAGGCAAATAAGCTAATGAAGAAATTGATTGTGTAAAGATCAGGTTTGCCTTTTTACCAACAGTGATGCTACCAACTTCATTTTGTAATTCCATCGCAAAGGCACCATTAAGTGTGGCAGCATTAATAGCTTCTTCAGGCAACATCTTCATTCCAGTGCAGCTCATTGCCACAACTAAATTCATATTCCCTGAAGGAGATGAACCTGGATTATAGTCAGAAGCCAAAGCGATTGCGCATCCTGCATCTATCATTTGTCTTGCCGGTTGAAACAGCATACGAAGAAAGAATGCAGCGGTTGGCAAAAGAGTTCCAATAGTTTGAGAATTAGCAAGTTTATTAATAATATCACCGTTCACAGTTTCCAAATGATCTACGGAAACTGCATTAAGCTTTATGCCCATCTCTACTCCCCCGGAAAAATTAAGTTGGTTCGCATGGATCTTTGCTTTCAATCCCTGTCGAATACCAGCTTTACAGATCGTTTCAGTTTCTTCTGGTGAAAAAAATCCATTTTCACAAAACACATCAATATAGTCAGCCAGTTTTTCTTTTAAGATCACGGGCAACATTTCATTAATGATAAGATCGATATAGCCTTTGTGATTATCCCTATAGTCCAGTGGATAAGTATGAGCTCCAAGAAAAGTTGCTTTGATTGGGATCGGCGATAATTTTTTTAACCTTTTGATCACACGAAGCATCTTTAACTCACCATCTACAGATAAACCGTAACCGCTTTTAATTTCTATCGCACCTGTTCCCAGTCTTATTAGGTCATTCAATCTTTTCCATGAAACTTCAAAAAGTTCATCCTCACTCATTGCATTCAACTTCTTAGCTGAATTTAAAATGCCCCCGCCTTTTGCAGCGATCTCTTCATAACTCATTCCTTTTATTTTGTCAACGAATTCTTCTTCCCGGCTTGCTGCAAAAACCAAATGTGTATGTGAGTCACACCAGCAAGAAAGAACGAACTGACCGGATGCATCAATCTTATTTTGAATTTTGAATTTTGAATTTTGAATTTCATTCATATTGCCATATTCAGCTATTAATCCATTTTCAATAATCAAATAAGCATTATCAAGGCAAGGAAGTGCCGACAATTCTTTTCCTTTAAGAAGTTTGGGTTCTTCTCTTACACCAACCAACTGCTTAATATTAGATATTAGTGTTGACATTTTTATAACTCACTCCAAACTTGCTTCGCAAATTGTTCTAAGGAAGGATCCCTTGCTCCCATTAGCAATAGTACAGAATTATCAGTGAGATGAGGCCGAACAGATGAAACAAGATCGTTCCTATTCTCAACAAAAAAAGCATTAACACCCTTCGCTTTTAAATCATTTATCAGGTCATCGGAAGAAATATCTTTTGTAGTTGTACCGCCTGCATAAAATATTTCGCTCATCCAGATCTCATCAACCGGCCTCAATGCTTTTGCTATCTCGTCAACAAAATCGTTTCGTAAAAATTTGGTTGGCGCATAACCATGTGGCTGAAACCAGGCGATCACTTTTTTTGCTACAGGCTGACATGCCAGAATGCTTGCTGCACATTTTACGGGATTATGAGCATAATCATCAATTAGCCAAACACCCTCCTTGTTCCCATAAACCTGGCTGCGGCGATAAATGCCTTCATAATTTTTTAAAGCCGCTGCACTTGTTTCGAGGCTTACTCCGATTTGATGAGCGACAGAAACAGCAGCAACTGCATTTTCCATATTGTGTTTACCTAAGGCGTGAATGGTGAATGGTGAATTGTCAATGGTGAATTGAATACTCAAGCCATTTTGGATAAAACTTTTTGCAACAGTTCTTGCCGGGATTTTTTCATCAATCGAAAAATCATCCTTAATGTCCGCAGATAATTTTCTTGCTAATGGATGGGATTGATTGACTACAAATTTTTTACTGTTCCTCTTAAACGTTGTAAAAATTTCCATTAGCGAGTCGATCTCTTTGTGGTCCTTATCAACATTCAACAATAGCCCAATTTCGGGTTTGTAATAAATAATAGATCCATCGCTTTCATCTGCTTCGATCACTAACCAATCACCTTTCCCCACTTTTGCATTCCCTATCTTACCTTCTTTAATAATACTTGTAAGTCCTGCGCCACTAATGATGCTCGGTTGCATACCCGCATGTTCAAGTATTGCAAACAACATAGCAGTCGTTGTACTTTTTCCGGAAGTTCCGCCGACAGCAATTGTCTTTTTACTTTCAGCAATCAGAGCAAGCAGTTCGCTACGCTTAATGATCGGGATATTCAGTTGTTTTGCTTTCTGCACTTCATACACTGTATCTTCAATAGCTGTACTTACAACTATAAGATCTGTTTTATCATTAATGCCGGTACCATCCTGTAAAAAACACTTGATCCCCTCTGCTTCCAGTTTATCTTTTGTTTCATTGAAATCACCTTCTTTAAAATAGCGATCACTGCCAGAAACATTCTTACCAATGCCCTGCAGGTATTGAGCCAAAGCACTCATACCGGTTCCGGCAATGCCAATAAAAAATGGATTTTTAAACTCGTTGAGAGATGAGATCATCATTACAAATATAACTATACAGACACTTTATTTCCGTGCAAGAGAAAATTTAGTTCGCTTTCTTCAATTTTGAATAAATAGCTTCATCCTTAAACTCCCCATTGAAATAAAGGCTTTCTTTTATATGACCTTCCTTTACAAAACCAGTACTTTCCAAAACAGAAGATGATGCAATATTTTTGGGATCAAGTAATGCTTCAATACTGTGTAAGTTTAAAACAGTAAAGCCATAATCAACTACAGCATTGATAGCTTCTTTCATTATTCCTTTTCGCCAATGATCGGGATGAAGCATATAACCAATTTCGCCACGATAATTTTCCCTTTTAAAATTCCATATACAAATTGTCCCGATAACCAGTGATGGATCACTTAAGAATGTAATTCCCCAGAGAATTGATTCATTCTCATCTACATTTTTATTGATCATATTAATAAATTCTTCTGCCTGGGCAATCGTTTTTGTAGGCTCCCTTCCTATGTAACGCAATACATCTTCATTTGAACGAAGAAAAAACATTTCATTAGCATCAGTTTTTTCAAGCTTTCTTAATAAAAGTCTTTGAGTTTTTAATTCAGGAAAAGGAGTAAAGTTTAGTGCAAGCATTTATAATAAGTTATTATTGTAAAGATCTCCATTCATCTTTTGTCATCTCAAATTTTATTTCGCCTTTGCCATGCGTACCGGTTTCTGTCCACCCGGCTTTGCGGTAAAATAATTCTGCCCTTGTTTTTGGCGAAGTTCCCAACCAAGCAGTTTTATCTGTTTGCAAGAAATACCAGTTCATCATTTCATCATGTAATTTTTTTCCGATCCCTAGTTTTTCAAAATCCGGATGGATGAACAATGCCCAAATATTATTATCTGCAAGGTCTGCAATAGCAAATCCAACGATCTGTTCATTGATCTCACAAACCCATCCCCTGCCGCGGCGTGTTATATAATCCTCCACATCACTATCAGGAACAAGAGCCGGATCAGACAGGCGATTTTCTTTTACAAGATTCCGGATAATCTGAATTTGAGGAATATCTTTTATTTCAGCAACACGAATATTCATTTTATAAAGTTGAAAAAATTATAGAAATGAAAAAATCTATTTTGTCTTCACAAGTAATCCACAAATGGATTTGGTCCTTAATAAATAGATCATATCGAAAGGTTACATATGTAACTTTGCGGTATTAAGAGCAACGAAAGTCCCGTTTTGGTCCGTTTTCACGATGTGCCTGCTAATGAACGGTAGTTTAAGACAGATTTAAAAAACTTAAAAGAAAGAAAATGGTACAAAAAACCTACTACAAAACAAAAGAGTATTGCAAAGTAAAATTTTCATTTGCAGCAGATGCTGCTGAAACTAT
Source organism: Chitinophagaceae bacterium (assembly GCA_035318985.1). Classification (GTDB taxonomy): domain Bacteria; phylum Bacteroidota; class Bacteroidia; order Chitinophagales; family Chitinophagaceae; genus VBAS01. Next base: position 113,118 of record DATHDP010000091.1, read on the forward strand.
TGAAATTCTTGGTCTCAATAGCGACTGGAAAAAGTCTGTTATCATGAGCAGGAAGAAAGATGGAAGTTTCAGTGCCGATGTAAACCTCCCGAAAGACTCTACTCACGAATTCAAATACCTTGTTAATGAAGCTTTGTGGCTGAATGATCCTGAAGCTGATAAAGAAGTTCCCAACGAGTTTGGCGGAAGCAACAGTGTGATCGTTATCTAAAGCTCACCTGCTGATAATTTTCTGACCCGGTATTTTTCATTTTAAGAAACTGAAAGATACCGGGATACCTTTTCGTCTATTACTGGAATATAAAGCTTCGAAGTATTATATATAAAAGCTTTCTAGAAATTGATCGTTTGCCTGATCTTTCTTGTGATCAATGCCATGCTCAGGTATTTTATATTTAAAAAATCAAAATGCCTGAGCAATAAAAATGTGATCGCCGTTTCTTTTAACGCAATTGCATTATTAAAACAATCCAGGGCCTTATCTCTTGCGCCGGCTCTTGCATAATCTATACCCATCCACACTTGCGAAACATATTCACTCTTTTCTTTTAACTCATCATAATTCTTATCCACTTCTTTTTCCAGTGCAGAAAAGTCACCGTCAGTATAGAATTTTAACAATGCTTTGTTCCTTGATCTCTCTGCAGCTTTGATCGCTTCTTCTTTATTATTTAAGAACCAATATAAGCGGGAAAGATCTTCGTAGTAAGTTTTTTGTAGTGAAGGGTCAACCGCCGCTTTATCTACAAGCTTTTTTTGTAAGGCGATCGCTTCATCAGCCTGGTTATTATTTACAAGGGCCCTAATCCTGTTTTCGACAAGATAATCCCACATCGGGTTCAATTCGGTGCCCTGCACATAAATTTTCAACGCTTCTTCTTTTTCATCTTTTGCTTCTAATAAAATTCCGAGCCATAAGTACACATTGGCCTGGTTGGCGCTCAGATCAATAGCACGACGATATGTTATCTCCGCAGCATGCCAGTCAAATGTTTGGTGATACCAATATCCAAGTGTTGCTTGAATTTCGCCGGAAGAAGGATCAAGGCCGAGTGCAGTATCAATATTCTTTTTAGCGAGCCAAAGCATTCTTACCGGATCTTCATATCCGCGGAATGAAGAAAGCAAATAAGTGGCGGCAAGCCCTGAATAACCATCTGCAAATGTTCTGTCTTTTGTTACTGCCTGCTGAAAAAGTTCTCTTGCAACTAAGAGATCGGTCTTATTTCTTTTCTCAACAAGAAATTTTCCCCGCATATAAAAATCATACGCCTGCAAATTCACTGTTGGTACATAATCCAGCTGCTGCGATTCTTTTTTCGTAAGGGTTGTATTAAGTACCGATGCGATCGCCAGCGCAACCTCACGTTGTATCGTGAAAATATCATCAACCGGGCGGTCATATGATTCTGACCATAAATGTTCATCAGTAACTGCATTAATAAGCTGTGCGGTTATGCGAACTTGTTTTAGTGACCGCTGTACACTTCCTTCAAGAATTGTAGCAACGCCAAGTTCTTTCCCGATTTCCCTGATCGTTTTTGGCGTCTTCTTATATTGTGTTACAGATGTACGGGAAATGACTTTAAACGATTTTATTTTTGAAAGTTGTGTAATGATATCTTCCGTAAGCCCATCGCTGAAATATTCCTGTTCTTTATCACTGCTCATATTTACAAAAGGTAAAACAGCAATACTGTTTTCATCAATTGCCACTTGTTCATCATTCGGACCAGTATGGTAAACTGTTTTACTATATTCTGTCAGCACTTCATAGATCCTGATGGGAGCTTTTACATTCTTCAGAAATTCTTCTTTTATAAAAACCGAATCCATTCCTTTTTTATTGGCAATATTCCTATACACCATTTCAGAAACATAGATACCACCGGGAGGTGATAATGCCTGAATGCGGGAAGCTATATTCACTACATCACCAAAAACATTTCCATCACGGATCAGCACATCACCCATGTGAATGCCAATGCGAACAGGCACTTTTGGCTCTTCATTAAAATCTGTCTGTAAAAGTTTAGCGAATTCCACAGCATCGGTAGCGCTATTGAAAAGAACAAGACATCCATCGCCGTAATACTGAATGATCTTGCCTTCCAGTTCTTCAACAATAATATCAATTACATGCCTGAAACGAGTGATCTTTTCCAATGCCGTATTTTCATCTTCCTGCATCATAGCGGTATAATTCACTATGTCTGCAAAAAGAATTGCAGCTAATTGATGAGAATGTTCAGGCATAGGTTGAATGTTGGGCTGCTAAGGTAATGAAAACGAATTTTGAATGAGGCCGGAAATTAAACAAGCGGAATAATTTTTCCTTGCAATAAAAATAAATTATAACAAGGAAACGCTGATCTATAAAATTAATAAGATGCTAATTTTTTTGTGGCAGGTTGCTCTTTTTTTCAGGAGTCGTGAGCAGTTTAAAATAAGTTATCTTATAACGATCATTTACTATCTCGCCCTGAACTTCCGCTTTTCGAACTGCTTTACAAAAACCATCTTTTGCATGTGCATCACCATGTGAATCTATATCTGTTCCATCAACAAAATAAGATCTGCCATCTATTCTCACAGCAAGGTCACAACCTTTGCCATCCAGTTTAAACTGGCACTCGCCGCAGGCTGCCTCCACTATTTGTATTTTTTTATTGGGATCAGGTATAGATACTTTCGGGTCGCTTTTTTGACCAAATGCACTACTTATAAATAACAAACAAACTATACTGCTTAAAAAGGATCTCATAGACAAATTTTACTATGGCAAATCTACTAATAACCACGTGAAGATGGCCAATCAAGCTGCCAATAATAAAATCCTGACTGGTTTTTAAACCAGTAACTACTGATCAAGTCTTTAGAAAGGTTTTTTAATTGGCAACCTATTAGAAAAGTCTGCCGTTTTACTCAAGTAAGTTTTATCTTTAGTATTCAATCTAAAAATTGTGCAAATACCCGGCGAAGCTGTAATAAGGAGGAATTTCCCATGTTACTTATATGCCCAATTTTTACTATCCTTTACTTTTTGCTTACTGCTCTCTTTTCAATCTCATTCTCAAATATGTCCGCCAAATATTGATTTTGAAACAGGCACTTTTGCAAACTGGACATGTTATACAGGAAATGTATCAGCATCCGGTGGGGTAAATACAATTTATCTTACTCCATCAGGTGGCCCGGTGCCGGATCAGCATACTATGTATTCGAATAGCACAGAGGTGGATGAATTTGGCGGCTTCCCGGTAAGCTGTCCAAATGGAAGCGGACATTCAATAAAACTTGGAAATAATAGAGGCGGTGGACAGGCTGAAGGAATCTCCTATGAGTTCACAATTCCCGCGGGACAGAATGTTTACTCACTTATTTATCATTACGCAGTCGTTTTCCAGGATCCTAACCACGAAATTTTTCAGCAACCAAGATTAGAAATTGAGGTAACCAATATAACAGATAATACAGTCCTCAATTGTTCCTCATTTACTTTTATTCCATTTGGAAATATACTCCCTGGTTTTTTTCTTTCACCCACCCAGCAGGACACCACAAATATCTGGTGTAAAGATTGGTCGGCAGTAAGTATAAACCTTAATAACAATGCCGGTAAAACTATCAAGCTCTTTTTTAAAACAGCAGATTGCACATTTACCCGTCACTTTGGATATGCCTATATAGATGTAAATTCTGAATGCAGCAGTGAGTTTGTTGGAGCCACTTATTGCCCCGATGACGCCTTCGTTAATGTGACTGCTCCCTTTGGTTATCAGAGCTATACATGGTTTAATAATAATTTCTCTCAAATACTGGGGAATTCCCAGAGTGTCTTCTTTAATCCGCCTCCACCGGTCGGAACTACTATTGCGGTAGCGGTAGAGCCTTATAATGGGTATGGATGTCGTGATACACTTTATGCTAAACTGGTAGACACACTAACCGTTATTTCCAATGCAGGAAGAGATACTCTTTCCTGCAATGCTAACCAGGTACCCATCGGCGCTAATGCGAAACCCGGGTTGATCTATAGTTGGGATCCGCCAACGGGATTGTCTGATCCGAATATTGCTAATCCACGAGCGGGGCCTCGTATCACAACTACATATGTACTTACTACCAGCAGTGCAGGCGGAGGATGCCCTGACAAGGACAGCGTCGTCGTGGTAGCATCGGTCATTGATACTTCAATAAGAGTTGCTGGCAGACTTTCCTATTGTATCACCAGTGGAGACAGTACTGTGTTTTTTGTTAATCCTACGGACAGCATTCAATGGCTGAAAGATAATTTGCCGATAAATAACCAGCACAATGTTCGCTATAGAGCAAATCAATCTGGTGCTTACCGTGCATTGCTCTATAATGACGATGGCTGTACTGCTTTAACGGCAGAAAAGATAGTTGCCATCGAGACTCCCCGACTCGGAATCAGATACCCGACCGAATATGCTGTGGTAAATTACCCGCATCAATTAAAGGCAAGGGACTTTGGTATTGGTGTTGAATGGAGCCCCGGAACATTTTTAAGTTCTACAAGTAGTATTATTCCTGTTTTCAATGGAACATCTGACAAGCTTTATACAATTGTAATTGAAACCGCAGCAGGATGTGTGACAGTGGATACACAACTTGTAAAAGTTTTTAAGGAAGTAAAATTTTATGTGCCTTCCGGTTTTACACCTAACCAGGACGGGTTAAATGATTATTTAAAACCCATTCCGGTCGGGATGAAAGAGTTTAAGTATTTCAGAGTTTATAATCGCTGGGGACAATTGGTCTTTGATCTGAAAGATGATCCGAGAGGCTGGGACGGGATGATCAATGGTAAAGCGCAATCAACACAGGTAGTGGTTTGGATGGCAGAAGGTGTTGGAATAAATGATGTAATTTATAACCAAAAAGGAACCGCTACGCTGATCCGATAAATTAATGGTGTATGCTAATGATGAAAATTACAAACAAATATTTCCACAAGATCCTGATTTCCTGCATCTGCTTTTGTTTTATTGCAAACCTGAATGCGCAAAACAAAGCTCCTTTATTTAAAGTAATTGGTTTCTATACAGCTAAAGAAGACCTTGCACATATAAGCTTTGTACATGAGGCCAATAAATGGTTCCCTCAAATGGGCGCCTTATATAACTTTTCTTACGATTCCACCAGCAACTGGAGCAATCTTAATGAAGAATTTCTTTCTAATTACCAGGTAGTGGTTTTTCTCGATACAAGACCTGAAAGAACAACACAAAGGGATGCATTCAAAAAATATATGGATAACGGCGGCGCATTTATCGGTTTTCATTTTGCAGGATTTGCTTTGAATAATTCTGCCTTTCCGCAAAACTGGGACTGGTATCATAATACATTCATTGGAGCAGGACAATATAAAAGCAATACATGGCATCCTACTTCTGCCATCCTTCGTGTTGAAGACACAACCCATCCTGTTACAAAAAATTTACCGGTAACTTTTAAGTCATCAAAAAACGAATGGTATCGTTGGGAAAAAGATCTCCGGTTAAATCCTGATATAAAAATTCTTTTATCAATAGACCAAACAAGTTTCCCATTGGGCAATGGGCCAAAGCAATCTGAAATATGGCATAGCGGATATTATCCTGTTGTTTGGACCAATAAGAATTACAAAATGCTTTATGTCAATATGGGTCACAACGATATTGATTACGACAATAAAACAAACAAAGAATTATCTTTTCAATTTGGGAATGACATCCAGGATAAAATGATCGTGGATGCATTATTATGGCTGGGCACAAAGAAAAAATAGTTTCAACTATTTCAAACTTGCCATATCAATTACAAACCTGTATTTCACGTCGCTTTTCAGCAATCGTTCATAAGCTTCATTGATTTTTTGAATAGGTATTATTTCCACCTGGGATACAATATTTTTTTCTGCGCAAAAATCAAGCATCTCTTGTGTCTCTACAGTACCGCCGATCATTGAACCAACAATGCTCCTCCTGTTTTTAATTAATTCAAATGGATTAACATGCGGTTCGTCTTTTGGCAAACCGACAACTAATAATTTACCATGAAGATCCAACAACTTTAAATACACTTCATAGTCATGGTCAGCGCTAACAGTATCCACTACAACATCAAAATGACTATGATGTTTCTTCATTGCTGTTTCATCTGTGCTTAAAATAAAATGATGTGCGCCGAGTTGTTTTGCATCTTTTGCTTTTGATGGCGAAGTGCTCAGCATCGTAACTTCAGCACCCATTGCAACAGCAAATTTTACAGCCATGTGCCCAAGACCGCCAAGACCGGCCACTGCTACTCTATCTCCTGGTTTTACATTGGCAAATTTTAATGGAGAATAAGTGGTGATGCCAGCACAAAGTAAAGGAGCTACTCCTGCAAGATCAAGTTTATCGGAAATATGATACACCCACCTTTCATCACAAACGATCTGGGTACTGTAGCCTCCTTGTGCTATAGTTATCTTATCTCTTTCATAATTATTGTAAGTACCCGTCATTCCTTCAGCACAATATTGCTCCATAAAATTATTGCAGGGTTTACATTGCCTGCAACTGTCAACCATCACTCCAACTCCAGCTCTATCGCCAACCTTAAATTTCTTTGCATGGCTGCCAACTTTTATCACCTTTCCAACTATCTCGTGTCCCGGAACCATCGGATAAATAGAACCACCCCATTCATCTCTTACCTGGTGAAGATCAGAATGACAAACACCTGAAAATAAAATTTCAACCAGCACATCATGTGGTCTCAATTCTCTTCTTTCAAAATTAAATGGAGCTAACGGAGAAGTTGGATCTGAAGCAGCATATCCTTTTACAGGTATCATAATTATTATTTGGTTCAAATTTATTAAACAAAGTTTCAGTTATCGCTTTTATTTTAAAGACAATTATCTTTAAGCATGCTAAAATACACTCTGCTTACAGCAGCCATTACCTGTTCACTATTTCTAAATGCACAAATACATGTAAGAGACGAGCCCAGACATCACAATGTTTTTGAAAATGAATTTATCCGAATTCTTGATGTGTATTTAGCACCGGGAGATTCGACATTGTACCATTTACATAATACACCTTCTGTATTTATAATGTTTACAAATACAAATGTTGGCTCGCAACTTATCGGCAAACAATCGCAAAAAGGAGCCAACATTACAGGTGAAGTGTCCTATGATAACCTAAATACTCCACGTACGCATCGGGTCTGGAATGAAGACACCAGTTGGTTTCATGTAATGGATATTGAGCTTACCAGCACAAAACAAAAAAAGAACATAGCTGTTTTACAAAACTCAGCTTTAAAATTATTATTTAACGAGCAACAGGTAAATGGCTACAGCATAGAATTAAAAGCTGCAAGCAATATGCAATTACCCCCTTCAGTAAATGGTTATCTCCTTATAAGCAAATCTAAATCTGTTATTGAGTTCAAAACAGACGATGCTGTACAAGATCGTATCATGAAATCGTCTCATTATATATGGATAGAAGCCGGTAATAATTGCTCAGTAAAAAACCTAAAGAGCCAGGCAGCAAATTTTGTCCTTTTACAATTCAAATAGGATTCATTTTCTTTTCGCTAATTTGCTTGTCCAAAAAAACTTGTTTATGAAAAAAAATCTTTTAATGACAGTTTTATTGCTGTCACTTTTTATTTTAGTAACTCCATCGATCGCTAATGCTCAATCATTAAGCACTGAAGACATAAAAGCTCAAATGGTAAAAGAATGGGAAAGGTCAAAAGCTTATACCATTGATTATCTGAATACGATGCCGGCCAATAAATATTCTTTTAAGGCCGTGGACAGCCTCCGTAGTTTCGCACAACAAATGCTGCATTTGGCTGGTGCTAATGTATTCTTTATGTCATTGGCAACAGATCTAAAAGCTCCTTCTTTCCCGCAAGACCTGGAACAAAGGTTCAGTGCTCAGACTAAAGATTCCGTTATGTATTTTGTAACGACCAGTTATGATTATGCTATTAGCGCAGCAAAAAGTAGCGACATCACCAAATGGGGCGAAAAAAAGAAATTACCGTTCGGCGGGTATGAGGAGACAAGATATGCGCTGATAAATAAAGCAATAGAACATCAAGCCCATCACCGCGGACAAACAACTATTTATATTCGTCTGCAGGGAATAAGACCTCCACAGGAAAGATTGTTTTAATATTCGGCCATCTATTTAATAAAAAAGCCCCGACAAGATCATCGGGGCTTTTATTTTGATCGCTAAATATTATTCGATCGGAATTTTCTTTGCATTATGCTTAAGCCATGTATCAAAATCCTGTAATGCAGGATCTAACTGTCTTGAATAAGGTACGTGCCGTGTAGACACACACACTTCTTCAAAATCATGATAGAACTGGAACATGTTTCCTAATTCATCTGCTCCGGGAAAACCAAAACTTCTGTACAGATCCGGAGATACGCTATTATATCTTACTTCTTCACCTAAAGCCTTTGTTAATGATGCGGCCATCTGGTTGCAAGTTGGCTCATCACCTGCTATTCCAATCCTTTTTCCAATAAGCTCAGTTCCTTTTTTAAAAATACCATAAGCACATTTGCCTATATCACCAGATCCAATGCCTGAAAGTTTTTTATCCCCCATCGGAAATGTAATGGCTAATACGCCATCTTCACCTCGCTTAGGTCCTGCCCCGAAATAGATCAAATTTTCCCAATAGAAAGAAGCAAGTAAAAAAGTAGTAGGCACACCAGCATCAATAAAATATTGATCTGCTTCTCCCTTCGCATCAAAATGCGGTACTTTATATTTCCCTTGCAAGTTTGGCATACGATTATCAGTAAGTGGAATATAATGACGGGTATCTTCTAATGTTGACCATATTACATGTTTCAACCCGGC
>DATHDP010000092.1:0-8439 GCA_035318985.1 Chitinophagaceae bacterium
GTCGTTTGCTACCAGCATGCTTATGCTTTTATCCTCCTGCAATTCAGGTGATGATAAAAAGATGGAAGAAACAACTACTAACACAGCTACTGAAACTACAACTGCTCCTGAAAAAGCTCCGGAAACCACGGCACCGGCGAAACTTTCCAATGTAATGATCATGCAGTTCAAAGTGGCTGATTTTGCCAAATGGCAATCAAAGTATGAATTAAAAGAAAGGGATTCGATCCGCCGTGCATCTGGCTTAACCAATTATGTAGTGGGCAGAGGAGTGGATGATCCCAATAAGGTTATCGTTTTTTTAAAAATGGAAGATGCAAATAAGGCCAAAGAATTAACGGCCTCAAAGGGTATGAAAGACAGGATGAAAGAAGCCGGTGTAACCGGGACACCTACTTTTCATTACCTGGAAGTTGTAATAGATGATAATTCAACTATTGAACAAACAAACAGGCTGATGATGACACATAAAGTAAAAGACTGGGATGCCTGGAAAAAAGAATTTGACGATCACAAACAGGTAAGGATGGATGCAGGTCTTATAGATAGGGCACTTGCTCATGACATTAATGACAACCACCAGGTAGAGATCGTTTTTGCTGTAACTGATATGGCAAAAGCAAAAGCATTTCTTCAATCGAAGGATCTGAAAGATAAAATGGAAAAGGCCGGCGTAGAAGGAAAGCCAGTTTCCTTTTTTTATAATATAGTGAAAATGTATTAGTGAGTTATTTTATTAGGTGCAACTATTAATGAGCACCAAAAATTTAAATTATCGGGAGCTGGCATCGCCGGCTCCTTTTTGTTTTCAATTCCTGCTCAATTTTCATAACTCATATTTAATTAACTTACATATTCTATCTTCAACATTCATTAATGTAACAATTGCTATATGAAATTTTCATTGTTTACGGTAACATATGCAGGATTGTTTTACCATGGTAAAGCATTAACTGTAGAGCAACAAATACATAAAGCCAAAGAACTGGGATTTGAGGGCCTTGCCATTGAAACAAAAAGGCCTGTTGCTTCACCACTTGATCTTTCAAAAGCTGACCGGGCACGTATCAAAGCTGTGGCCGCAAATGAAGGCATTGAATTGGTGGCCATTGAAAGCCTCAGCAATTTCTGCGGTAACCTGATGGAAGAACGTGAAAATAATTTAGCCATGATGCGTTATGTACTTGAACTTGCACATGACCTTGGTGTAAACATGGTAAAAATATTTGCAGCATGGCCGGGAATAATTAATGATGATATGCCTGCGATGTATGGGGCTTATGATCGTGGTAATTATTTCAAACCTTTATTTGCTGCTGATCTTAAAATATGGCACCGTGCTGTAGAAGGTATTCGTGAAGTAGCTGATTGGGCCGCGGATATGGGCATTACATTGGTATTGCAGAATCATGGTCCTGTGCTTACACCGGGGTATGAAGATGTACTCGCCATGACAAAGGAAGTAGATCGTTCGAATTTAAAAATATGTCTTGATGTTCCAATGTTCTTCGATCGCCAGGGTACGGAATATGTACGTGAGGCAGTAGAGAAATGCAGTGAGTACATCCGTTACACACATTATGGTGCATGGAATTTCAGTGAATCAGAAGATGGTGAAATTATACTCGATCCTGCTCCCGGTCATGGTGGTAAGATCAACTACGAAACATTTATAGAAGCATTGCACGAGCATGATTATGATGGCTGGCTCACTTCAGAATATTGTCTGCCCGTTTTACGCAACCACCAGCTCTGCGGTATAGAAGACATTGACGAAGCAACACGCAGAGGATTGCGTTATATGAAGCAACTGGTACAACGTGTTACTGCTGCAAAAAGATCTGCCCCGTCAAAAGCCTCTTTGTCCAAGCACAAGATCATTCAATAATGAGCCACGCAACGAATATGCACATTGCCCATGCGTAGTTTTATGAAACTGCGCCTGATGGCGATGATGTTCCTTCAATTTTTTATCTGGGGTTCATGGTATGCAACCGGGGGCAATTATATGAAGAGCCATGGCATGACGGATGTTATCTATCTCGTTTATCTTGCCAGTCCCATCGGTTCTATCGTTTCTCCTTTTTTTCTTGGTATGATCGCTGACCGTTTTTTTGCCGTAGAAAAATTAATGGGTGTAATGCATTTACTCAGTGGAATATTTCTGTTTTGTGCACCATCGCTCGGTGCCGGATCACCTGCGATATTTCTAAGCTTCATGTTCCTGCATATGCTTTGTTATATGCCAACGGTTGGTCTTGCATCCGCAACAGCTTTTCATTTGGTGGGTGATAAAGAAAAAGAGTTTCCCGTCATAAGAGTATTCGGAACTTTTGGATGGATAAGTGCAGGCTTTATTGTTAGTTATCTTTTACAGGCCGATACCACGGCACTTCCTATGTATGTAGCAGGTGCAGGCAGTTTGCTGATGGGTCTTTACAGTTTTACGCTACCGCATATACCACCACGGGGCGCCGGGAAAAAAGTCCTGTTCCGCGATGTGATCGGTCTTGATGTATTAAAGCAGTTCACTTCACGGCCATTTGTTGTTTTTATACTTGGTCTCCTGCTTATCAGTATTCCCTTTGCAAGTTATTTTGCGTATGTACCTATCTTTCTCAGGTCGGCTAACATTTCCGATCCTGCATTTAAAATGTCTTTCGGGCAAATGTCTGAAGTAATTTTTCTCCTGCTCATGCCCTGGTTCTTTAAACGGTTTGGCATCAAATGGGTATTGATCATGGGTCTTCTTGCATGGGTGATACGTTACGGTCTTTTTGCGATGGCCGCTCCCAATGCTGTTGCATGGATGATGATCGCCGGCATACTCGTACATGGCGCCTGTTATGATTTTGTATATGTAGCATCACAGGTATATATTGATAAAAATATTTCGCCGGCATTTCGTGCACAGGCACAAGGATTTTTTGTATTGGTCTCTTATGGTGTCGGGCAGGGACTTGGTACATTGGCCGCAGGCTTTATTTTCAACAGCATCATGAGCGGCGACAATGTCACAGCAGCACAATGGCAAACCTTCTGGCTCATACCACTTTTATTTGCAGTGGTTGTTACCCTGATGTTTGTAGTTGGATTTAAGGAGAAGCTGCAGCTAAGTAAGACGAAGTAATGATCGATAATCAAGTTTAGGAAATTTTTAATGCCCCTTTTATCGGCAGGTTATAGTGCAACATTTTTAGTTCCTTTACGTCAAATTACCAATATGAAAAAGTCAGTAATTTTTTTCTGTGCATTATCACTATGCTTAACGATTATCTCCTGTGGTTTTCCAGATGGAAGTATCAGTATAAAACATAGCGTATATGATCACTATTATGAAATGACCGCAAAATTCAACCTTGACAGAACAGCAGCGGTAGAAAGATGGTTAAATAAAGAACTTGCAACGGGGGATATGTCGTTTGCGAAAACCGAAATCGATGGAAATATAACGCTGGATAACCAAGGCACATTCTACATGAAAAAATCTCCCGGCTTTCTGAACATAAAGTTGGACAAGGAGAAAAATTCAGATGCGATTTACAAAAAGATCAGGGCTGTGTGCGAAGGAATAAATGATGTTGTGAGATAAAGAACTGATTTTATTAATTCCTTTCCCGAAGCCTTTGCACACAATTAGATAGTGATCGCAGTTGATGATAAGTAGCTTTCCAGATATGGCCTTTTAAGGCAGTTTTTCTTTCCGGGCTTTTATCAAGACCTTCTTCATACCAGTCGCCATATTCATGATCGATCAAATAAGTTTGAATATACTTCCACATCATTTTAAATTTTTCAAAATACTGCATGGGATCGTTGGGGAAAAGATCCGCCATCAGTAATAATGTGTTTAACCCTTCCGCCTGTGCCCACCAGTTCTTACTATCCCTTATAATTGTGATGTCCTTTTTATTTTTGAAATAATATCCTTCATCATAAAAACCACCGTTCATCTTGTCCCAACCATTTTGCAGCGCATGATCCACCATTAGCTTAGCTACCCTCATCGTGGCAGTATCATTTTTTAAACCCAGTACATGCGAGGCTTCCAGCATCAGGTAAGCTGTTTCTACATCATGACCAAAAGACACATGATCAATATACCGGTGTTGTAAGATCACTGCTTCTGATGAATCCCTGAATGATACCGGTGTCCAGTCCGGTTGTAAAAAAAGTGTGAGACTACCTTTCTTAGTAGTAATAACATCGCGGATCAGCAGCAACATTTCCTGTAACCGCTGACGAACTAATGCATCGGGCCATACGGAATACAATTCTGTAAATGCTTCCAGCAAATGAATGGAGCTATTCTGATCTTTATAACCAACAGTTGATGTGGAAGGATCTGTATCAGTACGCTTAACCGGTGTACCTCCCGGCAATAAATTTTGATAATAACCTTTGAGGATGGGATCATGTGCATGTTTTTCCAGCCACGCAAAACAATCTTTAGCTAATTGCAATGCATCATTGTCACCCGAAGCCTGGTACCAAGCCGCGGATGCATATATTCCAAATGCATTTCCATAAGCTGTTTTTCCTTCGCTGTCTTTTACATTTCCCTCGCGGTCAACCAGTGTATAGAAACCACCGTTGGTTTTATCCCACATTTTATCTTTTAAAAAACTAAAACCATGTGCTGCACTTTTTTTGTAATGATCAACCTCAGGATATAATCTTGAAGCCAGTGCATTTGACCATACATGTCGTGCCTGTGTAACGATCATTTTATCCTGCGGCCCTGTTGGTAAAAAATTATAAGTAAACGTAGAGAGAAACCCACCATATAAACTATCCACACTTTGCGGGTACCATTTATTCAGCAGCTCAGTGCGGATCGAACGATCAATTTCATCAGCCAGTTGTAATCGTTCGGTTTTGTTTTGTGCAGAAGTGGCCACCCTTGCTATTAATAAGACAACCGTGAATATTTTTTTTATAAAGTGGGAACAGGCCTTCATGTATTAAAGATACCTAACAACGCTGATGAAAAAGAAGGCGTTAATGCGTATATGTTTTATTTACTTTCTTTTGCTTGTGCAAAAGAAAGTAACAAAGAAAAGCACACCGGCAATGATATACAGCCATTGCCGGACGCCTTGATTAGGCTTCAGTGCTACTGTTAACTCGGCAAAACAATTCTTATCATCTGCATCGACGATAATTGAGATTTGTTTCTTGATTGATACTGTACATCGATCGATTCTTCAGAAATTTCCAGCGCCTTTCCCGCCGACTAATTTCAAACATTTTCAATTATTGAAAAATGCAGAGGCGGGAACTGCGCCTCCATGAGTTTCAAATAATACGAAACAACAACCACATCCTATCATTGCGATGAAAGAAGTATTTTAAACCTGTAATGAATGCTCATGTGCGTTGGCCGCCCGGCCGGCGGAGCATCGGGCCGGGCTTGATCTTTTTGTTACTTTTTGCATCAAGGCAAAAAGTAAATTAGTACTCCATGATCTCAATTTTACGGAAATCCATCGGGTGGCTGTTTGACTGCAGTGAGATATAACCTTCTTTTACTTTATCATCACTATTTACAATAAATGTTTTACCAATAGGATGATCAGGATTGTATCGTGGGTTTTCAAAATGCAATATCTCTTCCCCATTTACAAAATGCCGGATCACATCTCCCCTTACATCAATTTCCAATGTTACCCACTGATCGCCATGAAAAGTTTTCTTCACCGAGGGTGGTGTGCAATAAGATGAATTTCGTTTGCCATCAATAGAAACATAGGTTCCCGAACAGCATATTTCACCTGTAGGTCGTTCATCTTTGCCATTACCACCAAGCAGGTTGTATTCAAGACAAATAGGAAATGACTGATCGATCTTCACCGATCCGGGTGACTGGCAATGATATTGAATACCCCCATCCCGAAATCCCCATGAGGGAGCGCCGGGTGTTAGTTCCCCGGTGAAACGGTATTCCACTTTTAACCGGTAGTTGGTAAAAACTTTTTTGTAATACAAAGCGCCGAACCGAACCCTGAAACTATCATACGCATTATATCTTGTCTGGAGTATCCCATTTTCAACACGGAATGTATTTCCGAAATTTTCGCCCAACGGGTAGCCGGCAATTTTTACTTCCCAGCCTTTAAGATCTTTCCCATTAAAAAGAGATTTCCATTTTGGTTTATTTTCTGAACCTGTCAGCATAAAAAAACAAACCAGTATTAAAATATTGCGGAGCATGGGCTGTGTTCTTTCCATTTAAAATGTGTTTGCATCACTAAAGAAATTTTATCCATATCACAAACTTATTTAATGATAGGAGTGTCAAGTGAAAATCTTTCAATATTAACTACGACAAAATCATTACTATAAATCCGTAACAATCTTAATTGTGGATTTGCCTGCGATACGGCGTAATACAAGGAATCTTTATCTGTGTAAGTAACGATGCCTTTAATAAATGGATGGCCTCCTTTCTTCCATCTTTCAAAAAAAGCGCCCCATCCATTTTGCCAAGATGTATAAACACCCAATACAGATTCCAAGCGATCAGTATTTGCTTCCCGCATTATTAAAACATATGCTGACATAAGATATATATTTAAAATACTTTGGGCTCAGATACTTCTCCGAATTGGCCTGTATTTCTGTTCCATGGAACAATCACTTGAACATCGTCTTTGCTTTCAAGATCTGGTGTGTTGACATGATAGCCGAATATAACTTCAAAAAACAGCCATTCATTCTGGCGCTTGATGAATTCAACCCTTAAGCCAATCATATAAGCCTGGGGGTGCTGATCTCTTTGGGCAAGGAGAGCTTGTACCTTGTTGTCACTTTTAGCTTTTTCAAAAATCATATTGAAAAGCGCTGATGTAGGTGCCATTAGTTTATATTTTAGGTGGTTAAGAAAATCGTTGGCAAAAGATAATGCTTTCTGAAATATTATTTTCCATCTATGGAAGCTAAATTCAAAATTGGGCTGATCAAATATCCCCCGCTGGCGGGGGCCGGATGGTTGAATTAGATAAATATTCAAGTGGGGGTGGATAGCAATTTGCCAGAGCGTAGTCCACCCCTTCTTGTAAGATATTTTAGGTTGAAGTACTTCCTTCCGATAAAATCGGGACAGGCTCCGCAGCGGGGGACAATGAAGAGGTTATATAATCAGTTTAGGCCTGAGTAATTTGATGCCTCGTGCTTTTTGGTTCTTGATGGTGCTAATGGTGAGGTTCATTTCCTGTGCTGTTTCTGTAACTGATTTGCCTTCGATGTAGAGCTTAGTGAATACCTTTTTGCATTGTTCTGGCAAATGAGAGATGGCTTTTTGTAAGTTGTTTATGGTTTCGGCTTTAATGATATCATGAATGTATGATTGCTGTGTAGTATCTATTTGAGTTATGTAAGTCTTATTATGCAAGTTCCTGTTTTGTGTTTGCTGCAAATGGCGGATACATGCATTATAAACAGATCTATACAAGTAGGCTCTTATTCCTGCTTCGGTCTCAAAAATGTTTCGTTTGCTCCATAGCTTGATAAAGCTGGTTGAAATGATATCTTCTGCAGTGGCTTTATCCTTTACATAACGAAAGGCAAAAAGGTAAACAGCTTTATAAAGTGCATTGAAGAAGTACTCAAAGCCTGAGCCCTCTCCATTTCGGAAAGACTGTACGTTGTCGGTATTTGAATTGGACTTGTGCAAGGCTCAACCAGTTAAGAGTAATAGAGCTAAGGTAAAATAAATATTCAACTGTATGCAAATAGTCCTACATTATTTTTTGGGAATTCATTGAATTTCCCTTAATGAATCGGACACAAAATGAGAAAATACTCAAGAAATTCGGAAAGCATTTAGAAAAGATCCGACTAGAGAAGAATTTGAGCCTCCGAAAACTTGCTGATGATGCAGATGTAGATTTTAGCCAGATACATAGAATTGAAAAAGGTAAAACCAATCCTTCTTTAACGATGTTGTTGGCATTGGCTGAAAGCTTAAATATAACTATCAACGAACTATTGGAGTTTTGAAGAATTGATGCTTTGATCTCTTGCCATCGATCAAATCACAAAAGTCAACATGTCAGTAAATAGCATAAGTACTATGGAAGTCGCTTTACCCATGCCTTTGGGTCGAAGTTGGGTCGGAGTTGCCATGCAGTAAAGTAACAGCAAAAACGAATAAAATTGAAAGGAAAAGCTATTCATTGGAAGACTGAACAGACAAAAAGACATTTAAGGGGGTTGGAATCAGTGATGGCTTTATCGCAATCTAATGTGCCTTTGCAATTTCATTGACAAAAATCAGCTAAAAGTCCTACATTTAACATGCAAAAATTAACGCACTAAACGAAAATACTCAACACGAATACCAAGCAGATACCTCAAAACGAATACACGCAACACGAATACCAAGCAGATACCTCAAAACGAATACACGCAACACGAATACCAAGCAGATACCTCAAA
>DATHDP010000093.1:0-39770 GCA_035318985.1 Chitinophagaceae bacterium
GTATTAAGAATGGCTGAACAATACCTGATCCGTGCTGAAGCAAGAGCGCAGCAAAACAAACTTATTGGTATAAACAGCTCAGAACAAGATATCAATGTTATTCGTACAAGAGCAGGATTGAGCAATACAACTGCAAGCGATAAAACTTCTTTATTGACGGCAGTTATGAAGGAAAACAGGATCGAATTTTTTGCAGAATGGGGCCATCGATGGCTTGACCTAAAAAGGACAAAGACCGCAGATGCAATACTTTCTATAGTGAAAGGGTCTAACTGGCAGCCAACTGATGTATTATACCCGATTCCTTTGGTGCAATTACAACTTAATC
The DNA here is from genome assembly GCA_035318985.1 of Chitinophagaceae bacterium. Classification (GTDB taxonomy): domain Bacteria; phylum Bacteroidota; class Bacteroidia; order Chitinophagales; family Chitinophagaceae; genus VBAS01. Next base: position 329 of record DATHDP010000093.1, read on the forward strand.
CAAGCCTGCATCAAAACCCGGGGTATTAAAAATCAATAATTAATTAGAATCATTTACAGGGTAAATCATTTTTGATGATAAGAATCATAATTCTTGCCGGTTATTTATTGTTCAGTATTGTTTCCGAATCACAAACGATCGGCATTGGTAATAAAATTCCTGCATCTATTTTCAAGGATGTGATCAATTATCCTTCGCCAGTTTTAAAAATATCTGACTTTAAAGGCAAGACAATTATAATTGATTTCTGGAACCATGCCTGTACAGCATGTATTCAATCTTTTTCCAAACTCGATTCTTTGCAAAAAATCTTTGCAGGGAAGATTCAAATCATTCTTGTAAACAGAGAAAGTAAAGATTCAACAAAACGTTTTTTCAAAAGAATGACAAGGGTGAAAGTACCTAACCTTCCAATGATCACCGGAGACAACATCCTGAAGAATTTATTTCCAATTGATGGTTATCCCTATACCGTGTGGATAGACAGTAACGGAATTGTAAAATATTTTTCTGCAGAATACAACGTAACATATAGACATATCCTGGATTTTATTAAAGACAAGGAGCTAAACTTAAGAGATGTTACAAAAACAAAATATCATTCTTTAACAATTGCCGATGACCTGATCTATTTTTCAGCGCTCAATAAATGCAATGATTCCATTGATATCGGGAGCAGTGAGATGGGTTATACAGATAATATGGAAAGTGTAAGGATGACCAGTACCTGTGCCTCAATTTCCGAACTGTACAGAAAGGCTTTTCGGGAATATAATCGCTTTGACGTGTATGCACAGTATGGTTTAGTGCTTGAAGTGAAGGATAGTTCAAAATATTTCTATCCATCGGTGCCAGATGAGGTTGATGAATGGCTTGCGAACTACAGTTTCAATTATGAGCTTATACTTCCTCTTTCAAAAAAAGAGCAGCGATATAAAGTAATGCAAGAAGATCTAAAAAGGTATTTTGATCTTGAAGCCAGTATCGAAAAACGGGAAGTAAAAAGCATTGTACTAAGAAATTACTGTAACAAAAAAGAATATCGCGGGAATCAAGGTATAGTTGATAGTCTTTCCCTGGACCAACTTGTGTACGCGATGAAAAACAGGTTAGGATATTATTACCCAATTTTTGATGAAACAAGTGAGATAAAAAAAGTAAGCATTGAGGTAAATAAAATTAATCCCGGCACTCTCGAAAAACTCAGAAACGAATTATTGAAGAGTAATGTGGTGTTGGACATTGAGGAAAGAAAGGTACCAGTTTTGGTAATAAAAGAAAAGATTAATTGAAGGGATTTGTAATCATGAAAACAGCCGGTACTACCGGCTGTTTTTAAATGATCATTAATTTGGTTTTGGAGTTGACGAGTCATAGGATGTAGTTGGAAGGCTTGGTGCTGAAATAAAACCTCTCAGGCAATGCTTTTGAACTGTATTTGTGCATCCATCGTCTGCCTGGGCGTCTGCCTGAGTATAATCGTCGAAAATCTTTGTCGCACCTAAAGGCACTTCACCACTCGGATTTGTGCTGTAGTCAACCGCATACCAGTCGTAGGTGGTGGTGTCCTTGCTGACCTTTTGTTTTTTACTGATCGTTGTGTAAGCAGAGAATCCAATTGCAAGGACAATTGCGATCAGGCTTAAGTGATACTTTTTCATAAATTTCAATTGATAGTTTAATTAGTGCCTACTCTTTTCTACAGGTTTTCGGCTTCGCCTGTTTATCGCGATAAAAATTGTTCAGATAAGTGCAGGCTGTTTTGGATTTAGTTTTTTTCTTTGAAGGTATAATCCCAAAGCAGCAAGGATCGTGAGAGCAATATTTAACAGGAAGTGATCCCTCCACGAAAGTTGCTGCAGAATGCCACCGCAGGAACATGGAAGTGAAGAAGCCGAAACAAGCATGTAGCCGATATAAACTGTAAAAAACAGCATTAAGATGAACGAGGTGATAAATCCTGCTGTTCGAAGAGGCGAATAAAATAATAATAAAACGACTATCAGCTCTGCAAGAATAATCGTCCATGCAGTGATCGCAGCGACATCAGCGAGCAAGGGTGATCTTTTAAGAGTAGCAATGAAAGCAGATGCGTTCATCAATTTGGTTAGCGAAGTGTAGGTGAATAAAAAAATGAACAAGCCCGAAATGATCTCAACGAATGAGTTGTTGCGTAAGCTTACCATAAGACAAAAATTTATTTTACTAAAGTCCAATTAGATAAATCTTCATCCAAATCCATCTTGTTGTATAAAGGGAATTACATATCTGTAAACAGGATGATCAATGATCATCAGTCTTTTCTTTTGGCCATACTTGGTGAAACACCAAAATGATTTCGAAAAACTGTTGTAAAATCCGAAGGGCGATATCCCACTTGTGCCGCCACTTCTTTTACCGAAAGACCAGCTTCCAACAATAACTTTCCTTTTTCCAATCTTTTTTTTACCAGGTATTCATAAGGGCCAACGGCAAAAATCTTTTTGAAGAGTTGCTTGAATTTAAATTCATTCAGGTGCACTTTTTTAGCAAGATCAGGTATCGGATTATGCAGAGCAACATTGGCAGTGATTATTTTTTCTGCTTCGTGGATAGCGTTTATTTCATTTTCTGTGGCATCATTGGCCCCGAAGAGTTGCCGCTGATCCAGCAGCAGGTATTTAAAAAATAAATCCTTTACCCTGCTTTTAAAAAAGTAATGCCGAAGCTGTGCGTTGTATTTACAATGAAGAATTGTGTGAACCAATTCTAGTGTTTCCAGGTCTGCCCAGCGACCCGTAACCACTTGTTGGGGGTTGTAAGAGGGATAGAGAAGCAAAATTTCTTTGGCAAGTGCTGAAGAGAAATAAGTTTCAAAGCTAATATGTGTATTTTTTTCATAGATCTCTTTGGTAATGAGGTCACGCGACTGAATCAAAGCAAATTGATTGCGGTACAGCGACCATTTTATATCCATAGATGCTTCGTGATCGATGCGCCCTTTAAGAATAAGGCGAGCATAAACACCGGATCTCTTAAAAAAAGATTTGACAATGAAGCGATCAAAGAGGTCTAAAACATTCAGCCGGACAGAGAAGTCGTTGTCATGATATTCCTGGATACATACGGAACCAAAGTTTCCCGCAGCAGAGAGTACTGTGGCTCCCGGAAGATGAACTCCCTTAAACGCTGATGGAAAAGTTTCTTTCCATTCGAGCAGTTTATGTGATAAAGGAATCAGCGGTTGTTTCATTTTCCAGGATAATGTTTGGTTGTATTGAAAGGTAGTTGAAAGCGGAAGGAGAAGGTATAACAGCTAAAAAGAAAATGATATTTAGCAAGTGTGGCATTAAGTAACAGTTGCTTTTTTACAGGTATGAAAAATTAATAGCAATCAATAAAAAAATCAATACCACAAAAGTGGTATTGGAGCGTATAATGTCCTATAAGGGAGACTTTTTATATCTTTATTTCAAGGCCAACCGGGATCAGTGTTGGTCTTTATTGTTTGAAGGATGAAATTTTAAATTGTCGGGGTGTGTAGGGAGTTCGTATTTTAAATCATTACTTTTATTTTTCATGAATGACATAGAACAAATAATCGAAAAGCTAATCGCATTTAATAACGAAAGAGATTGGGATCAGTTTCATAATCCCAAGGATCTTGCCTTGGCTATTAATGTTGAAGCCGGAGAATTACTTGAGCTTTTTCTTTGGAAGAATCCTGAAGAGGCAGATAAAGAAAAAGTAAAGAAAGAACTTGCGGACATCTTTGCTTTTGCTTTTTTATTGGCAAACAAATACGGGCTTGATATAAAAAAAATTATGTTAGAAAAGATAGAGGAGAATGGTAAAAAGTATCCAGCCGATAAAGCGAAGGGAACTGCAAAAAAATACAATGAACTATAGAGCATGTCAATTAAGAGAATAATTTATAACGAACCTCAGGGAATTTTTTTTCAAGACGTACTTCATAATCAAGTTGGTGATAAGATTCGTGAACAATTTCGTTTTTTCTCAAATAACAGTGTGAAAGGAAGTGAATATAAGTCATGGGAAAGCTCTGCGTCCGCTATTAAAAATTTGATTGAATTGAGCGGCATAAAAGATTCCTATGTCACTTTTGAATTTCAGGTGCCTTATTCTCAAAAGAGAATTGACTGTATGTTGTATGGAAAAAATAGTGAAGCTAAGGGACATATTATTCATATCGAATTGAAACAATGGGATACGGTAGTTGCTACGAATGTTGAGGGCAATTTTGTAGAAACCTATACCGGTCGGCCGGATAACAGGGTAGCTCATCCTTCGCAACAAGTACAGGGTTATCATGATTATCTGATTGGATTCGTAGAAATATTTGAGGAAAATAAAGTTGGTCTTTGGGGATGTGCTTATTGTCATAATTATGAAAGAAAAGAATCCCAGGGTTTATATGATAACATATATGCTGATATAATAAAACAGCATCCAACTTATTCGAAAGGTGATGTTAGGGAACTAGCCCAAAGACTAAAACATTTTTTAGCTAAAGGTGAAGGATTCGAAATATTCAATAAGTTCATGCAAAGCCCTGTAAAACCCTCCCGTAAAGTTTTGGATAGTGCTTCTAAAATTGTTACAAATTCATCTGACTTTTCACTCCTAAACGATCAGATAGTTGCTCGTAATGTGATTCTTTCAAAAGTTAGAAATGCGAAGAAGAAAAAAGAAAAAAGTGTCATACTAATAAAAGGGGGTCCCGGTACTGGAAAAACTGTTATTGCGTTACATATCCTAGCAGAAATTGCTTCATCGAAAGTCAAGAGAACTGTATTCTTCGCAACTAAGTCAAAGCCATTGCTCGAGGGTATCAAAAATCGACTAGATAAAGGGTCCGAGTCGAAATTGTTATTTACTAATCTAAATCAGTTTATTCCTTCAAGAGTTAATGAGAATTCTGTTAACGTTTTAATTATTGATGAAGCTCATAGAATCGCAGCAACTTCAAATCATCAATACACCAAAGCAATAGACAGAACAACCCTCTCGCAAATTGAGACCTTAATCAGGGCGGCAGAGGTTTCTATCTTTTTTATTGATGATAACCAGGTCATCAGAAGTTCAGAAATCGGCAATTCCGAATTGATTAAGAACTATGCACAAAAATTGAAATGTTCGGTTGAAGAAGTTGAGTTGATCTCTCAATTCCGCTGCAATGGATCAGACAACTACCTTGATTGGATTGAGTCGGCATTGGGACATAACGAAGCGAAAAGAACGTTGAAAAGGGAAGACAATTTTGATTTCAGGATAATGGACTCGCCTCAGAATCTATATTCTACTCTTACAAAATTGAACAGTCAACCGAATACAACAGCAAGACTTGTTGCAGGCTTTTGTTGGCAGTGGTCGAAAACACTAGATGAAAATGGCCAATTAGTGAAGGATGTTAAGATTGGAAATTTCGAAATGCCATGGGAGACACATGGCGATATTAATAAACCTCCACCTGGCTATGTAAAATGGTATGAATGGGCTTATAAACCAGAAGGAATAAAGCAAGTAGGATGTATATATACTGCCCAGGGTTTCGAATTTGACTATGTCGGAGTCATCGTCGGAAGTGATTTAAAGTATGATGCAAAAAATGACAGACTCTATGCGGATATAAAAGAAACAAAAGATCCAACTCTAAAAAAAGGAAAGGAAAGCTTTGATGATTATGTAAAAAATATTTATCGGGTTCTAATGACCAGAGGAATGAAAGGCTGTTACGTTTATTTCGTTGATAAAAAGACCGAAGAATATTTCAAATCAAGAATAGAATTATGAATAGAATTGTTGCAGTACAAGAGTGCCCCATATTCATCGGGGTTTCGCTTCGCTCAACGACAGATGCCATGAAAACAGAACGATGAACGGAGCGACGCAACGGAAGTTAAATAGTAGCAATGCAGCTTAGTACATAATAGAAAACTTCATTTTATGAGATCGATCAAAATCTACAAGTTTTCTATAATTTACCAACTCTTTAGCGGGCAAAACCTTTGATAAGATCAAGCAAACTGCCCCCGTTTCTTTGTTGTTGTTCCTGCGCACCACCGGCAAGAGTCTTTACTATATCCATCAACCCGCCTCCATTACTTTGACTTGCTCCATTAAATTGATTTAGCAATCCGCCTATTCCGCCACCCTGCGAAGCGACTTCGTTACTTTTTCCACCTGTGATCGACGCCAAAAGTTTCTCCAGGGAAAAAGACGAATCATTGGCATCGTTGCTTTTATTGATCAGCGTGCCCAATACATTGGGTATAAGATTGCCCGATAAATTATTGGCTTGGCTCGTACCCATCTTGAATTTATTCATAAGCTTAGACGCAAAATGCCCCATCATCATTGAGACAATCGGGTTGCTGAGCAAACTTTTCTTATGCGTACTACCGCCAAACATTGATAAAATGTTTTGCGTGCCGCCGCCAGCAACGAGGTTTCGCAAGCCTGATGCCACGGTATTGGTAGCTTCAGCCACAACGTCATTATTGTATTGATTAGGAACATCAGGATTATTAATTACAGTTTCTGTTGCTTCTCCCTTTACGAGATCAAATAATTCTTTTAGCATGGTTAATAATATTTGGATATATAATAAAGATTGCCTGCTAAAACTGCGCCGGTTTAGCCCTGGCGGAAATGAAAGTTATTCGCATGATGGCATACATGGTAAATCCAATTAAAGTTTCAACTCAGCTTCTATGGCACAATGTTTAATGGTGTTCATAAATTATTACTCTTATGGCACTCGATAAAAATGAGAAAAGATTAGTTGAAAAACTCGTAGAGGCATTAACCCTGATACAGGCAGACAAACAGGATATAGAAATTATATCGGAAACTAAAAAGATCGATGAGGATTTTCTTGCCAAAGCAAATCAAATTTTTAATGAAACTGAAGCATGTGATGTATGTCGTCATGCTTTCCACAGTTGGAGAAATACCTTAGATGATGAAACCCTTTTGAGCTTTATCGATGATTGGATAAACTGGAAAAAACAAAACATAGATCTCAATCCAAAGGCCCGCATAGTAAAAATGAGAAAGAGGCTTTAGCCACTTCTGCAAATGCAATCGACCAATGATATGTTTTATTCCGGTACGAGTGGCGTAGACCTTCCTGTGCCACGTTCGCAATACCCCGCAGCATTCAGGGAAAAGAGCAGGTTACATTATTATGCCACGTTGTTTAATAGTATTGAGATAAACAGTATTTTTTATAAACTCCCACGACAATCCACAGTTGTTAACTGGGCTGAAGCTGTTCCGGATAATTTCAGGTTCACATTCAAAGTTTCTAAAACAATAACGCATGTAAAAGGGTTGGATATTGCAGTAAAAGATGTTGATGATTTTATTAAGACTGTTGAAGATATTGGTGATAAGAAAGGATGTTTGCTGGCACAGTTTCCACCCTCGTTAACTATTGAAAAAATAAACCAGTTACAAAAGCTTTTAGAAACACTTGGCGAAGCAACAGATAACAGGAATTGGAAAATTGCTATGGAATTCAGGAATTCATCCTGGTATGAACGGGAAGTTTATGAATTGCTTGAAGAGTTTAATGTAAGTATGGTCATTCATGATATACCAAAATCTGCTACACCATTGAGCGAGGTGAGAAGTAACGTTATTTATCTGCGTTTTCATGGACCTGAGCCAAGATACCGTGGAGATTACAGTGACCATGTTTTAAAACAATATGCCACGTACATAAAGGCATGGCTAAATGAAAAAAAGATTGTCTATGCATATTTTAATAATACTGTAGGAGCCGCCATTAAAAATCTGCAAACTTTAAATGGATATGTAAAATAAGCTAACGTGTCCCATTACAAAAAGCTCCATCAGCCCGGGGTCTCCGCCATCTTGAGTTTTCAAGAACACAAAAATGATCATGCGAAACTCCGGCGCATCTAAGTGGATCTGTTACAAAAATCACAACTAATAAGATTTCATAATAAGAGAATAATCACATCATCTGTAATTAACGGGCAGTTTACCGTCAATTAACTGTGGTGTTGGAATTTTGGTTTATTAAATCAAAATCAAAAAACCTTTTTATGAAATCAATCAAATTCGTGTTCTTAAAAGCAATCATTATTGTGTTTTTTACTTTCTGCGCTGGGTCATCTTATTCACAAAACCCATCAGAAAGTTTTATGAAGACAGAGGGAGCCAACAAAGTCCAGTTTATGGGGATCGAAAATAATTTCCTGGTATTTGATCTTCTTTTTTCTGAAGTTCCCGCTAAAGGATGCACATTGAAGATCATGGATAATGACGGAAATATCATGTTTGAAGAATCTATTTCAGAAAGATCTTTTACCAGGAGATACAAAGTAGCAAAAGAAGAAACTTCAAGGATCAGTTTTAAAGCGTTGGGTAAAGGATTTGTGTTTAACCAGTCTTTTATAATTAAGAAAGAAGAAACTCTTGTGGTAACCTTAGAATAAATGTTATTTATTCTTTTTGCCTTGATGCAAAAAGAAACAAAAAGATCAAGCCCGGCCCGATGCTCCGCCGGCCGGGCAGGCCAACGCACATGAACACTCAGGCATTTTGTAAATGAACTTTTTATCGAAGCGATAGAACGAAGATGATGCTGCGTGTTATTTGTAAACTCTAGTGGCGCTGTCTTTTTCGTTTACATTCTTTAGAGATACTTGTGAACTATTGACGACGAAAAAGAAGGCGCCAGGTCATCATCGATGCTGATATAAGTGGAAACAAGTTGAGGAAATGATCAATCAAGAAAACAAATTACAATTATCGTCGATGCAGATGATAAGAATTGTTTAGCTCAGTTAACAGTAGCAATAAAGCTAAATCAGGGCGTCCGGCAATGGCTGTATATCATTGCCGGTGTGCTTTTCTTTCGTTCTTTCTTTTGCACAAGCAAAAGAAAGAACAATAATTAAGAAAGCAAGATCCAAAAGTAAAGCCGCATTAAGCGGCTTCACTTATCTATACGCAGGTAGTTTTGGAGGCGTGAAAGTAACTATATGATTAACTACTAAGTCCTCACGCTGAAGATATTTATCGAGAAATTGAAAAAGGTCAAGAATCAAAATAAATATTACATCACATTCGTGTTGATTGCATGATCAATATCAATTATTCAGTACGCAAATAAAAAAGCACTTAGTGATTTGATCATTCTAAGAGCTTTAGTTTGTTGCTCCCCCTGTTGGACTTGAACCAACGACCCTCTGATTAACAGTCAGATGCTCTAACCAACTGAGCTAAAGGGGAATCTCCCTGATCCCTATCGGGATTGGGGCAGCAAATATAGAGAAAAATCGTCTTGAGAAAAACAGAAAAAATTTAAAACTCCATTTGTTTTTACCCTCTTTTCCCTGCTCATAATCTCTTTTTCCGTTATTTAATTTAATATCGCATCCCAATCTTAAATTCTTTACTATGCAAAAGATATTGTTTTTGTTTGTCGCCATACTCCTGCACCTGTTTCTTTCCTCACAAACCATTCAATCCCCTGATAAGCAATTACAATTAAGTTTTGAAGTGAAGGACAGCATGCTTTATTATAGCTTGGATTATAAAAATACTCCCGTTGTTAAAAAAAGTAAACTGGGTCTTACACTTGTAAACACTGTTTCATTATTAGATGGATTTGTGAACAAAGAACAAAAAACAAGCTCGTTTAATGAAAGCTGGCACCCAGTGTTGGGTGAATTAAAAACAATTGTCAATAATTATAATGAACTAACCATAACACTTGCACAGCCAAAATCACAAAGGGAAATTCGAATTCGTTTTCGTTTGTTTAATGATGGGCTTGGGTTCCGTTATGAATTTCTTGAGCAAAAGAATCTGAACTACTTTGTTGTGAAAGAAGAAGAAACACAATTTGCTCTCTCCGGTGATAATAAAACATGGTGGATAGCTGGCGACTATGATACAGAAGAATATAGTTATACAACTTCTAATCTTTCTGAGATACCGGCATTGTTTGATAAAAGCTATGATGGCAATGCATCACAAACCGTAATTCCTATGGGACTGCAAACACCATTAATGATGAAAAGTAAGGAAGGATTGTACATCAATATTTCTGAGGCTGCACTTATTGGTTACCCGGGAATGAATGTGGATGCTGACGTAAAGAATTTTATTCTTAAAACTCATCTTACTCCTGATGCGCAGGGCAACAAAGGATATATTCAAACTCCTTTCAATACTCCCTGGCGCACAATAATTGTATCAGATAAAGCTGCTGATATTTTAGCTTCCAAATTAATTCTGAATTTGAATGAACCAACAAAGTATGCATCTACTGATTGGATAAAACCTGTAAAGTATGTTGGCGTTTGGTGGCAGATGTTTTGTCCTGACCAGGGCAGTTGGAGTTATGCTGATGTAGACAATGTTCATTTGGGAGTTACTGATTATAAAAAACTAACGCCAAATAAAACACATGCTGCGAATAATGCCAATGTAAAAAAGTATATCGACTTTGCTGCTAAGCATCATCTTGATGCGGTGTTGGTGGAAGGTTGGAACCAGGGATGGGAAGATTGGTTTGGTAAATCAAAAGAATTTGTATTTGACTTTGTAACTCCATATCCTGATTTTGATGTGAAGATGTTGAATGATTATGCACATAAAAAGGGAGTAAGAATTTTAATGCATCATGAAACGTCTTCGTCTGCCACTAATTATGAACGATGGATGGATACGGCTTATAAGTTCATGAATAAGTATGGATACATTGCTGCAAAGACAGGATATGTTGGAAACATAATTCCGCGGGGTGAGCATCACTATAGCCAGTGGATGATAGAACATTATTTAAGAGTGGTGCAAACTGCAGCGAAATACAAGATCATGATCAATTCGCATGAGTCTGTTCGACCAACCGGTTTGCAAAGAACTTATCCTAACTGGATAGCCGCGGAAGCAGCAAGAGGCACCGAGTTTGAAACATTTGGTGGCAATAACCCGGAACATCAAACCATTCTTCCATTTACCAGGTTGATGGGTGGGCCAATGGATTATACACCGGGAATTTTTCAAACAAAGCTCGACTATTATAAAAAAGGTGATACACGATTTGTAAAAACAACATTAGTAAAACAGCTTGCTTTATATGTTACCATGTATAGTCCATTACAAATGGCAGCGGATATTGTTGACAACTATGAACGTTTTCCGGACGCATTTAAATTTATTGAAGATGTAGCTGTGGATTGGGATGATACGAAAATATTGGAAGCCGAACCGGGGGATTATATCACTATTGCACGCAAAGCAAAAAGAAAAGATGAATGGTTTGTCGGAAGTATTACCGATGAGAATCCAAGAACAGCAAATATTGATTTCAGTTTCCTTGATTCAAAAGATAATTACACAGCAACTATTTATGAAGACGGGAAAGATGCTCATTATATAACTAATCCGCAGAGCTATCATATTTATAAAGTCATTGTAAATAATCAATCAAAACTTGCTCAGAGATTGGCAGCAAGTGGTGGTGTTGCGATCAGTTTGAAAAAAGCAAATGCGAATGATTTGAAGACTTTGAAAAAAATGGAATAGACTACAAAATGTTTGGCTCACAGATTTCTCAGATGAACACAGAAAAAATAATCTGTGATATTCTGTGTCATCTGTGAGAGCCTACTTAAGCCAACCAAATAATCCACCCGTTTCTTCGACACCAACAAAAACACCATCTTCTTTTATTTCAACAGGCCAGTGTTTAAGATAGTAACCCTCGCCACTAACATTGCGGCCATTGGCCATATTGTATTTATAACGATGCAATGGACAAACAATATTTCCCAGCGCATCAATAAAACCTTCTGCAAGCATTCCGCCAGCATGCGGACATTTATGGGCAAAGGCAAATAAGGCATCATTAAATTTTCCGAGACAAATTTTCTTTCCATCAAGATCAACAACGGCAATATTATTAGCAGCAAATTCAACCTCACCCAAACCATCCGCAACCTTATGCCATTTCATGAATAAAAATTCAAAAGTTAAAAGTCAAAACTCAAAAACAACTTAAAGCCATCTATTTTTTACTTTTTAGTTTTGACTTTTGAGTTTAATAGAGGAATTCTGTTTTGTAGGGGTATCTTACTTTATATACTTCTCTTACTCTATCAAGGATCGTTTTTCTGAGCAAATCAAGATTTCTTTTTTCAATTGCGGACATAAAGACCACTTTACCTTCTGTTTCTCTTTCCCATCTTTCATGAAGGTCTTCAAGGATCTCTTTTTTTACATTTTCATCCAGCCATTCGTCGAATACGTTCTTCTCATACAAGTCCATTTTATTAAAGACCACGATAATGGGTTTGTCAAAAGCTTTTATATCCTGGAGCGTTTTATTTACAACACCCATTTGTTCTTCATAAGCCGGGTGTGAGATATCAACCACATGCAATAAAATATCTGCTTCTCTTACTTCATCCAATGTGCTTTTAAAACTTTCAACAAGATGATGCGGCAATTTGCGAATGAATCCAACAGTATCACTTAATAAAAATGGAGTGGTTTCAAAAACAACTTTTCGGGTTGTGGTATCCAGCGTAGCAAATAATTTATTTTCGGCAAATACATCACTTTTACTCAGCAAGGTCATGAGAGTTGATTTGCCAACATTGGTATACCCTACTAATGCAACACGAATGAATTCACCCCTATCCTTTCGTTGTGTAAAAGCTTGTTTATCTATTTCTTTTAATCTTTTTCTTAGCAAAGAAATTTTATCACGAACAATACGACGATCGGTTTCAATTTCAGATTCACCCGGTCCCCTTGTACCAATACCACCACCCAAACGTTCAAGGTGTTTCCACATACCACGCAATCTTGGTAAAATATATTGGTATTGCGCCAATTCAACCTGTGCTTTTGCTTGTGCAGTTTTTGCTCTGCTTGCAAAAATGTCGAGGATTAGATCGCTTCGATCAATTGTTTTTACATCAGTGGCTTTTTCAATATTATTGATCTGTGCACCGCTGAGCTCATCATCAAAGATGAGGACACGAACATTTTTTTGCTGACAGTAATTCTTTATTTCTTCCAGCTTGCCTTTGCCAACAAAAGTTTTGCTATCGGGATGCAGTAATTTTTGTGTAAACCTTTTTACGGTTACAGCCCCCGCTGTTTCAGCAAGAAAAGCAAGCTCATCGAGATATTCCTGTACCTGGGTTTCCGTTTGGTCCTTCTGAATTAATCCCACTAATACCGCTTTCTCCTCTTTTAGTATACTATTTTTTTTGTCGAGCATTATTTCTTTTAAGCAATTGATGCAAAAATAAAAGCATCCGCCCAAGGAGGATGCTTTTATGATATTATTATTTAAATTCTTTTTTTAAAGACCACTTATTGTTACGCCTACAGACCATGGTTTTACCTGCGGACCGAGACCTTCTTTTATTAAACTATTGAATTGATAGGTGCCAAATGCGGAAATAAATCCATAACCAACGCGGAACGTACCCTGGAACCGATTGCCATTAAAAAAATACTTGTCTTTATTTTTCTGAATGAATTTGTCATCAAACCCGGTAACCACGTGACCGTTTTTGTCTTTCCACTCTTTTCCTTTTGTACTAGCTGCCATTTGTATACCCACTTTTACGCCCATCGCTACTTTAAAACTTTTGTTAGTATTCTCCGGATTCAAAACGAAGCGAAGCTCCAATGGTAATTCTGCAAATGCATTTACCAGTTTGTATTTATTAAAATGATTGGTATCTGCAAGATTTTTAAATTCCAATGGCTTTAAGTGATTGGTTATCGTAACAGTTGTTTTTTCGAAAAACATATTATCAACCCCGATGCCTGGCCCAAAAGCTATACTGAAACGTGGATCCGTTTTAAAAGGCATATCGATCATAAAATAAGCATTAAAAGTGTTGGACCAACCCCTTTTATTAATGCTATCTGGAATGTTTGCCCAGTTGAGCCATCCGTATTGAATCATAAAATGATCGTTAGCACGGTTGGTCAGTTTTACCTGGCTCCAATCTTTTTTCTTCTTTTTAGTAGAAGTAGAAGGTTTATCCTGAGAAAAAAGAAATAAAGAGATAGAAATCGCTACAGCTACAGATAAAAATTTTTTCATATTCAGTTATGTAATGAACAAAAGTATTTTTGTCGCGGTTAACAAAAGGTTAAAGAACCTCCTTTAAATAAAAAATGAGAAATAAGAAGTAAAAGAATGGGAAAGTGAATGAGCCTGCAATACTTCCTCATTTCTTATTTTTCTGTTTCTTATTTCTCATTTAATCTGTGGACCCTGTTGGGATCGAACCAACGACCCCTTGATTATGAGTCAAGTGCTCTAACCGTCTGAGCTAAGGGTCCTTTTCCTCTTTGGAGGAAAATTATTTAAAAAAAAGAACTTTGATTATTAGGCGCCACTTAACTTTTTGAGCTAAGGGTCCTGAGCTTTTTGGCTCCGGGCGGCAAAAATAAAAAAATAAAGTGTAGTTGAGTAATTATTTCAATTCTTCAAAATCAATGTAGTCTCCTGCTTGCTGGTTTTTGTTTTCAGTTGCCGGAGTTACAGGTTGTTGATAGGGCGGTTGTTGGCCCACATTATCTTGCATGCGGCTATGCATTTCACGAAATTGTTTCTTTACCTGCCTTGTAGTTTTATAGATAGGAATGATGAAATGAAACACCAGCCTGTAGGCAAGATAGATCAGGAATGCAAAAAATAAATAACGTAACATGACACAAAGTTAATTTGCGCAATAACAGAATGGCTGTTAAAATTGCCATTATTAATATTTGGCTGATAACCGGTATTTCCTTTACATTTGCACCGGCAATGATTGATAGAAGGGAACGAATACGTTCCCTTCTTCATTTTCCATACCGACCGGAAGGGCTAAAGAAAGGGTTATGAATTCTGAAAATCAGGTAATAGGGGTAGAAAAGAAATTAAGTGAATTATTGACGGAGTTGCCGGGTTACTTCCTGGTTGAAATAAGTGTAAAACCAACCAATAATATCAAGGTGTTTGTGGATGCTGACCAGGGCGCCGCTATTGATCAGCTTTCGAGAATAAACAGGGCTCTTTATAAATGGGTGGAAGAAAATCTTTTCCCGAACGGAGATTTTTCAATCGAAGTATCCTCGCCGGGGTTGGATGAACCGCTGAAGCTTGACAGGCAATATTTAAAAAATATTGGCCGGGCGGTGGAAATAGTATTAAAGAATGGATTGAAGAAAGAAGGGAAATTGATAAGTGTTTCAGAAAACGAGGTAGTGATTGAAGAGGAGATAGGAAAGGGAAAAAAGAAAGAAGTAGTTCAACATATAATTTTAAAGGAAGAAATTAAAACAACAAAGGTCCAGGTGAAATTCTGATAATGAGATCAGGACAGACCCGCGACCACCATTAAAAATCGAAAATCGCTTGTGTTATGTCAAGTATTAACCTGATAGATGCGTTCCAGGAATTTAAAGATGCGGAAAATATTGACCGCCCCACGATGATGAAAGTGGTAGAGGATGTTTTCAAAACTTTGCTGCGTAAAAAATTCGGCAGTGATGAAAACTTCGATGTAATTGTAAACGCGGAAAAGGGCGACTTAGAAATTATGCGCCGCCGCACCATTGTGGAAGACGGGCAGGTAAATGATCCGCTGGCAGAAGTTGCCTACAGCGACGCTGTGAAAATAGAACCCGACTTTGAAGTGGGTGAAGAATTGTTTGAGCCGATCGATCTTTATGATTTCGGTCGTCGTGCAATTCTTGCTGCCAAGCAAACGCTTGCCAGCCGAATCAGCGATCTGAAGAAAAATTCCCTGGCTAAAAAATACAGCGAAAGGATTGGGGAGATCATCAGTGCTGAGGTTTACCAGGTTTGGAAAAAAGAAATTTTATTGTTAGATGAGGAGGGAAATGAACTGATACTTCCAAAAAGTGAGCAAATACCACAGGATTATTTCAAAAAAGGTGAATCTATCCGTGCCGTTGTTAAGAAAGTGGACATGAGAAATAACACCCCGGTAATTATACTTTCGAGAACTTCGCCGGACTTTCTTGCCAAATTATTGGAAATTGAAGTGCCTGAAATCTTTGATGGTCTTATCGTCATCAAAAAAATCGTTCGCGATCCGGGTGAAAGGGCTAAAGTTGCGGTTGAATCTTTTGATGATCGTATTGATCCGGTTGGAGCATGCGTGGGAATGAAAGGTAGCCGTATTCACGGTATTGTTCGTGAACTGAAGAATGAGAATATCGATGTGATCAATTATACAAACAATACCCAGTTATTGATCCAGCGATCATTGACACCTGCAAAGATCACAAGCATGGAGCTTGACCAGGATAATAAACATGCAAATGTTTATTTAAAGCCTGACCAGGTTTCATTGGCAATTGGTCGTCGCGGAGTAAATATTAAACTGGCAAGTGAATTGACAGGATTTGAACTTGATGTTTATCGTGATGATGAAGGAGTAGAGGAGGAATTTGATATCGATCTTGATGAATTTAGTGATGAGATAGAAACATGGGTGATCGATGAATTAAAACGCATCGGTTGTGATACGGGAAGAAGTGTATTGAACCTGACCGCTGCAGAACTGGAACGCCGTACTGACCTGGAAAAAGAAACAATTGAAGAAGTAAGAAAAGTTTTGCAGGCAGAATTTCAGAAAGAATAAAAAAGGAAGTGGTGAGTAGTGAATGATGAGTTAATACTGACAACTAACAACTCACGACTCTGGAAAAAGCTGAATAGAATTACAGAACGTAGAAGAGTGCGACGCAACATAAGACGAGCAGAGATATATAGTTGATAACATAAAAAAAGTTAATGGCAGAAACAGCAACACCGCGATTAATGGCCGCAGCCAAAGAGTTCAACATCGGTAAAGACACCCTTGTTGATTTTTTGACCGGCAAAGGATTTAGTAAAGATGATCTGAAGCCTACCTCAAAGCTTTCGGAAGACATGTATCGTGCCCTGCAACAAGAGTTTCAGAGTGATAAAGTGGCAAAGTTGAAGAGTGACCTGATCGATCTGCCTAAGGGAGTTGCAGCCGACCTGAAGAAAAAGAAAGACGAAGAAGAAATTGTTTTCAAAAAGGAAAAAGAGAAGCCGGTAAAAAAAGAAGAACCAAAAGAAGAAGCACCTGCGCCACCGATAATTGTTGAGCAACCACCTGTTGTAGTAGTAGAACCGGAACATGTAAAAGCAGAAATCCCCGAACTGGAAAGGCCGAAAGTGATCAATAAAATTGATCTTTCGACAATTGATTCTTCAACAAGACCTAAAAAGGAAGCAAAGAAAAAAGAAGAAAAGGTAGAAGAAAAAGCAGAAGAGAAAGAAGAAAAGAAACCAGCGAAAAAGAAAGGCAAGAAGGAAGAAGTAATAGAACAACCAGTTGAGGAAGTAAAACAAGAAATAATTGTTCCTGAAGAACCGGTAGAAGAAGCGCCACCGGTTATCGAAAATATAAAAGCAGATAAATTAGAAGGACCAAAGATCCTTGGAAAAATTGATCTGCCAGTTGAAAACGATACTCGTCCGAAAAATGATGAGAAGCATAAACGCAAACGTATCCCGATCGCGAAGAAGGAAGTGAAAAGAGAAGATGCGATAAAAGATAAAGATAGAAGAGAAGATAGGTTCAAAAGAGATGATCGTCGTGGTGGACCGGGCGCAGGACCTGGTGGTCCTGGTAGAGGCGGCCCAAGTGGCGGACCAGGTGGTCGTAGCGGACCCGGACAGGGTGCTGGTGGTGGTCGAAGAGATATAAGACCACGGGAAGACAAAGTAATTGACGAAAAAGAAATACAGGAAAAAATTCGGGAAACACAAGCGAAACTTGCCGGTGCCGGCGGTAGAGGTAAAAGTTTAAAAGCTAAGTATCGTAAAGCCAAACGTGAAGAGGCTGCCGAAGCTGCAGGGGATAGTGATGAGGGCAACAAGCTGCAATTAACTGAGTTCATAAGTGTAAGTGAACTGGCTAACCTGATGGATGTAAACTTTACTGATGTTATCAGTAAGTGTATGGGGCTCGGTATCATGGTTTCAATCAATCAACGACTCGATGCTGAAGTAATAGAACTCGTGGCAAGCGAATTTGGATTTGATGTTGAGTTCATTGATATGGAGAAGCAAATGGAGATGGAGGATATAGGTGAGGACGATGATGAGGACGATGAATTACAATCCCGTTCACCAATTGTTACGATCATGGGTCACGTTGACCATGGTAAAACTTCTTTGCTGGATTATATAAGAAGAGCGAATGTGGTAGCTGGTGAAGCGGGTGGTATCACTCAGCACATCGGTGCTTACCAGGTAGAACTTCCAAATGGAAAAGAAATTACTTTTCTTGATACACCGGGTCACGAAGCATTTACTGCAATGCGTGCCCGCGGTGCCAAGGTTACAGATATCGCTGTGATCGTGATCGCAGCTGATGATGCAGTAATGCCGCAAACAAAAGAAGCGATCAGCCATGCGCAGGCAGCTGGTGTGCCAATGATATTTGCTATAAATAAAATTGATAGAGACGGCGCAAATTCTCAGAAAATTTATGAGCAGCTTTCGCAAATGAACTTACTGGTAGAAGCTTGGGGCGGTAAATTTCAGAGCCAGGAAATTTCTGCAAAGAAGGGATTGAATGTAGATCAGCTATTAGAAAAAATATTATTGGAGGCAGAATTGCTTGACTTAAAAGCAAATCCTGATCGTGAAGCAAGCGGCACTATTATCGAAGCAACATTAGATAAAGGACGCGGATATGTAGCAACTGTACTTGTTCAGAATGGTACTTTGAAAGGCGGAGACCTTGTGGTAAGTGGTCAGCATTTTGGAAGAGTGAAAGCAATGTTCAATGAAAGGAATAAGAAGAAGGAAGAAGCACCACCTTCAGCACCTGTGTTGATCCTTGGTTTGAACGGTGCTCCGCAGGCAGGTGAAAAATTCAAAGTGTATGATGATGAAGCAGAGGCAAAAGAAATTGCTTATCGCCGTGCACAGATACTTCGTGAGCAAGGTATCCGAACCAAAAAACATATTACACTTGATGAGATCGGTCGTCGTTTGGCCCTTGGTAATTTCAAAGAACTGAATGTGATCATCAAAGGTGACGTGGATGGCTCTGTGGAAGCATTAAGCGATAGCTTGCAGAAATTAAGTACACAGGAAATTGTTGTACGGGTTATTCATAAAGGTGTTGGACAAATCACTGAAAGCGATGTAACACTTGCTAACGCATCTGATGCGATCATCATTGGTTTTAATGTTCGTCCTTCACAACAGGCCGCAAGACTTGCAGAAAACGAAGCGATTGAAATAAAGATGTATTCCATCATTTACAAGGTAATTGATGAAATAAAGATGGCGATGGAAGGAATGCTGGAGCCAACAATACAGGAAAAGATCGTTGCCAACGTAGAGATAAGAGAAGTATTCAAGTTTGATAAGGTGATCGTAGCAGGATGTTATGTAAGAGATGGAAAAATAAAGAGAGATTCTAAAGTTCGTCTTATCAGGGATGGTATCGTTACCTATCCAACCGGTGAAGGCGCCTATGCGGAACTAACATCTTTAAAGAGGTTTAAAGATGATGTAAAAGAAGTACAGGCAGGCATGGAATGTGGATTAATGATCAAAAATTATAATGATATTAAAGTCGGGGATGTGGTAGAAGCGTTTGAGGAAGAAGAAGTGAAGAGAACGCTTTAAGATGCTGGATAGCAGATGTCAGATCCTAGTATCCAGTATCTAGCACCCAGCATCCAGTGTTCAGCTTCCAGAAAAACTTTTGTTAATAAACCCGACCCGCTTATTTCCTCTGTTAATCAAATTTACTTTTGGGATTCAAATCCTGGTTATGAAGAAAATATTTACACTCAGCCTGGTCTATTTAATTGCAGCAAATTTTGCTGCACAAGGGCAATCAGCAAAAGTAGTAGCTGATAAAATACTTGCTATTGTCGGTGACAGGATCATCCTTTATTCTGATATTCAAAATACCATTGCCGATGCAGTCAGGAACGGTAACCAGGTTCCAGATAATGCTAATTGTGTATTGATGGAGCAGGCATTGATCTCAAAAGTATTGATGCTGCAGGCAGAAAAAGATTCTTTACCTATATCAGACGAAGAAATAGAAGCTGATCTTGATAACCGCATTCGTAAATACATTAATGCTTATGGTACGCAGGAGGCATTGGAAGAAATTGCAGGCAAATCTATTTACCAGATAAAAGAAGATGCAAGAGAAACAGTGAAGGAGCAAAAGCTGGCAGAGGCAATGCAAAGAAAAATAGTGGAGAATGTTCACATCACTCCCAATGAAGTAAAAATATTTTACGAAAAAGTTCCAAAAGATAGTCTTCCCTTTTTCGAATCGGAATTAGAGATTGGTCAAATTGTTTTTTATCCAAAGGGCAATCGTGATCTAGAGAAATTTGTAATGGATGAATTGCTCAATTATAAAAAACAGGTTGAAATGAAACTGGCTACGTTTGAGCAACTGGCACAACGATTTTCCGAAGACCCGGGAAGTAAGGAGAGAGGAGGTCAATACCAGGTAAACCGTTACGAAAAAACATGGGATCCCAATTTCTTAGCTGCTTGTTTCCGTTTGAAAAATGAAGGTGACATGATAGGCCCTATCAAATCAAAATTTGGCTATCATCTTATACAACTGGTAAAACGTATCGGGGATGATGCGGTGGTCCGTCATATATTGCGCACAACTCCGATAACGGATACCGAAGTGAAAGCTTCGATGGCAAAGGCTGATACAGTAAGATCAAAGATTATTGCCGGTACTTTAACTTTTGCCGCTGCTGCAACACGTTATACAGAAGATGAGCAAGCAAAATTTAGCGGGCCATATTTTTTGGGTCGCGATGGAGGTCCTTATGTAACTATTGATCTTCTCGATAAGGATCTTGTTGCAATGCTCGATAAGCTTAAACCCGGTGAATATTCTCAACCTGTAGTTTTTGAAGAAAATGGAAAAAAAGGCGTACGCATTGTACATTATAAAAGCAGAAGCGAACCACATCGCCTGAATATGAAGGATGATTTTAGCCGCATATCAACAATGGCACTGGAAGAAAAAAAACAAAAGACTCTTGAAAAATGGATGAAAGATAAGGTGCCAACTTATTATATCATGATCGATGATGAAATAAAAAGCTGTACAGATCTTACGAAGTGGATCGGGGAAAAGCAGAAAGCATTCTAAAATTTCTTTTTAAGTGGCGGGTTGTGCTTAGGCCCAAATCCATTATTGATCACGAACATTGGGTTAAATAACAGCACAAAAACTTTTTCAAAAAACTGGAATCCATTTTTACGCATACTCATCGTTGCAAGATGAATTGGCTCTCCTAATAAGGATCCTACAACAGGAGTAACGAACAAATCCTGGATGCTGGGTCTTTCTGCTGTTCCTTCAATTACATATTCCCATATGCAAGACTGAACTGTTGCAAACAAAAAGGACTGGAACCGCGTAGCATTCTGACTTCTTACTGCATTATAGTAATAAGAGCCGGCGATAGGATGACCAATATAGTTGAGGGCCCAGTCATCATGATCCCAAACCGGGAGTGTTGAAAATGCCCGTGCAAGATTTTTTTCCGCAGACTTTATCCAACCCGGTTCCCATTTGGTCACTTCTTTTGGCATTAGCATTAAAGTAGCCATTCCAATTAACTCGATACCACCAATCATCAATTCTCCCCTTCCGGCTTTTTTCCAGAAAGAACTGTATTCATTACGAAGTAAATGTTGATAAGGAGTTTTTCCTCCAGGCTTAATGCTGTCTATTTTACTTTGGAAATATTGATTTGAATAGACAGAAAATGAAAGATCTTTTTTATAGGTCAGTGATGAATAGGTCAGGGAATCAAACCTTATAGAATAATGTTTTGGAAGTGAAAATTCTTTTTGTTTTAAACTGGAAAACTCTGGGTGAATGTAATCCTGGCCAATAGATTGAAAGCTGAAAAGAAAAGAGACGATAAAGGATTTAAAAAAGATAAATGTTTTCCACATGACAAACAAAGGTTCAATGATTTGATCTCGAATTACTTTGAAAAGACCAGTTTTTGTGTGTGACGTCAATCAGCCGGATCAATGATTGATTGAGAAATCTTATTCAAATGCTTGTTAGACTCGGAGCTAAATCAAGGTATGACAAAATAGGTTATTTTGAAAAGATTTACCAATAATTATCTAAATTCCGGAATTGCCTAATTGGTGTGCAAGCCATACCTTTGCGCCTTCCTTTCTGAAGAGATAAATGAGTGACCCGATCAAACACGAATGTGGCTTAGCATTCATCCGCCTGCGGAAGCCTTTCTCATATTACCATCAAAAATATGGCACAGTGATGTGGGGTCTTAATAAACTCTACCTGCTGATGGAGAAACAACATAACCGCGGCCAGGATGGCGCCGGTATTGCGACCGTAAAGCTGGATGTAGAACCCGGTTATCCTTTCATGAATCGTATGCGCAGTAATGCGTCACAAGCGATCGCAGATATTTTTCAGCAAGTTGGTAAGGAATTAGAAGAACTGGAAAAATATCATCCCGGTATCAGGAATCACCCGGGATTAATGAAAGGCCATGTAAATTTTTTAGGTGAATTGTTGTTAGGTCATCTTCGTTATGGCACGCAGGGAAAAAACAAATTAGAATACTGTCATCCTTTTATTAATCGTGATACGATACCTGCACGAAATCTTGCATTAGCAGGAAATTTTAATATCGTTAACTCCGATGAGTTGTTTGCATTAGCAGGAAAAGAACCACATGAGAATACACGTTTCAGTGATCTTGCTGCAATGATCGAGTTGATGCACACTTATCTCTGTCGTGAAGACGAAGCATCTCCCGAAAAATTAGATATTAAAAAAGTGTTGAAGAAAGTTTTGCCAATACTTGATGGTGGCTTTCATGTCGGCGGAATGACGGGAAATGGAATTGGTTTTGTTTTTCGTGATGCACATGGTATCCGCCCTTCTTATTATTATGTAAATGATGAAGTGGTAGTTGCCGCATCAGAACGAGCCGCTATTCGTACAAGTTTTAATGTTGGAGAAAATGAAGTAAAAGAATTAATGCCCGGTCAGGCATTGATAGTTGATGAGAAAGGAATAATTGAAGTAGCGCAGATTTTAGAACCAAAAGAAAGGAAAGCTTGCAGCTTTGAACGAATTTATTTTTCCCGTGGCAGTGATGAAAAGATCTATCGTGAAAGAAACCAATTAGGATATAATTTAACTGAACAAGTATTGAATGCTATCGATCATGATCTGAAGAATACTATTTTTTCTTTTATACCGAACACAGCCGAAACCGCCTTTTATGGAATGCTGAAAGGGATGGAAGATTTTTTGAATAAGGTTAAGATAGAAAGAATTTTAAGTTGGGGCAGGGATTATGATCCGGAGAAGTTGGCAGAAATGGTTAGTCGCCGGATCCGGATAGAAAAAATAGCGATCAAAGATGTGAAGATGCGGACTTTTATTACGGAAGACTCCAGCCGTAGTGAGATGGTGCAACACGTTTATGATATTACTTATGGTACTGTAAGAAAAGGAATAGATACGTTGGTAGTGATCGATGATTCAATTGTTCGTGGCACAACATTGAGAGAAAGTATTATTCGTATGCTTTCAAGATTAGAGCCTAAGAAAATTATTGTTGTCTCTTCCTCACCTCAAATTCGTTATCCGGATTGTTATGGTATTGATATGAGTAAAATGGGAGAGTTTGTTGCGTTCCAGGCTGTAGCAGTTTTATTGAAAGAAAGAAACAAGGAAGCTTGTTTGCAGGAGATATATGACCATTGCAAAGAATTAAACCGCAGCAATCAATTGCATACAGAAAATGTTGTAAAAAGAATTTATAAGTTATTTACGATTGACGAGATCACGAACAAGATCGCTGAATTAGTTACTCCAAAAAACCTGGGTATCCCTGTACAGGTTATTTACCAAACAATAGAAAATCTTCATGCCGCCTGCCCAAGCAATCTCGGTGATTGGTATTTCACGGGCAACTATCCCACACCAGGCGGAAATAAAGTAGTGAACAAAGCATTTATGAACTACATGGAAGGAAAGAATGTAAGGGGCTACTAAAAATTTAAAATTGCGATTGCAGATTTTAGATTTAATTTTAATAAGTGAAAACATTACTTCTTATACGTCATGCAAAAAGCAGCTGGGATGATCCGGCGCTGAGCGATTATGAACGTCCATTAAATGAACGTGGTAAAAAAGATGCTCCCGCAATGGCAGAAAGATTGTATGAAAGAGGAATAAAGATCGATGCATTTGTTACAAGCCCTGCGAGACGTGCAAGAAAAACTGCCGAAGTTTTTGCAAAGCGATATAAAAAAGAAAAGGACGATTTGGTTTTAAAAACCGAGTTATATATGGCGAGTGATGAAGCTTTTAATAGTGTTGTTGAAAAACTGAATGATGACTTTGATTGTGTTGCTATCTTTTCTCACAACCCCGGTATCACAGAATTTGCAAACAGCCTTACTGAAGATATAAGAATAGATAACATTCCAACATGCGGCATCTTTGCCGTATCCATCGAAGCAAGAAAATGGAATAAATTCAAAGAAGCGAAAAAGAAATTTCTATTCTTCGATTACCCCAAGGCTCTTGTTCAATGATCCTCTTTTTAAACTTACAAGGAATACTCCGAGAAAGATCATAATACCAGCAAGCAATTTAGGAGCTGTCAGATGTTCATGAAAAAAGAAAACAGCGATCAGCGTTGCAAATACAGGTTGCGTGTAAATATATGAACCTGTAGTTCCGGCTCCCAGGTGTTGTATACCATAAATATTAAAGAAATAAGCAAGGAAAGTTCCGGGCACAACGACAAACAGGATCGACAAATAATGCGACCATTCTAATTTTTCCCATGGAATTGAGACAAATTCATTCCATCCGAACGGGAGTATCATAAGGAAACCGAAAGTAAAAACCCACCTAACTACATGCAGAGGCGGATATTCGGCCATCAATGGTTTTACAATTATAAAATAAACAGTATAAGAAATTGCATTGATAATGATCAGCAGGTCACCAAACAAATAATTGGTAGCCGAGGATGATTGCTCTTTTGAAAGGATCAATAACACTGCTCCGCCTATTCCCAATGCTAAACCTAATGCTTTTACGATTGTAACTTTTTCTTTCAGCACTGCAAAAGCAAATACAGATATAAGAATGGGAGTTAATAAAATGAGTAACGATGCATGAATAGCGGATGTATAAGTAAGACCTTTAATAAAGAACATTTGATTAATGGCAATGCCAGTTAATCCGCAAAGGAAGAACCGGCCCCAGTGTTTTTTCTTTATATGAGGCTTTACATCACTCAATGTCCATAATAACCAAAAAAGAATAAGACTAACGCCAACCCTGAGAATATTTACAGCATAAGGTGGTATGAGTGCCGGTGAAACATATTTTACCAAACTGAAATTGATAGCAAAGAAAAGATTAGTGCTAAGAACAGTTATATGTGCTTTGGCTTCCGGTTTCAATTATTAGACTTAAAGAAGGTATTCAAAATTCCTGGCCTCTTCAACATTCTTCAGTAACGAAAAATTATTTTGATCTACACAAAAAGAAAATTGTTTTTTCATAAGATGATCTCCAAGATATTCTTGTTCCGTTTGTCCGGGTGTTGGGATCAGGATGCTTTTTTTTCTCAAGGCCGAAATATCCATAACTGTACTATAACCACTTCGGCTAATGATGAACTCAGCTTTCATTGCCTCCCTATTTAATTCTTCGGATGAAAGATGGTTATAAAAATGGATGGTGTTTGTTGATGGGATAATATTTTTTTCTCCCGGCAACCCTCTTACAATTGTTGCTGTTGCAGGATAATTTACAATTTGATCCACAACTTTATTTTCTAAAATTGTCCGTTGTGGCTCTGGTCCTGAAAGAATAATTAATAAATGATTTTTTATCTCATCGATATTCTTTCTCTCAAATCTTGATAATGGACCAATATATTTTGTGGGGATTGATGGAAGTTTTACAGGATGCGACAATGCACCCGCTAAATTATTTTCTCCTTTTTCATCCGGTATCCAGCATTCATGAAACCGGTTAATGAATTTATAATTCCATTGCTGTAATACTTTTTCACTCCATTTTCCCAAAGAGCTTTTGATGTATAGCTGGTGAGTGATAAAAACAGAAAAAACCTTTTCATGATAAAGGCCATAACGATTATCGGAGATCACTGCTTCAAAACCGAATTTGCTCACCTGCTCTTTTAGCCACTTATTTTCTTCTTTTATTGTTCTAAGAATGGATGGGATCTGTAAAAGGATCTTACCTGTTAGACCATTTTTTGCATATTTTATTCGATAACCCTTCAATGGTAAAAAAGACAGAGAAGGGAATTCTTCCCTTAGTAATTTTTCCTGTGCTTCTTCGCCCGCAAGCCAAACCTCGCAATCGTTATTTAATAAATCACTGATAATCGGCACACAACGGGTTGCATGGCCCAGTCCCCAATCAAGAGGGGCTACAAGCAGCTTTTTACCAGCTAATGAGGTCATATATTTTTTGCAGCAATTAGCAATTGGTATACTAAATTGCCCGTAAAATAGTTTAATTTAGAAATCTATTTATGAAGAGATTAAACAAGATATTTTTTGCTGTGTTATTAATAGTAGCTGTTGGAGCCGCTGGCTGCAATAAAAACTATTATACCAGCAAGGCCAAGGGTAACGATTGCGGCTGTCCGAATAAAAAAGGAATGGTCGGCTATTAATGTAATTGTGTAATTGAAATGAAAACCCCGAATAGAGAAAGAGAATTGGTGTTGTTATCAAAAACAGCGCTGATGAGTGAGAAGGCTCTTGAAAAGGAATTGATCAACCTGGAGCATCTTTTTCTATATGCTGAATCAGCAAATGCATTTTGTCAAACTCATGAACTGGTCCTTCGCAACCGGATCACAACCCAAAGATCAAAGCTTATCAAAATTTACCACAAGCATCAATTAAAACCATTCAGGTTTTTACTGAACAAAAATTGACAACAATTTTTTAGCAAAGTTTAAAGTATCCCACTTAGTCTTTTCACAAATCACGGCATTATTCTCGCATTGATGTAAAGCCTTGTTAAAGCCTTTTGCACGAATCAATATCTGCAAATATGGTTGCGTTAGCAAGAAAAAACATCACACACATGCAGAAGTATATTTTTCTTTTGGGTATGATCTTTTTCATTGCTTCCTGTAAAAAGAATAATGATCCAATCAGCAATAGCTCCGGCGACAATGAATGTGTCATGAGATCGTCAACAGGCAGTGGTGAAATAAAAGCGAGTCAATATATCGTCGCATTTAATTCTGTCATTAATTCACGAACAGCATCTCGTATCAGTCTTGACCAGTTAAGTAAAAATATTTTGCAAAGAAACACCATTGATGTTTCAGCATTAAAGACATCATTTGCTGGTGAGCCCGGCGGTTTTATAGCAACCATGACCGGAGATCAGGCAGAAGCTTTGCGACATGATGGATCAATTGAAGCAATAGAACCCGACAGGGTTATTTCATTAGGATCATGTTTCACTGTTGTTGCGCCAAGATTAGTTACATGGAATATTAACAGAATTGGTTATGGAAATGGTATTGGTAAAACAGCGTGGATCGTTGATTCAGGAATAGACTTTGATCATCCTGATCTGACAGTTGATCAGGCAAGAAGCCGTTCATTTGTTGAGGGACAAACATCTGCTGATGATCAGAATGGACATGGTACACATGTGGCAGGAATAATAGGTGCAAAAAATAATACAATCGGTGTATTAGGTGTTGCTTCTGGTGCCTCTCTTGTTGCACTTAAAGTATTGGATAAAGACGGGGAAGGCAATTTATCTTATATCATACAAGCTTTAGCATATATAAATACAGTTGCAGACGTAGGAGATGTGGTTAATATGAGTGTCGGTGGAGAATCAGGCTCTGGCATTCTTGATCAACAAGTGAAAAATACAGCAGCGAGAGGAATTTATTTTGCAATTGCAGCAGGCAATGATAACAAACTGGCAAATATTAATTCTCCGGCAAGGGTCAATGCTTCCAATGTTTATACGGTATCAGCAATTGATAGTCTTGATAATTTTGCTTCATTTTCTAACTATGGAAACGATGTAGTTGATTTTGCCGCCCCCGGAGTTCGCATATTATCGACATGGATGGATAATAAGTATGCTTATGCAAGCGGCACCTCAATGGCGGCACCACATGTTGCGGGCTTGTTGTTGTTACGTGGAAGAGACATTACAAGTTCTGGTGTTGCTAAAAATGATCCCGACGGTACTCCGGATCCCATTGCACATTATTAATATAAAAAGGAGAAGTTTGATCTTCTCCTTTTTTAGTTAAGCTTAAAATCGTTATTGCATTCTACAGCGATATTTATATTCAGTTCTTATTCTGTCGCAGGAGGTTGCTCTATTTGCTTTGTTTGTATTTTTTTGTTTGGTGGTTTTCTTTTCTGCAAGAGTAAATGGGATCCCGATCCTCATATTCCATCCTGATGCTTTTGATTCAAGTGTTGCATAATTTGTTTTTATACCTGATTCGCTGGAAATAGTTTGTTTATCCATATTACCTATACCTGCGAAATAATTGATGCTTACATTCAGCAGTCTTTGATTGTTTCTCCCAAATTCAAAACCCATTCCTGTAAGAAAAGCTGTGTTCCAATTGCCGGCACGATATTCATAAGCTGTTAGAGTGCCATCTGTTTTTGTAACAATATCTGTTTTTGGAGCGGCAATGTATCCTATACCCATAGATGGCTGCAAACGAATCCATCCGCCTTTATTTTTGTTTTCAGCTTTTTTCGTAGCTGTATTTTTGTTTTGGCAATGACTTGACCGCGAAGAATAACTTCTTGAACAATTACTGCGATAATAATAACTACCGCAGGAACCTTTGCCAGATGATTTAGTTTTCGATGTGCTTGTTGATTGCTTTGCGTTATTAAAAAAGATCGGCTTCGTTGTATACTGATAACCTGCTTCCATTCGTAATTGCATATTTGCTTTTGTTGCAACATATGAACCCATTCCATTCTCGATATCATTAAAACCATACAATACTCCTGATCGGCTGGTGCTTGCTCCAATATAAGGGCCAAAGCCTTGTTTGAATTTATAATCAAGACGCAAACTAACCTGCGGGTTAAACTCCCCTCCAAGCGGAGCAAACGAGCCAAGGTCATTGTAATTAACAGATGTTCTTGAATTTTCAAAACCCGCTTGTGGAGTTAAAGAAAGTTTTTGGGCATTCATTGAAATTGCAGAGACAATGAACAGGCCCGATAGGACTACACTTCTCATGGCAATAAATTTTAGTGTAGAGAAGTTAAGATAATTTTTTACTGAGAAAAAATTTTATGGATGAATGGCAGGAATTAAATTTTTATCTAGATAGTCAAATCCAGTTTCCAGTTCCAATTTTACTTCTTCCTTGTCCTGTCCCTTATAATTTTCAAAAAGTTTACGATATTCTGTTTTTAATCTTTCATAATCATTCGGTTGAAACCATTTAGCTAGAATTAATCCACTAATGATGCGTTTCTCAATTCTTGGTAAATATTCTAAAAAGCCAATAGGCTCTTTGTTATACTCGAAGTATAAACTTGGATAATCTTTGAATTTTTCTCTTAAACTATCAATTTCAGGTTTGATCTTTTCAAAAAACTCCACAGCGGCTATATTAATAGACTCATCTGTATATCCCTGATGCTTTCTATCATAAAGCCATTCTTTTGTCCAATTAAGATTACAAACGATAGTCCAATTAGTCCAGCCATATTTTGGAAATATCTTTTTAAAATGTTTTTCCAATTCAGTAAAGATGATAATATAGTGGACTTGGATATTGCTAATTATACCGGCAGTGGAAATAAAAAAAAGTGATATAATTCTCTTACCATATTCAAATTCCTGAACGAATTCATTTTTTGATTTTCGAAAAACAAAGCCCTCTTCCTTCAATTTGTTTAGAAGAAAGGTTGCAAATCTTAAACCTGGCTTTTCTGCTGAATCGGTCTTTATAAGAATAACCTTAAATTTTCCTACTGTAATTTTCGCAATGCCTCACCCAATCTGCTAATCATTTCATTGATCTCTTCTTTTTTGCAAGTACCAACGCTGAGTCGGTACCAGGGATTGCTTCGACTGCTGCCAAATGCATAAAAGGGAACGATTGCCAAACCAGCTTCGTTTAGAACATAAGCAGTTACATCGCCTTGTGTTTCTAATATTTTTCCTTCTGCTGTTTTTTTACCGGCAGCGTCTATTTTTATAGTTAAATAAATTGCGGCTTCAGGGGTGATACAATCAACAGGCAACCCTTCTTTTTTTAACTTCATGAAGCCTGCATGAATGTCCCGCAATCTTTCTTCTATTCCATTTTTGAATTGAAGCAGGTAATTTTCAATTTCTTTTTTCTTACCTAAAAAAATTGCAGTTGCTTTTTGTTCTGCCATCGGCGCCCATGCACCCACGTGGCCAAGAATTGATTTCATTTTATTAATAACTGATGCTGGTCCCATGCTCCATCCTACTCTCACACCAGTTGCTGCAAATACTTTACTGATCGCATCAATGAAGATGGTATAGTTACGCATCTCCGGTCTTAATGAAACGGGATTATAATGTTTGATATCGCCGTAAGTCAAATGCCAGTACATCTGATCATACATGATAAACACTTTCTTTTCTTTTTCGCTTCTTCTTGCATTTTCTTCAAGCACCAGGTCACAGATAGCT
Source organism: Chitinophagaceae bacterium (assembly GCA_035318985.1). Taxonomy (GTDB): domain Bacteria; phylum Bacteroidota; class Bacteroidia; order Chitinophagales; family Chitinophagaceae; genus VBAS01. Next base: position 31,165 of record DATHDP010000093.1, read on the forward strand.
TCTAATTCTTTTTTTGAAAATGTGGTACCGGTTGGATTTTGCGGAGAGCACAATGAAATAAGTGTTGCTTCTTTTATATGCGGACGAATATCATCAGCCGTTGGCATAAAATTATTTTCTGCTGTTGCTTCAATCACTACATGTTCACCTTCTACAAAATGAGTGTAGTGATTATTGTTCCATGATGGCACTGCATAAATTACTTTATCACCTTTATCACAAATAGCACGATAAGTAGCATAAATAAGTGGACGACCACCAGATGAAACAAGTATCTCGCCTAATGAATAATCAAGCTTTTCCCATTCTTTCATAAAAGAAACAATGGCTTCACGAAGATCAAGATTACCTTCTGCTGCAGGATAATTAGTGAAATGATTCCGGTAAGCAGTTACAATCTCATCTTCCAGTTCTTTAGGGATGGGAAAAATGGAAGGATCAAAATCACCTACGGTAAAATTGTAGATCTTTTCACCTTGTCTCATCTTTTCACGGATCTCACCACCCAATTTTACAATTTCTGAACCTATCAATGTCTCTGATAAATGTGACAACTTCATGCCCTTTATTTTGCTGCAAATGTAAAAGGAATGATGGAGAAAACCAGAACGATTGTTAGCAATGGAAAAGGGTGCTATATACCTGTTAGACCAAAGGCAAAATTCCAAACAATCAACGAAATTGGAAAGCTAATTGAAAAAAAAAACCCAATCCGATTAAAGAAATTCCAAGAATACCTAACTGTATTGTTTGCTTATTCTTTCTACGTATTTCAGAGATCTCTTCATCACTATATTCAGCTATTAAAGATGGGCCCCGCTCATCAATTATTTTTGTCGGAAAACCAAACAGGATTATCAATAATGTTCCTGCTATATTTAGAATCAAACCAATTGCATTTAAAGACATGCAGAAAGTTAGTGAAATTTTATGCTTGTCCCAACTCATATATAGTTGCCTGGAAAAGGGTTGAAAGCTCTATGAACTTTCAACCCTCGACTTTTATTTTTTCAATTATTATTGGATCGGCTTATAATCCTTGAACAAGTTCACTTTTGTTCCTTCTACAAGACTGCGGTAATCTTTCCATTTGCCATCAAAGAATGTATTGATCCTTTGTACCACATCGGCAGTAGCGGTTTCTGCATTGGCCACCATTGTTTCTTCCTGCTGCCCGGGAACTACCATCTTACTTCCTATTGATTGCTGGGCTGCCTGCATCTGGGTCATTACCGTTACTTCAAATGGACTTCTTGATAAACCCTGCCTGTCAGATGTTTTGCCACTAATGCTTTCACGGATAGATTTTATCTCCTCCTGCATTTTGGTTGTTGTCTTTCTTAATGAATCGGCTTCTTTTCCTTCTACACCTTTTAATTGAGCCTGCATTTTTGTACAAACTTCTTCTGCTTCCGTTAATCGATCCATGCCTTCAGTTAATTTATCTGCAGATTTTCTTAAACGATCATAAATTTTTCGTTGAGCGATCTTTATATCGTTTCGATTACCCAATCTTGGATCATCTTTTACAGTAACATAAGTCGAATCGTATGCTCTTGCATAAGTAACTATCACTTTATAGGTGCCAGGCAAAACCTGGAAACCCCCCGGCTCTGGTGAACCCGGTATTGGTTTTGGTGAGCCTGGTTGACGGAAACCTTTTTCTTCCATTCCCCAATACTGACGATTAAAACCACTGTCGACATTCCAGCGAATTGTTCTTATCAATTCATTCTTCTCATTAAAAATTCTAACCATTGCACTATCACCTCTTCTTACACTACCCTGTCCCTGTCCTCCCTGACCACCGCCAAAGCCTCCGCCACCACCACGGCCGCCTCCTCCACCTCCACCGCCTTGTTGTTGCGGAGCTGGCATTTGTTGTTGATTATCTCCCGATGGTGCTGTTTGTCCCGCTGGTCTTTGTGGTCTGTTTATATAAAATGAAATTTCTGCACCACGTCTCCTGTTATCTGCATCCCATAAACCATCTACACTCCATTCATAACCGGTAGCAGCACGATACTGTGCCTGGTATGCTTCAGGTGCATTGAACACTGTTATCGGATTTGTCATTGCCATTCCTTTATTCGATGCTGCTTTTCTTAACGGACGGATATCATCGAGTATCCAAAGTGATCTGCCGAAAGTTGCGATGGCAAGATCAGCTTCTCTTTCCTGTATTGCCAGGTCATAAGTTGAAACTGAAGGATAACCATTTTTCCATTGCTGATAAGTATCGCCATTATCTAAGCTTATCCATAATCCATGTTCTGTTCCAACAAAAATTAAATTAGGTTCAACAGGATCTTGTATCATACACAATGCATAACCCTTTACTTTGTTTTCATCTACGATCCTTGTCCATGTTTTTCCATAATCAGTTGTACGGAAAATATATGGTTTGAAATCACCACGACGATAATCATTGGCCACAACAAATGCTTCACCTGCATTGTGACGTGATGCAGTTATCTGTGGTATCCAGCAACTCATTGGCATTCCTGGAATTTTTCCGCGAAAACTCGTCCATGTTTTTCCACCATCTCTTGTCAACTGCACATTCCCATCGTCAGTGCCTGCCCAAATTGTTCCCTGTTCTTTTGCTGAAGGAGAGAGTGTAATAATAGTACAATGTGTTTCAGCACCGGTTACATCCAATGTAATTCCACCTGTATTTTGAAATGCTTTGATCTTTACAGAATCATTTGTTGTAAGATCCGGCGATATCACTTGCCAGCTCACCCCTTTATCTGTGCTCTTATGAACGAACTGGCTGCCGAGATAAATTGTTTTTTTATCGAATGGATCCTGTGCCATCGCCGTGTTCCAGTTCCAGCGCAACATTTGTTTTGGATCCAATGTTGGCGGTTTTACAAACCAACTTTCACCTGTTTTCCAATTTCGACGACCAACATTTCCTCCCTGGCTTTCACTAAAAACCCAGCTTGCATCTTCAGCATCTGGCATCACGTCAAAACCATCGCCACCTCCGACATTGTTCCAATAATAATTTTTTATACCCGCATTGATCCATGTATATGCTGGGCCATGCCAGCTTCCATTATCCTGCATACCACCCATTACATTATAAGGCATTTCATTGTCAACATTGATATGATAAAACTGCCCAACAGGAAGTTTATCATCAAATACCCAGTTCTTACCGCGGTCATGTGTGATACCAATGCCACCATCATTCCCTTCGATCATAAAATTTCCGTTTTTCGGATGTATCCACCATGCATGGTGATCAGGATGAATACCTGAATATGGGATCAGAGTAGAGAAGGTTTTACCACCATCTTCACTTACCTCTACCTGGTCATGAATATTGTATAAACGATTTTCATTTTGCGGATCAACACGAATATCCTGGAAATAAAAAGGCCGGTTGGTTACCCATCTTGCATCATTTGTTACCAATTCCCATTTGGTACCACCATCATCGCTTTTGTATAAACCATTTTTTGTTGCTTCCACCATTGCATACACACGACGAGGATCATTGGTTGCATACGCCAAACCAACTCTTCCATAAGTTCCATCAGGTAAGCCATCATCCTTACCAAGTTTCTTCCATGTCTTGCCTCCATCGATTGTTAAATACAATCCACTGCCCGGTCCACCACTTTTAAAATCCCATGGTGTACGACGATGCTGCCACATATTTGCTAATAAACGATTGGGATTTGATGGATCCATTACAAGATCAGCACAACCTGAAGTATCGTTGGTATATAAAATTTTTGCCCATGTTTCGCCGCCATCAGTTGTTTTAAAAACTCCTCTTTCAGGATGAATGCCGTAAGGGTTTCCAATAGCAGCGGCATACACAGTATTTGGATTAACAGGATCAACAATAATGCGATGGATGTTTCTTGTATTCTCCAATCCCATTCTTTTCCATGTTTTACCTGCATCCAATGTTTTAAAAATTCCTTCACCGATATTCAATGAATTTCTTGGATTGCCCTCACCTGTTCCAACCCAAACAATGTTTGGATTTGATTGCTGAACAGCAACTGAACCGATATTTTGTGTTGACTGATCATCAAACACCGGCGTCCATGAATTGCCGCTGTTCTCTGTTTTCCATACACCGCCGGAAGCAGCGCCGAGATAAATGATATTTGGATTCTCTAACACAACATCAATTGTTGTGATACGGCCACTCATACCAGCCGGGCCGATATTGCGTGGTTTCCAGTTTTTAAATTGTTCAAGACTTAGTTTTTGTGCTGTAGTAAATAAACAGATCAAAGTGCCGAAAGCACCAAGCAGAATAGTTTTTCTCATTGCATGTGATGTTTAAAAAAAATAAACTTACTTAAAAAGAAGCATTGCAGAAAAAAAATGGTTGGAACGGTGGGCTAAGAGATTAAAAGAGAAAAGGAGACAAGAGTTTTAAATAGATTTTTATGTTATACCATAAAATGAAAAAGAGACGAGTATTATTCTCGTCTCTTTCCTCTTTCTCTCTTTTAATCTCTTAGCCTAAAATGGCTTCACCGTCTTCACTCCTTGTGGAACGCTTGAACTCTCAGGATAAAGAACAGCCTTCACCATATTATTTAATGTCAAAAATTTCTTTGCTGCTTTTTGTAAGTCCTCAACAGTGATAGCATTCACCTTTTGTTCATAATCCAATACATTTTCCGGATTTGTCTGGTCAATAAATGCATTTGACAATACGCCAAGCCAATAATCATTGCTTTGAAGATTTACATGATATTGTTTTTTCCACGTCTCTTTTACTTTGTCAAGATCTTTTTGCTCTACACCTTTTTCCTGTACATTTTTTATAATGTCAAGCAATGCCTTTGTTAGTTTTTCAACATTCTCTGGTCCGCATGGTAAACTTGCGGTGATAGCATAATGAACATAAGGCCTTTTATAAACAGTACCGCCAATGCCTCCACCATAGATACCACTCATTTCTTCACGAAGCTTTTCAATGATCTTAATATTTAGTACTTCTAGCAATGCAGCGAGATCCATTTTCTCTTCACGGTTATATTCTGTTTCACCTTCAAACATCAGAGTGATCATTGCCTGTGATTCTTTTCCTTTTTTCAGATTTGCTTCTGTTGCTCCTTTGATCATCCTGATACCATTGTCTTTGAATTTATTTTCTTTTGGTGCAGAAGGCAAGGATCCAAGATATTTTTCCAAAAGAGGTTTTACTTTTTCAACATCGATATTGCCAACAAAACTGTAATGCATGCCATTCGCATTGCCAAATATTTCTTTGTAGATAGCAAATGACTTATCAAGATTTAAATTATCAAAATCTTCGGGAGTTGGAAGTTCATTTGCCCATGGATTATTGTTGTAAACAATTTTACCAAGAGTATCCTGGAACCATGTTTGCGGGTCTTGCTTTGCAAACTGAAGGCCTGCTTTATTTTTTGTAACAAATGATTTGAATAAACCTTCATCTTTTCTTGGCTGTGTATAATACAAATACATCAGTTGCAGAAAAGTCTCAAAATCCTTTACACTGCTGCGGCCTTCAATACCTTCTTCATGATTGTTGATATAAGGTGTAACGGAAACTGTTTTGCCAGCCATGAATTTTCTCAGATCAGTTGGCGACATATCCTTTACTCCCATTTGCCCTACAAGCACTGAAGCATATTGGGCATTATCTTTATCAGCAATACCATATTTGTGAAATCCACCCCAACGCCAGGCATCCATTTGTATTTCGTCGTTCTTTAGTGTTGTCGGCTTTATGGTTATCGTAACGCCATTGCTTAAAGTAAGGTCAGTTGTGCCCAGCTTTTCATTTTTTGTTTCAGCCGTAATTTTTCCGGGCATTGGTTCCTTATCAAGCAATGCAGATGCAACTGCTTTTTCTTCATAAGCTTTTAAAGGTTTATTATTTGCCGCGACAAGAGCCTTTAATAGGTCGGCATTGTTTGGCAACTTATCTTTTTGTTTTGTGGGGGCTTCTACCAATGTAAATGCATTTGAAGTAGAAGGCATTTGTTTTGCGATCGCATTTATTTCCTGCAAACTGATAGTTGGTAAAACCTGTTGTAAAAATTTATAGCGATGTTCAACACCGGGAATAGGGTTGCCCTGTAAAAAATTATTTACATACTGCTGAACGATGGCTCCGGACTCTGATTTATCTTTTTCTCTAAAAGATTTTTCTGCTGCGTTCATCAAGCTTGCTTTTGCACGATCGAGTTCTGTTTGCAAAAACCCAAATTGTCTTGCACGATTAGTTTCACCAATTAATGCATCAATAGCATCCTGCATCGGCGCTTCGCCAAGCACCGCAAAAGATGTAAAAGAATTATAACCCCGAAGAAAAGGTTGAAAACCTGTATTGGCAAAAACAAACGGCGGGTTTGCTTTTTGTGTTAATTCAGATAATCGCTGGTTGATCAAAGAACTTACTAAGCCTTCCACGGTGCTTTCACGATAGTCGCTCCATGTTTTTAATTTTTTTGCCGGCTTTACAAAATTGAAGACCTCCAGGAAAGTATTGGTGGCTTCATCATCAGTCACCACCATTGCATCAGGTGCAGTTCTTTGTTTTATTGGAATAATGGCAGGTCTTGCAGTTGCATTAGCAGGATTTGTGAATTTAGAAAAATGAGCTACGATCTTTTTCTCCGCCTCTGCCGGATCTATATCACCGACAACTATTACTGCTATAAGATTTGGTCGGTACCATGTTTTATAAAAATTCTTAAGTGTTTCAGGCTTGAACGTTTTTAATACTTCATCTTTACCAATTGGCAGACGTTCTCCATATTTCGAACCATTGAATAATCGTGGGAAATACTGGCGGCTCATTCTTTCAGAAGAACCTTTGCTTAATCTTGATTCTTCCAGTACAACACCCCGTTCTTTTTCAATTTCATTTTTATCAAACAAATTATTGAAGGCCCAATCTTCCAAAACAGTGAACCCTTTCTCAACAACAGCTTCATCATCGGTTGGGATCGGTAAAATATAAACTGTTTCATCAAAACTTGTATAAGCATTCAGATCAGCGCCGAACTCCACTCCTGTTTTTTGTAAATAATCAACCAGCTCATTCTTTGGAAAATTTTTGGAACCATTAAAACCCATATGCTCCATAAAATGTGCTAACCCACGCTGGTCATTATTTTCCAGAACCGACCCTGCATTTACAGCAAGCCGTAACTCAAGTTTCTTTTCAGGCTTTACGTTTTTACGGATATAATAAGTAAGACCATTCGACAGTTTCCCAACCTTCACATTCTTGTCTACGGGTAACGGATCTTTCAAATTATATTGGCCAAAAGAAATAACATAGAAAAAAGTAAATACAAGAAAGAATAGTGGTTTAAGCTTTTGTTTCATGAGCTGATTTTTAGGGAGGTAAATATACTCAGGGCTGCTCGTTAAGGAAAATAAAAAACTCCCTCAGCGGGAGGGAGCAATAGTTCAAAGGGAATATGAGTTGTCCAAAGGACTCCTTCGGAGATTAATTATTTGGCTTTTCTTCTTTCTTCTCATTGTATTTCTTTTCCGCTTCTTTTGCTTTTGCAAAATCAAGTACTACACCATTGATGCAGTAACGCAGACCGGTTGGTTTTGGTCCGTCATCAAACACATGACCTAAATGTGCTTTGCAACGTCCGCATTCAACTTCAGTTCTGCTCATGCCAAGTGTATTATCTTCCAGGTAAATAATACTTTCTTTACTAATCGGTTCATAAAAACTTGGCCAGCCACAACCGCTTTCAAATTTTGTATCGCTTCTAAATAATGCATTGCCACAGGCTGCACAGTAATAGGTTCCTTTTTCATCAAACGATTCATATTTGCTGCTCCAGGGTCTTTCGGTTCCTTTCAGGCGGGCTATTTGATACACATCACCAGGAAGAACTTTCTTCCATTCTTCGTCAGTTATATTCACCTTCGATGTATCGGTATTTGAATAAAGCGGGTTATTCTTTTTATTAATGGTATCCATTTTTGCAAATTTTGTTTTTGTTGATTGGGAGTAGCTGCATTGCTGGCAGGCAGTGGCAACGATCAATAATATCAATAGATGTTTCATTTTGCTCTGTTCTTATTACACAAATTTACGTTTAAAAAGCTAGGCTGGTTTGTCATTAGCCGGCCAATGGGTAGGGCTTAACATTTTATTACAAACAGCCGTTCTGTTTGAATGTTTTTAACCAATTCCGTGCCCATCAATGATTTTTGGATAAGGGACATTATATTTGTCGTTCACACAGGTTAGCAAGTACATGTTCAATTTAATTTTATTTGGTCCCCCGGGAAGTGGTAAAGGCACGCAATCAGACAAGCTTGTTGAAAAGTATGGACTTGTCCATCTTTCTACCGGCAACCTGCTTCGTGAAGAGATCGCTAATAAAACCCCTCTTGGCAAAGAAGCAAAAAAATTTATCGATCATGGCCAGTTGGTCCCCGATGAAGTGGTGATCGGTATGGTAGATTCTTTTTTTGACAGGCACAAAGAAGTAAATGGTTTTTTGTTTGATGGTTTTCCCCGTACAGTGGCGCAGGCACAGGCATTGGATAAATTGTTATCATTGAAAAAAACTGATATTGCCATAGTGCTTGCTCTTGACGTAACCGAGCAGGAATTA
>DATHDP010000094.1:0-8496 GCA_035318985.1 Chitinophagaceae bacterium
AGTTGCAAAAGTTTCCAATGCTGAACTTACAGTAGGCCGTGCTCCACAAATTGCTGCCGGTCTTTCTGGTAAAGTTTCTGGATTGGTCATCATCAATGCAAATGCATCCGTTGATCCTGCTGTTAAATTCAATCTTCGTGGTTACCGCTCTATGTCTGGTAACAATGACGCTTTGATCGTTATCGATGGATTGCCTCAGCCTCCCGGCTCATCTACAATGTTCAATTCTTTGAACCCAAATGATGTTGAAAGCATTACCGTTTTGAAAGGCGGACAGGCGGCAACATTGTACGGCTCCCAGGGGGTCAATGGTGCCATTGTGGTAACAATGAAAAAAGGGCAAAAAGGAAAAATGAAAGTTTCTTTCAGCAGTTCATTCAATACTGAGAAAATAAATATTATGGCCGAGTTCCAGGATAAATATGGAAGCGGCTCGCATTATGCCACCAGCTACGGAGGTGCCGGCTATAAAACAAACTATTTAGACAGGTTGAAAGATAACTGGCGTTCTTACGAAAATCAGCAGTATGGCGATGCTTATGATGGTTCTCTTCGCCCAGCAGGAAGAACCTTACAGGATGGCAGTGTAAATATGCTTACTTACGCTGCAATACCTGGTATCAGGGAAGACATCTGGAACACAGGTTATACATTAAACAACCAGGTTTCATTTTCAGGCGGTAGTGAGACCTCTACCTTTTACTTTTCCGGGGAGAATAATACAACAGAAGGGATCGTACCCGGTGATAAAGCAGTGAGAACAGGTGCTCGTTTTTCAGCTTCACAGGAATACGGCAAATTAAAAGTAGGATTTAGCGCTAACTATGTCCAGGTGAGATACGATCGTACATCTTTCAATTTCTACAATGAAAGTATAAACCAGGCTGCATACATTCCTTTGAATAAATACAGGGACTGGCAAACCACTAAGTTTGCTCATCCAAATGAATATTATAACGACTATTATACAAATCCATATTTCAGACTGGATAATGATAGAAGAAAATACCAGGACGCCAATTTCAATGGTACTTTTGAATTGACCTATAAACTTACTCCATGGTTAACTGCTTATAACAAGTTTTCAGGCATGAACAATACACGTACGGAGAAAGCTACAGTAGGACAATTTTTCCATAGTGCATGGGCCAAAAATTCGGCAGTAGTTCCGGCTCCATGGGATCAGGGAGATGGAGCAGGTATTACAAGAGCGTTGACTGATCTGCAAGGAAGTGTTTCAGACATTGCAAACACTGAAAATCTTATAAACAATGAGTTTCAATTCCTGGTAAATAAGGAATTTAAAGATTTCACGCTGAAAAGCATTCTTGGTGTTAACGGGTATATGCGTAAAACAAAGAATACGAATGTAAGCTCAAGTTCCATTGTGGTTCCTAATATATATAACGTAAGCAATCGTCGTGGTGAACTGGGTGGTGGTGAAAGTAACACAGAAGAAAGAAAATATGGTTACTATGCAGATGCACAAGTTGGATGGAGAGACAAGATATTTCTCCATGGTACTGTAAGACATGATGCATCTTCAAGGTTTTATAAGTCATACAGGGACTATTCACAATATGCATATACCTATGCAGGTGTGGATGCCTCAGCAGTTATAACAGAATTGCTCCCTGTTTTAAAAACTGATTTCTTGTCATATATAAAACTCAGGGCAGGTTATAATAAAAATGGTAATGATAACCTTCAACTTTATGGTCTTGATCCTTCTTTTTCTAATGCTACCAGTCCTGCGTTCCCCACTCAACCTAGTTTTCCTTACGGCAATACGGTTGGTATCAGTGTCGGAAATACCCTACCGGATGCTGGGTTAATGCCTGAATTCGTAAGAACACTTGAGTTTGGTACGGAGCTTCAATTTTTAAATAATAAGATAAATGTTGATTTCGCCTACTACACTCAAAAAAGCGAAGGACAGCTCCTGACAGTACAGATTCCAACCTCAACTGGTTTTAGTAACCTTGTATTAAATGTTGGTCAGACTAAGAACTGGGGTTATGAAGCTGATGTAAAAATTCAATTATTACGTACATCAAAAGTAAACTGGGACCTGAATCTGCGTGGATCGATCAATGATAATAAAGTTATTAAGTTATATCCCGGCGTAAAAGAATTTTTTGTAAGTGGATATACTTATGGTGGTACTTATGTCATGGAGAACCAGACATACCCAATGCTGAAAGCTACATCCTATACCAGGGACGATCAGGGACGGGTTATTATTAATGCTGCTGCCAATAGTCCATCACAGGGCCACCCTATTACAACAGGACCATTGAAAGAATTTGGACGTGTTACTCCTAAATATATGTTAGGTGCAGGTACTTCTGTAAGCTTTGCCAATTTTACTTTGACGACTAACTGGGAATACAGGGGCGGAAATGTAATGTTTAGCGACCTGGCCAAACAAATGACATTTACTGGTTCGGGTAAATGGACAGAAAACAGGGAACCTCATATTTTCCCTAATTCTTCTTACCTCGATGCTGCGTCAGGAAAGTATGTGCCAAATACAACGATCATGACAAGAGAAGCTGAATATGAATTGTGGGTTACTGCATATCGTAATATCAACGAAAACTTTGTTGCACCAGCATGGTTCATAAAAATGAGGGACATAAATCTTTCATACAGTTTTTCTAATAACCTGGTTTCAAAAACTAAAATATTCTCTGGAGCATCTATAGCTATTTATGGTCGTAACCTGATTGCAATTGTAGATAAAGCAAACCAGTTTGCAGACCCTGAATTTAGTTTTACAACTGGTAATGGAATTGGTATTAACAATACAGATCAAACTCCGCCAGTAAGACAATTGGGTATTAATTTGAATCTGAATTTTAAATAATAAATACAAAAAAATTACAGATATGAAACTTAGAAAATTTTTAATTATTCCTGCGTGTTTATTATTTGCACTGTTCAGCTGTCAAAAGGACTGGCTGGATGTAAATACTAATCCCAACGCACTCCCCAGTTCCACGCCGGATTATACGTTTGCAGCTGGTGCTAATCGTATAGCAGCTACTTTAGGACCTAATGAATTAGGTGAATATTGGTCTGGCCATTGGACACAATCCAGCACTTATATTCTTAGTCCTACCATTTTTAAATACGAGTTCAATAATACCAACTTTGACTATTGGAGTGGGTATTATGACATACTGCAGGACCTTGATTATGCGGCTAAAGGTGCAACCGGAACACTGGCTTATTTTGGAGGGGCAGCCAGGGTATTGAAAGCTTACACCTATCAAATAATGGTTGATCTTTATGGAAATATTCCTTATAGTGATGCGCTAAAAGGCTCCAGCTCACTTGCTCCGAAATTTGATGACCAGAAAGCGATCTACGAAGATCTGATCAAAGTACTTGATACAGCTATCACAATTTTAAAAGCAAATCCACTTCCCCCAAGTGCCGTAGGATCTGATATTGTGTTTGGTGCTGGCGGAGCGGCTACAGCAGCCACTAAATGGATCCAATTTGCAAATAGCTTGAAATTGAGAATTCTGATTCGCCAAAGCAGAATAACTGGTCGTGATGCCTATATCACTGCTGAGATCAACAAAGCTGCGGCAACAACTGAAGGCTTTTTAGCAAATGGATTGGATGTAACTGTGAATCCCGGTTATGTTGCAAGCACTGGAAAACTGAATCCTTTCTATGAGACTTGGGGATATAATGCATCAAGTGGAGCACAGGCCCTGGCCCGTTATCCACGCCCAACTGAATATTTATTTACTACATTAAAAGCAGCTAATGATACTTTCAGAATGAAACGCCTTGCTTACCCTAATGGTGGCGAAGGCGCTTTGCCAGAAATAACCCCAAATTATCTTGGCGTGCCGTTTGGCGTTTCATCAGGCTATTTGTCGCAAAACACATCTTATATAGGCCCTTCTCAAATTAAAAAAGGAGAATTCAACAGGCCAATGATCCTGATGACAAATGCTGAGTCACAATTCTTATTGGCAGAGGCTAAGCAACGTTATGCGGGAGTTACTCTGCCACTGACAGCGCAAGCATATTATGAGCAAGGCGTAAAAGAAGCATTCCGCATCACAGGTACAACAACTGCTTATGGTGCTGCAGCAGCCACTACTTTGCTTACAAGCGGAAAAGATCTTTCCGACTGGACAGCCTCTCCGGATAAATTAAAAGCTATCTGGATGCAAAAGTGGTTGGCTCTTACAAACTATAGCGGTCTGGAAGCATGGAACGAGTACAGGAAAAATAATTTCCCTGCTACTCCTGCTTCAGCTTCCACTGCAGCAAATGCACCACGTCCCGTGAGGTTATTTTATCCATCAGGAGAACTTGCTTCAAATGGAGAAAATGTAAAAGCACAGGGCGCTATTGATGTCTTTACTACACGCCTTTTCTGGGATGTAGATTAATTTAAGAATAATAGAATTGTTTAATAATAAAAAGCCCCCGATTAAATCGGGGCTTTTTTTATAACGTCGCTAACAACGCATCAACTCTGCGTAAAAACGTATTTGTGCAAGTTCACTATTAAATAAAACATCTGATCTCTTTCAAGTGCGTTCTCCTAAGTATGGTCACATTTTATTGGTAAAAACGTCAATAGTGAAAAGTAACCGCTCAAAAATATATAAGCAGGTTTGACTATCTATCTATGGATATTTTTTTTCATGTACCGCTCCAGGTCTTCAGTTTCAATATTTTTCGCAATAATTAAACCTTTTTTATCCAATAGAAAATTTCTTGGAATAGATCTGAACATATACTGCCTGCTGATTCCTTCAAATCCATCGAGATCAGATAAATTAATACAGTTCACAGCGTCTTTTTGTATGGCCTTTTTCCAATCTTCATTTATTTTATCCAATGAAATGTAGATAAATTCCAAATCATTTCCTTTATACTTTTTATAAACCCTCATAAGCTCTTTGTTTTGCATTCTGCATGGCACACACCATGATGCCCAAAAATCCAACAACAGGTATTTTCCTTTAAAATCCCCAAGACTTAAAGAATTTCCTGACGTATCTTTTAGAATGAAGGAAGGAAATTTTTTTCCGCAAATCAAATTTGAAAAGTAATAATGTAGCTCTTTTCCCCATGAGTTATCTCTTGCCATGGGTGCAAGTGAATAAAAGATATCGCCTAAAAGATCATCTTTATAATTATTAAGCAGGTAGGCCATTATGAGTTTACTGTTAATTACAGAAGACGGATTCAGCTTTATCCAATCATAAACGGCATTTTGCTGCATTATTTTGAACTCATTTTCAATACTGTCTGTTCTTTTTAAAAGTTTGTCTGAAAGGATGCTGTCTTTTGTTTGCAAACTTTCCTTATATTTTTTTCGAACGTCAAAATACGCTTGAGGTACTTTGATTTTATCAAGCATTTTTTTGAAATTATTTTGATCAATTCCTGCTTGGTTCCGATAAATTTCAATGTCCTGTAATGTTGAGTCTGCTAAGATCATACTGCATGACCCGTTTTGCAGGAATATAACATTAGAAAATGTTTTATCGTGCTGTATAAGTTCGATAACATATGATTCTGCTGAAGGAACGGTAAGATTTAATTTAAACTCATGGTTTGAAATAATAGTCGAATCTTCAATAACCGGGTAGTTGAAAACAGGTTTATAAGGATAAAGAGATTTTATATGGATCTTTACACCATCATACAAATAAGGTGCTCTCCCATCTATTATAACTGAGTTTTGAGGATATATTGTAGTTGAAACAATACATAAACCCAATATCAATGTCAGTTTTTTTATTTTGTCAAACAGCATTCAAAACATATTATAAATAAAATTAAACACACCCAACTAGATTTAGTGGGTGTGTTTTGTTTTTAGCCAATTGTACATCTTTTGTAATTCCACCCGCATCCAGGTATTAGATCCTTGGCACAAATAAATGAGCCATTACAGTCGGCATTGGTAGAACAACGATCCTCACAGTCACCACCAGGATCATCTACTCCACCTTTGATTTTTTTCTTTTCTTCTTCGCTAAGCATTTTGCCTAGATTTTCTAATTTTTTCATTCATTTTGATTTTTAATTTGAATGTTCGGCCCGGGTTAAGGTACCTGGCTCTTTTACCTGTTGCTTTCGAAAACAAAGAGTTTTGCTACGGTGCTTTTATCTTTCCCATACTTTTTTTAATTGATTAAAAAATCGCTCAATCAATCTGCGATTTACAGTAATGATCTCTGCTTGTGCCGAAAGATTGTTCCTGAAAAAAATGTTCTTGTGGTAATTTGTTTGAAGACCATGAGGGAGTTCAACTTTTATCAAAAAACTATCTCTCCTGTTTGGCATGCCTGAAATATAATTTACAGTTCCATTTAAATATCCGAATTCCGCGTCAGGATAACTTTCAACTTTAATTCTTACTTGTTGTCCTGTTTTTATTTTCCCAAATCCTCTTTGTCCTGCAGTCAGTTCGGCGTAATAATTTATTTCTTCAGGCTCAACATAGAATAAGTTTTGACCCTGGTTGATAAGTTGGTTCTCCTTCAATGTAGTTACATATAACAATTTTCCATCTTCGGGTGCCTGTAAAACATAATTATGCACCCATTTTTCTATTTCACTTTTTAATTCAAGTAATGATGAATAAAATCGCTGTTGCTGATCAATAACTTGTTTATATGTTTCCAGTATTTCTTTTTGCTTCGCATGTGTACTTACATCGTTATTTGTGAGCTGACTTTCTACTTGTTCTATACTTTGGTCTTTTGCCAATAGTTTGCTTTTATATTGATTTAGCTCGATCGGGGCTATCACTTTTTCCTCTGCTAACTTTTCGTATGCCTTATATTCATTTTGCTGCAGTTCCTGGTCCTGCTGCTGCAACTTTTGCTGTCGGTAAATATTATCCTTTAATAAGGACATGTATTGAATATCCTTTTTCAGAGCATTAAGCTTTTTTCTGTAATATCCGTTGGCAAGCGTCTGCCTGGTCAATTGAAGTTCATTTTGAAAACCCTGGTAATTGGCTTGCAGCTCACCAAGATTTTGCAATGCTGGCAAAGGCTTTTTTTCGACAATATCATATTTGTATCCTGTTATTGAATCAATGATATCTTCTGTCCATTTATAAAGCATCATTACTTCATTATAGGATGCAGTACTTTCAATAAAACCCAAATGCTGATCTTTTTTCACCTCCTCTTCGTCTTTTGCAAAGAGCTTTAATAGCTTTCCTTCGCTTTTTGCATTTACATTTTTGGGCGGGTTTAATGCAACTATTCTTGCCGAAGCATTCACCATGTCCGGGTATTGGATGATATAAGTAAGTGCGATCAGTAAAAAAAGAATCGCCAGGAAAACAACATTCCCTTTTCGAATGATCCAATGCGGCCGGTAAGAGATTATTTCTCTTATATCATCACTTACCAGCTCTTCATTTTGATGAAGTGTTATCAAATTATCTGCAGGCATAAAAATATTTTAAGAGCCTAATTCAAGTTGATTTTTTACCAATGTGTAATATTCGCCTTTTAGGCTCACTAATTGCTGATGGGTTCCCTTTTCCGATATCACTCCTTTATTCAATACAACGATCTGGTCCGCATTTTTTACAGTGCTTAACCTGTGTGCAACGACAACAACTGTTCTTCCTTTAAAGAAGGATTCAAGATTGCGTAGTATTGTTGATTCATTATTTGCATCAAGGCTATTGGTAGCTTCATCAAAAAATAGCAATTCAGGATCACGGTAAACCGCTCTTGCGATCAGTATTCGTTGCTTTTGCCCCATACTGATACCATTTCCTTCTGCGCCGATCTTTGTATTATAACCCAAAGGCATGCTCTCGATAAATTCTCTCACATTGGCTATTTCTGTAGCATGACGAAGTTTTTCCATATCAACTTTTTCAACTCCGACAGCAATATTTTTTGCGATGCTTTCAGAAAAAATAAAACTTTCCTGCATTACAACACCACAATGGCTGCGCCATGTTTTATGACTGATATTACCAAGTGAAGTATTGCCAAGTTTTATTTCTCCTTTCTGTGGCTCGTAAAATTTAAGCAATAGTTTTAAGAGAGTTGTTTTGCCACTGCCACTTACACCAACTATTGCAGTTGTTTTTCCTTTTGGAATAACAAGATTTATATCCTTTAGCACGGGTTCATTTCCTGCGCCGGGATATGTAAAACTTACATTATTAAATATTATAGAAGTACGGATATCTTCTTTTATAATTGACGGCGTGGCTATGATATCTTCCTGGTTTAAATAATTATGTGCTAAATTTTTCAAAGAAATCCCAGCGCTGATATCTCTTCCACCTACTATTTGTTTCGCAAATTGAGGGGGTAATTCATTCTGCAGATGCATCCCGGCAGGTTCTTCATCATCTATCCTATGAATTTCATTTAAGCGATCCATACTGATCTTTGCATTCTGCCAGCTTTGTAAAAAACCGATCATCTGTTCAATAGGACTATTCAGTTGGCCAATAATATATTGAAC
>DATHDP010000095.1:0-4423 GCA_035318985.1 Chitinophagaceae bacterium
CAGCGATCGAGCTTTTTCACAATTTTACTCTGATCCATGATGATATAATGGATAAAGCCCCTTTAAGAAGAGGCAAGCAAACTGTTCATACGAAATACAACGATAGCACAGCATTGCTTGCTGGCGACGTAATGCTTGTCAGGGCTTATGAGTATTTAAATAAAATTTCATCTGCATATTTAAGTAAGGTGTTGTCATTGTTTAATAGAACTGCAATAGAAGTTTGCGAAGGGCAACAAATGGATATGGATTACGAGTCGCAGACCAATGTAAACATGCATGATTATCTGCGGATGATCGAGCTTAAAACCTCCGTGGCGCTGGCAGCGAGTTTGAAAGTAGGAGGCTTGCTTGGTGGTGGCGGTGAAAGAAATCAAAACCTTTTATATGAGTTCGGAAAAAAATTGGGAATTGCTTTCCAGGTGCAGGATGATTACCTGGATGCATTTGGTGATAAGAATAAAACAGGCAAACAAGTGGGCGGAGATATTTTAGCCAATAAAAAAACTTTTTTATTGATTCATGCAATGGAGTCGCCTTCTCATAAAAAAGAATTGGAACAACTAATAAAAATGAATCCGAACGATAAAGTAGAAAAAGTAGTGGCAGTTTATAAAGATTGCAAAGCCGATGAATGGGCCCTGCAATTAAAAAATAAATACTTTGATGAGGCGCTAACTCATCTTGACGACATTGCCGTTCTGTCAAAAAGAAAAGAACCGCTTCGTGAGCTGGCTCTTTTCCTCGTCCAAAGAGATTTCTAGATCATAGTACTGCTGGCATCAAAACCGATAGCGATACAGCTTATAATTATTACAAGATCCATTAAAACACTAAAGAAGAAAACGGGTATAGTGATCTTAGTTGGCAAAGCGGCAAGATTTACAACAAGTGTAATTCCCATGCCGCCAATAATAAATGGCCAAAAAATAAAATGATTTCCGGCAAGTATTACTGCAAACATTGTAAATATCGTCAGCACGCAACCATGAAGAGTAAGAGCAACTGCGAGCCACCCGATGCGATATTTTTCCTGGCTAATACACCAGTCAATAAATTTTTTCCATACAGATACTTTGGTGTCATCGGTATGATGTGCATATAAATGTTTAACTGTAGCTTCCATATCAATTATTTTACACAAATTTCTCTCGTTAGAGGTATTCCAATTATGAGGCCAGTTAACATTTCACCTGATTTTTGTCAGGTAGCGGAAAATGAGAAACCTTATAATATTAAACCTGCTTTCAAAATTTTCCCTATTTTGAACTTTCAAAACCAATACTGATGGCTAATTCATTGTTTCGCCGCAAAACAATTGATTCAATTCTTACTGAAGCTGAAAAGGGTGATACAGATGTTCATGCGCATGCATTAAAAAGGGTTCTTACTGTTAGGGATCTTACTTTTTTTGGAATAGCAGCGATTATCGGCGCAGGAAGCTTTAGCTCTCTTGGAGAGGCGGTTTTTAAAGGCGGCCCTGGTGTTGTATTACTTTTTGTTATTACAGGTATTGCCTGTGCCTTCACTGCTCTTTGCTATTCTGAGTTTGCCAGCCGCATACCCGTGGCAGGCAGTGCTTATACTTATGCTTATGCAAGTTTTGGGGAGTTATTTGCATGGATAATTGGCTGGGCACTGATCATGGAATATTCCATCGGTAATATTTATGTAGCATTTAGCTGGAGTGATTATTTCACTTCTTTTTTACATAAGGTAAATCTTCATATCCCGGATTATCTTTCCTGTAGTTATGCGGAGGCGCATAAAGCAGTATTAAATAATAGCTCGAATACGGAATTGATCAATGCATGGAATTCGGCACCAATGCTTGGAAGTCTTCGGATGATCTTTGATATGCCAGCCCTGGTGATCAACCTGCTCATCACATATCTCGTTTTTCGTGGGATAAAAGAAAGCAGAAATTTTAGTAATGTGATGGTGATGCTAAAACTTGCTATTGTCGTACTCGTGATCCTGGTAGGAGGTTCTCTGATATTATCACATGGATTAACTTTTAACTGGACACCGGCAAATGATGAAGGAGTGACATCATTTATGCCAAATGGATTTAGCGGCGTAATGGCAGCCGTAGCAGGGGTTTTCTTTGCCTATATCGGGTTTGATGCCGTAAGTGTGTTAGCAGAGGAAAGCAAAAATCCACAGCGGGATCTTCCCCGCGGAATGATCTATTCGTTAGTGATCTGTACTGTTGTATATATTTTATTGTCACTCGTACTTACCGGCGCTGTTCATTATAAAAATTTCGAAGGCGTCGGCGATCCGCTTGCATTTATTTTTGAAAAGCAAAATCTCAATATTGCATGGATGCAAATACTCGTTTCAATTTGTGCGGTAGTTGCAATGACAAGTGTGCTCCTTGTGTTTCAAATGGGACAGCCAAGAATATGGATGAGTATGAGCCGCGATGGCTTGTTGCCCCCGGTTTTTCAAAAGATCCATCATAAATTTAAAACGCCATCTTTTGCAACTATCGTTACTGGATTAGTAGTAGGCATTCCTATTCTTTTTACAGATAAAACTTTTGTACTTGACTTTACAAGTATTGCAACATTGTTTGCTTTTGTTCTTGTTTGCGGTGGTGTACTATTGATCCCAAGAAAAGAAAAGATAGCAGGACGTTTTCACATTCCTTATATCAACGGCCAGTTTTTATATCCATTGATCATTGCCTTTTCTCTTATTTTGTTTACGGTTCTTAGTAAAAATTATTTCGGCAACCTTTTTGATTTTGACTTTTCGGCAAATGTAGATTATAACGAAGGGAAGATGAGCTTTATGGATCTTGCCACTCCAAATCTTTCTGTTATTATTTTTTGGATAGTTTGTTTCATACTGGCTATTGCAACGATCATAAAGAAATATTCGTTGATCCCATTGATGGGAGTTACTACCTGTCTTTATTTACTTACCGGCATGACTAAAAGTAACTGGGCATGGTTTCTTAGCTGGTTAGGAGTAGGCTTGATCATTTATTTTATTTATGGATACAATAAAAGTAAACTAGCTGGGAAAAAATAATTTTTAGCCCGGCTTTGGTGTTGCTATTAAACTTCCGTTGCGACGCTCCGTTCAAGGTTCTGTTTAACTTTGAGCAAAAGCGTCGCAGTTTACCCAGACACTGAGCTTGCCGAAGTGGAAGGGTCGCAGCCGATAGTTATCGGCTCTTGTACTTTAGTAACTTTGCTGAGCAATTTTTATGAAATTCGAAATAGGCGATATTGTTCTCTTACTACATTCAAACGAAGAAGCCGAGGTGGTCGACATTATCAACGACAAAATGGTGATGGTCGATGCTGGTGGTGTTCAATTCCCTGTGTATAAAGATCAGATCGAGTATCCTTACCTGAAACGCTTTATGGAAAAGAAGAATGGGAATGAAAAAAAGCAGAAACAATACGTTGATGATCTAAAAAAGGAAAAAGACAATAATGCCGGTAGGGAAGAAGATGGTATGTGGTTAACTTTTTTACCTGTTGTTGATACGGATGAATTCGGCGATGATGTTGTGGACGAACTAAAGGTTCATTTGCTTAACAGGACAAATACTGCTTATAATTTTGATTACAAGCTTGCATTTTTTGGCAAGCCCGAGTTTGAATTAAAAAATACGATTCATCCTTTCGAAGATTTTTATATTCATGATGTTCCCTTTGAAGATCTGAGTGACAGCCCTTTTTTCGAATTTGAGTTTTCTTTGGTAAACCCGGATAAAGCAAAAGCAGAAATATGCACCGCTTCATTAAAACTTAAACCCAAACAGCTTTTTACTAAAATAGAAGAAATAAGAAGTAAGAACGAAGCAAGTTTTTCATACCGGTTATTTGATAAATATCCTGATAAGGTTGTTCACGAAAAATTTGATATAGGTTCTCTTGCTTCAAAATATAAAATATATGATGCGTCAAAAGCAAAAGAACATCTTGAACAGCCACGATCGGTCATAGACCTCCATATTGAAAAACTAACTGATAACTGGCATCACCTCGGCAATCTCCAGATACTAGGTATACAATTAAAGACTTTTGAAAAGTATTATGATCTTGCCATTGCTCATCTTCAGCCATCACTCATCGTCATTCATGGTGTTGGCAGCGGCAGGCTTCGGGACGAGATTCATGAATTGCTAAAACTTCGAAAGGAAGTGAAGACATTTGTTAATCAATATGACCCTCGTTTTGGCTACGGCGCTACCGAAATATTTTTTGAATACTGATGCCGATTAACAATTGGTTAAATTGCAGGGTTTAAAAAGTCAGCTAAATTTAATTTCATTAAAAATTAAATTTATGCGTACACTTCTTAGAGTCACTTTTGATGTAGTTGCATCTAATAAAGCCATTAACGACGGTTCTCTTCCAAAAATTCTGGAAAGTATACATCAACAGGTTAAGCCTGAGGC
>DATHDP010000096.1:0-89241 GCA_035318985.1 Chitinophagaceae bacterium
CTCACGTTTATCTTGATGGTCCAAAAAGCCGGGGATTTGAATTATCATTTGCTCTCAGAGTTTTTTGGCAATTTATTCGTGGCTTTCGGAAGCTGCATTTTATTGGCCCATGCATTACTGTGTTTGGGTCAGCAAGATTTAAGGAAGATCATAAATTTTATATTGCTGCAAGAGAATTCGGGAAAAGAATTTCTGATCTGGGATTTGTAACGATGACGGGCGGAGGGCCGGGTATAATGGAAGCGGCAAATCGTGGCGCTTTTGAAAATGGTGGAATTTCTGTAGGATGTAATGTCCAGTTACCATTTGAACAAAAGCCCAACCCTTATATGAATCGATCGATCACATTTGAACATTTTTTTGTTCGAAAAGTGTTGCTTGTAAAATATTCTTATGCCTTTGTCATTTTACCGGGTGGGTTCGGAACAATGGATGAATTTTTTGAAACGCTTACGCTAATACAGACAAAAACGATCACTCAATTCCCGATCGTATTATTTGGAAAGGAGTATTATAAAGAACTTTGGGATGTACTGGAACATATGGCAAATAATGGATCAATTGCAAAGGAAGATCTTTCACTGGTATTGCTTACGGATGATATTAATGAAGCAATGGCACATATCCGTACTTATATCAGCACGAATTATAAAATAAAACCACGAAAACGTTCCCCATGGTTAATGGAAAGACGTTGATACTTATTTTTGATAAAATTTTAAAGAAATAAAACCAGCATGAAAATTAATACTGTCATTTTCGATCTTGGGGGAGTGCTTATTGACTGGAATCCCCGCTATGTTTACCGTACTATTTTTAAAACCGAAGAAGAGATCGATTGGTTTTTTGAAAATGTGGCTACCCATGACTGGAATGAGAACCAGGATGCAGGTTACCCGATAGCAAAAGCCACCGAAGAATTGGTTGCCCAGCATCCGGAATGGGAAAAAGAGATCAAAGCTTATTATGGAAGATGGGAGGAAATGCTTGGAGGACCGATACATGGAACGGTAGAAATATTTAAACAAATAAAACAAATGCCAGATTTAAGAACGTATGCTCTTACAAATTGGAGTGCAGAAACATTTCATATTGCATTAGAACGCTATGATTTTCTACATTGGTTTGATGGAAGGCTTGTAAGTGGTGAAGAAAAAACAAGAAAGCCTTTTCATGACTTTTATCAAAAGCTGCTTAATAAATTTTCTATAGATCCCTTAAAAGCAGTTTTTATTGATGAT
Source organism: Chitinophagaceae bacterium (assembly GCA_035318985.1). GTDB lineage: Bacteria > Bacteroidota > Bacteroidia > Chitinophagales > Chitinophagaceae > VBAS01. The sequence continues at coordinate 1,242 of DATHDP010000096.1, forward strand.
AATTTAAGGAATATAAAAGCAGCTGAAGAGTTGGGAATAAACGGAATTCACTTCCACAATCCGTTACAATTAAAAAATGAATTAACAGATCTTGGGCTGTTTGCTATTAAGGGCTGAAAATTTATTCAAATAATGATCAACGAAAAGAAAGCAACTCCACTTCGAATATCAATGTGCTGTTTGGCCCGATCTCACGACTGATACTTCTATTACCATAAGCTAAATGAGGCGGAATATATAATTTCCATTTGCTGCCAATAGGCATTAATTGTAATGCTTCGGTCCATCCTTTAATTACTGCATTCAACGGGAAACTTGCAGGTTGTCCTCTTTTTACTGAGCTGTCAAATACTTCACCTTTTATGGTAGTGCCATGATAGTGACAGGTTACGGTATTATGTGCCAATGGTTTTTCACCAACACCTTTGGTAATTATTTCATATTGTAAACCGCTTGGCAGTGTTACCACCGATTCTCTCTTTCCGTTTTCTGCAAGAAATACTTCACCTGCTTCCATATTATTTTTTTCTTTTTGTTGTAAATATGATTTTAGTTTATCTGAAAGAGACATAAATGTATTTTTAAATTATCTCTTAAAACCCAGCTTTAATATAACTCCAGCCTTCCTGTTGGCGTTTCGATAGCTCAAGCATTGCAACAGGAACAATTGTTGCGAACGGCACCAGCTGGCTCTTTTCAACTTTAAGTCTGCGCATAGTGTTTGCACATGCAGCAAAAATTACATTAGGAGATTTTTGTAGATCTTCCATTTCTTTTGACACATTGGTTTTGTCACTTACCAGCATCATCAAACCCGGGCCATAGCAAACAACTTCAATGTCAGTATTTGGATCCTCTTTTAAAGTATTTTTTACCTGCGCAATCATGATCCGAAAATCTGCGGTATCAGCTTTTACAAAATCGAACACAATTTTTTGATGATTATTCTGTGCCGAAGCAGTAAAGAAAAATAGCGCTGTAACTATCAGAAGTGAAAATTGTTTTCCCATGATTTGTATTTTAATATTGAAAGGTAGAGATATTTAAATTGAAATAGTTATTCCAGGACAGGTCTCAACCATCTCGTTGCATCCTCGATACTCATTCCTTTTCTCTTTGCATAATCTTGCAATTGATCCTGCATTATTTTCCCTACACCAAAATAATGACTTTGCGGGTGAGCAATATACCAACCACAAACAGAAGCTGGTGGATTCATGGCAAGACTTTCGGTTAATTCAATTCCAATATTTTCCTGCACATTTAACAGATCAAAAAGTTTTAGTTTTTCTGTATGATCAGGACAGGCAGGATAACCCGGAGCCGGGCGAATACCTTTATAATTTTCTTTGATCAATTCTTCATTACTTAAATTTTCATCTTTGGCATAACCCCAGTATTCTCTTCTTGTTTTTTCATGTAAACATTCTGCAAACGCTTCCACTAAACGATCGCCAAGAATTTGTACCATGATCTTGTTATACTCATCATGTTCATCTGCAAATTTTTTAACCCATTTGCTGGCTCCAAAGACACTTACGGCAAATGCGCCTATAAAGTCATTGCCGAGCTCGGCAGGACAAATGAAATCGCTTAATGAAAAACTTGGTTGTCCAACAGCTTTTTTTAATTGCTGGCGAAGCGATTCCAGTTTTACTTCACCTTTTTCTGTTTGAAGCGTAACAGTATCTGCATTGTTACTTGTTGCCGGCCAGAAACCAATAACTCCATTTGCAGTAAACCATTTTTCATCAACGACCTTCTTTAAAAGTTTCTTTGCATCATCATAAATTCTTTTTGCTTCAGCGCCAAAAATTTTGTCAGACAAAACTTGAGGAAAATGTCCCGGCATTTCCCAGGCAATAAAGAACGGGCCCCAGTCAATATATTTTGCAATAGTCCCAAGATCAAATTCTTTGAAAACTTTTACTTCTTCAGTCGCAGGTTTTACCGGCTTATAATTTTTCCAGTCAAAATATTCTTTTGTTATCACTGATTCAGAATAGGGAATAAGCGATTTTGTTTTGTTCTTGTTTAAAAACTGTTCACGAAGTTTCTCATATTCCTTTTTTGTTTCAGCAAGGAAAGGTTGTTTTTGTTCGCTACTTAACAAAGAACTTACAGCAGTTACGCTTCGGCTCGCATCTAATACATGTAGAACGCCGTTATCATATTGCGGAGCAATTTTTACAGCCGTATGCATTCTTGAAGTAGTGGCGCCACCGATCAATAATGGTTGTTTCATTCCCCGACGTTTCATTTCATGCGCAACATGCACCATCTCATCCAATGAGGGAGTGATCAGTCCACTTAAACCAACGATATCTGCTTTTTCTCTTTCGGCTGTATCCAAAATTTTATCAGCATGAACCATTACACCAAGATCAATTATATCATATCCATTACAACCAAGTACAACACCAACAATATTTTTACCAATATCATGCACATCGCCTTTTACTGTTGCCAGTAAAACCTTAGGAGCACTGGCCGATTCTTTATTTTCAGTGCCGGCTGCTAAGTGAGCTTTTTTTCTTGCTTCTTTTTCTGCTTCAATGTAAGGAGTAAGAATAGCTACCGATTTTTTCATCACCCTTGCACTCTTCACCACCTGGGGTAAAAACATTTTACCGCTTCCAAAAAGATCACCTACCACATCCATCCCTGCCATTAACGGACCTTCAATAACATCAAGTGGTTTTGGATATTTTACTCTTGCTTCTTCCGTATCAATATCAATATAATCTGTTATTCCATTTACCAGTGAATGCTTCAGTCTTTCTTCCACTGATGTATTTCTCCATGCTTCATCTTTAACCTCCACCTTTCCTTTTGCTTTCACTGTTTCGGCAAATACAATTAATTTTTCAGTTGCTTCGTTGTTGTCATTATTACGATTGAGAATTACATCTTCACAAAGTTTTTTTAATGCCGGCTCGATCTCATCATACACCACTAATTGTCCAGCATTTACAATTCCCATATCCATGCCTGCTTTGATAGCATAAAACAGGAAAACTGAATGCATGGCTTCACGTACATGATCGTTGCCCCGGAAGGAAAAAGAAAGATTGCTGACGCCGCCACTTATTCTTGTCAATGGCATCAGCTCTTTTATCTCTTTGGTCGCTTCAATAAAATCTACTGCGTAATTATTATGCTCTTCCAAACCGGTAGCAATAGCAAAAATGTTTGGATCAAAAATTATATCCTGCGGATCAAAGCCTACTTTTTCTGTAAGTATTTTATAGGCACGATGAGATATTTGAACCTTTTTATCTTTTGTATCCGCCTGTCCATTTTCATCAAAAGCCATAACGATAACAGAAGCTCCATACATCAGGCATGTTTCAGCTTGTTGTATAAATTTTTCTTCGCCTTCTTTCATTGAAATGGAATTCACAATGCATTTGCCCTGCACACATTTTAATCCTGCTTCAATGATCTCAAACTTCGAGCTGTCGATCATGATGGGGATCTTTGCAATATCTGGCTCGCTTTGCAAAAGATTGAGAAAAGTTGTCATGGCAAGAACGCCATCCAATAAGGCGTCATCCATATTTACATCAAGCACCTGTGCACCGCTTTCCACTTGCTGGCGTGCAACACTCAATGCTTCTTCGTATTTATTTTCTCTAACGAGACGTGCAAATTTTTTAGAGCCTGTTACATTGGTTCTCTCGCCAATGTTTACAAAGTTTGTTTCGGGGCGAACAACTAATGGCTCTAAGCCTGAAAGACGTAAGTATGGGTAAATGATATTTTTTTCCGGCATCTAAGTATTCCTCTTCACCAAAACATTCCGGATAACTGAAAAGTTATTAACGATGATGATCAATATGGCTAATATTAATAGGGCTTTTTCCATCCGTCCAAAATATAGCGCAATATAATACTCAAATCGTCAATTCTTTAGTAGTCTCCGGTAATTTTCTTGGCGATATTTTTTTTACATGTTGTGCAATGTGTTGAATGTGATCGGGTGTAGTACCACAGCAGCCTCCAACTATGTTTACAAAGCCTTCTTTTGCCCAATCTTCAAGGAAATGGGCCGTTTCTTCGGGCTGTTCATCGTATTCTCCCATAGCATTTGGTAGGCCTGCGTTGGGATAAGCCGATACATAGCAGGATGCTATTTGACTTAATTCTTCAATATGTGGTCGCATTTCTTTCGCTCCTAACGCACAATTCAAGCCAATACTTAATGGTCTTGCATGCATGACGGATGTATAAAATGCTTCCAGGGTTTGACCGCTTAATGTTCTTCCTGATGCATCAGTAATTGTTCCGCTGATCATGATTGGAAGAGTATCTTTTTTTATATCCCTGAAATATTTTTTAATAGCAAAAATGGCAGCTTTTGCATTTAATGTATCAAAGATCGTTTCGACCAATAAAAGATCAACACCTCCATCAACCAATCCTTTTGTTTGTTCATAATAAGCATCAACAGCATCATCAAAACTTAACGCCCTGAAACCGGGATTGTTTACATCAGGAGAAAGAGATAATGTTTTATTCATTGGTCCTAATGCGCCTGCCACCCATGCTTGCTTACCTGATTCTTTAACTGCTTCTTTTGCAACTTTAGCTGCGGCTAAATTCATTTCATAAGCCAATGCCTGCATTCCATAATCGGCTAATGATACTTTTTGTGCATTGAAAGTGTTTGTTTCAAGAATGTCAGCGCCGGCTTCGAGGTATTGTTTGTGTATCTCTTTAACGATATGCGGTTGTGTAAGGCTAAGCAGATCATTATTGCCTTTGAGATCAGAAGGCCAGTCTTTGAATCTTTCGCCACGATAATCCTCTTCGGCAAGTTTATAACGCTGTATCATAGTGCCCATGGCACCATCGATGATGAGAATGCGTTTTTCCAACTCGTTTTTAATATCCATATTCAAAACTTTGTGCTGTGAGCCATGAGCTTTGAGCTGCGAGAATGCTCATAAGAATTGAGAATGATGAACGGAGCGTCGCAACAAAAGCTTCATAGTAGCAATACAGCTGACTACATAATTAAAAATCATCGAACCATATAAACGTTGGGAAACAGAAGTGAAGTTTCTTTGCGTTTATTAGTTCCGTAAAGGCCGAACAATAAACAAATCCGCCTGTTGTGCAAAGATAAAGACTATAGGGATAAAAGGCAAAACTTATAAAAGGCTATTTGCTTACATACTTTTCAATTGGCAACCGATTCTGAAGGCTGCGGGCCAGGGTCATTTCATCGGCATATTCAAGTTCGCCGCCGAATGCTATACCTCTTGCAATTGTAGTGATCTGGATATTGGTATGCTGTAACTTCTTTTGTATATAATAGATAGTAGTATCGCCTTGTATGTTTGGATTCAATGCAAAAATGATCTCTTCCGTTCTTTCTTTTTGCACCCGGTTGATGAGTGATTCAATATTAAGCTGATCAGGACCGACGCCATCAAGCGGCGAAATGATACCACCAAGAACATGATATGTGCCGTTGAATTGCTGGGTGCTTTCAATGGCAATTACATCGCGGATATTTTCAACAACACAGATGGTTTCCTGCTTACGCATACTGTTAGCGCAGATAGAACAGATATCTCCATCGGCCACATTGTAACAGCGCTGGCAAAATTTTATTTCATTGCGCATTTTAGCGATCACTTCGCTGAACTGTTGTACATTATTTTCCTCTTGCTTCAATAAATGCAGCACCAATCGCAACGCAGTTTTTTTGCCAATACCAGGAAGTTTGGCAAATTCGTTGACAGCATTTTCAAGAAGTTGAGAGGAAAATTGCATAGGGCGAAGGTATAAAAATCAGGGCACAAGGTACAAGGCACAAGACACAATTCTTGTACCCTGAAACTTATGTCTTGTGCCTTTATAAAGTTATTTCAAACTCATTATCCCAATTAGATCGGACGTTTATCTTTTTATTGAGCGGCTTAACTAATTCAGGTTGTTTTTTCCCTTCGAAAAATTTACCCGGATCCCAATGTCCATTTTTATTTTCATCGTAAAGAATGCTGAGTTCATATTCGCCGGGATTAAATAAAGGTTGATAAAGTTCAGCGGCGCTTAACGGAAATGTTTTTACTACTGTTCCATTTTGGGAAACCTGCAATACAGGATTCTTTGAAAGATCAATATTGGTAAAACTAAGCTTTAGAGAACCATAATCGGCTTGTTTTCTTGTTGTGAAATTCAGCGTATCAGTCTTAAGTAGTTTTCGACCGGAGCTGTCTTCTGCAAAATCTTTATCAAGTATTAAATTGTAACGAGTACTTTCTTTCCAGGTTGTTTTTAGTGTAAGCCTTTTTTTCAGGCTATCAATTTCCCATCTTGAGGATATGGGATTAAAAGTTGAATCTGTACTTACTTGTATTTTAGTTGTATCAAGATTACGTAACGGACGTTCAAAGTTTAAATAAAAATCCCCGAGAAGATCCTGCATATTGCCGCTACTGGTAAACCTTAATCTTCTTTCATCAGGTTTTGCTCCGGGGCGATTTCCACCAGTAAAACTTATTGATGATGGTGGCAGTTGCGATTTCTCTTCTACAAATGCATATAAGGTAACAGGTGAAGAGTTAGGTTTAATTTCTACAGCACTATCGCTAAATCCAAAAAGTAATTGTTTAGAGTATAGTTTCCCGTTATCCATTACATATATATAATAGGTGCCCGATGGCAAATATAAAAACCGGAAATTACCTTTGCCGTCAACCCTGGCAATATAACGGGGCCGGTCTTTTATAACTGCAGAATCTACCCCGCTTTTGTAGAGCATAACAAACAATGTACTATCGACACCGCCGGTCTCGGCAAGTAAGACCTTACCCGAAAGTTGAAGCGTATCTAATGTATTGCCCGTTGTGAATATGTAAGAAAAATTATGCAATACGTTCCCCTCATTAACATCCTTGATCATATCGCCAAAATTGTAATAATATGTTGTATTGGGTTCAAGTGTGTCTTTGATCGTGACTGTGAGTGTTCTTAATTTCGTTTCCACACCAGGAAAAGTTGAAGGAGTAGGCGAAACAAGAAGATTTTTAAACATCTCCTGTGGTTGGTCGATATATTCATCAAAAGTAAAAGTGACCTTCTTTGTATTAAAATTATTGCTCGAATCCGGCGGAGTTACTTTCACAAGATGAGGTGGAAGTGAATCCCTGTCGCCGCCAGTGGGTGGTATCATATTAGCGCAGCCAGTTAGTACCACGATCTTCAGGATTGAAATGATTATGAGGAAACAAAGGAGAATTCTTTTCATTCAATAATTTTCTTCGGCTGCAAACTTAACCTGTTTATGTTTAAAGGCTATTCGGAGTTTCATAATAATCCCTGAAAATCGTGTTAATCCTGGTTCTCCTCTTCTTCTATTTGGTGTAATGCTACAGCAAGGTTATTCGTTTTAACAAAATTGCACCAATGGCAATCTGGTTTGCCACAGCCAATATAAAATTCTCTGTCCTGGATCTTTTGCCACACCATCATTATTTGTTGAGTTACGGTCTCAATATCAGCAGGATTAACAACTAATTTTTCCTTTCTGTAATTTTTCTTTTTATCAGGCTCAATAAAATCAAATTCTGTGCTGACAACCTTCCAGCTTTTTTGTTCATAATTATCAACAAGAATTTTATAAAAAACACCTTGCCTCCAATAGTCTCCACCATTGGGATCTTTGTCGGATGGTCCTTTTATTTTAGGAAGTGCTTTATCAGGATCACCTGTTTTATAATCAACCACATTTACTGACTTACCATCGAATTCAAGTTTATCTAATTTGCCTTTTATAGGGATGCCTCTTACTACAACATTTCGAATGTTTCTTTCAATGGCAACTATTTTATTAAAACCGGCAATACGACTCTCGTAATAATTATTCAATACTTCCTGTCCATATTCGAGCCGCCGATTAAATTGTTCCAGGGTAAAACTTTCACGATGACGATGCAGGTACCATTCAAAATCTGCAATAAAACTTTCTTTTGATGGAAACTGTTCTTTACCTCCATCCTGCATTTTCCTGAATAGTTGCTCTAGAGCATGGTGAACGGCAGAGCCAAATTCAGTTGCTTCATTTTTCGGCGAAGGAATACGGAGCAGGTTTTTAAAATAAAATTCCAATGGACATTTGAGATAATTGTTCAATGCAGTTACATTCATTACAAATTTGTCCAATAAGCGATCGACAAAATCTTTTTCTATCTTCTCAATTTCCGGAGCATCGGCTTCTCCAAATTGTAAGGCACTGAATTCAGATAAAACTTCTTCACTGATAAAAACTTTTTCTGCGGGTAATATATGCCGGTCAAGTATTTCTGCTATGAACATGGATGGTTCCAGGTCCTTTCCGTCATTTTTAAAACGACTGAAAGAAATATAAAGATGTTTTTCCGCTCTTGTTAATGCTACATAAAACAAACGGCGCAGTTCTTCATCATCCCTGGATTTTGGTTGAGAAGAAAACATTGTATCCGGTAAACTATAACCACTGCCGGGTTTGCGTTTCTTTTCCCAGAAAGATGCGTTACAGCCCGCAAAAAAAACATATTCAAATTCCAATCCTTTAGAGCCATGGGCCGTCAATAAATTAACGCCCTTATCACTTCCGCTTACCTGTACCAATGGCAATGAAAGTTCTTCTTTCTCCATCAGGTCAATGATGTTTACCAGTTGCTGCAATTTCATTGAAGCATTGCGCCGGGTTTCTTCTTTTACAAAATCAAATAGTCCTGTAAGAATTTGTAATTGCCAGTGCTTGTCGGGGCTTTGCATAATATAACTTAGAATACCAGTTTCCCGGATGATATTTTCAAATAAATGCTGAAGCGTAACGTTGGGTACATCTGCAATTAATTTCTCTAAAATAAAAGATGCCTTCTTTAATCCTTCATGAATAGTAACACTAAACAGATCTTTTGGTATTGCGATAGATTTTTCATGCAATAATCTTCTTAACGAAGTTTTCTCAGCATATTTTTTTTCAGAATTTTCTACACTCAATTTGGCTATCTCTACTGCGGGAATGTGGAACCAGTCAAAATGTAAAATTTCAAAAAGCATTTCATCGCCGCCATAAGGCACATCATGTTCCGCGGCGAGGTATTTTATAATAGAAATAATTTTTTGTGCCAATGGAAGCTCAAGAATATTAATGTTTCGTTTTGTATAAACAGGAATGTTTTTGAGTTTCAAATATTGCGCTAACTCCACGCCATATTTATTTTCCTTATAAATGATTGCGATCTCACCAGGTGGAATTTCTTCCACCAATAATTTTTGTACCTGTAAAGTAAGGTCGATCATTTCCTGCCGTTGCGTTTCATATTCTTTGATAGCAGGCAAATGAGTTAATGTGCTTATATGATGATGAGATGACCTGAGATCCTTGCTTAACCCCTCTAATTTTTCTACAAGTCTTTCAGTATTTCTATCTATCAAAGTTTTTGAAATATCAAGAATAGGTTGAGTGGAACGGTAGTTATTGGTAAGCACCACCGTCATCAGGTCTTTTTTATAGCTATCGGCAAAATTGATCATGTTCTCCACGTTGGCACCCTGGAAACGATAGATGCTTTGATCGTCATCTCCCACTACAAATACATTTGGTTTTTCCCAATAATTAATTAGCAAACTGACAATGCGGTTTTGAGTGCCACTTGTATCCTGGTATTCGTCAACCAATATGTAAAGAAACTTTTCCTGGTAAGTAGCGAGCAGATTTTTGTTTTCTTCAAAAGCCTTTATCACCCAGTTGATCATATCATCAAAATCATAGCGATTCCTTTTCCGCATCATTTGCTGGAAACGATCAAACTCATTGACAGCGGCCCGTAGCTTCTCTTTTCTTTCTTTTTCTTCTTCTATCTTGTCTTTCTTCAGGTCACCGGCATTGAACTCTTTAAATTTTCTTTTGTAAATGAATTCATCGCGGGTAGGAAGATCAGTAATGTATTCGTCAATTTTTTCATTGATATAAGCAGGTGTCCAGCCTTCTCTTTTCATTGCACTGAAAAGTTGCTGAAGGTTATTGATCTCAAAATAGACATCACCACGATAACGTTTCAGCGGATGATTTTTTGGAAATGAATCAATGAGTTCCTTAAATAACTCAATTCTTTCCAGGTCGGAAATAGGATCCAGCGCTGTTTTTTCAAATAACGAAAGATTTTCCTGTATAACATCATTGCAAAAGGCATGGAAAGTATAAATATTCACTTTGTAAGCATCCGAGCCAATGAATTGTAATAACCTTTTTCTCATCGCAACAACACCGGCATCGGTATAAGTAAGGCAAAGAATATTTTCAGGTTGCGCATCTGTTTCCAATAAAATTTTTCCAACCCGGCTCGCCAATATTTGTGTTTTACCCGTACCTGGCCCTGCAATTACCATCACAGGCCCATCAATTGTATCAACAGCTAACCGCTGCATCTCATTCAACCTTTCGTACTCTTCCCGAAATTTATTTTCTAATTTTTCCTTTATAAATGACATTTTACTGGGCTTTTTTATAGATCGTTATTCAAACGAATTTAAATCAATAATCTGCATGGCAGCACATTATAGGATTCAAAAAATAGAAGTTCTTTTTTGGTCAGTAGAATGGACGGGCTCCTGTCATTCAAATGAAATAAGCTTTGGTACTCCCGCACATGTTCCCGATCATTTTAATTAGTTACAATCTTTAGGGTCTGGCAAACACAAAAAACATCATTTATATTTGTTTAACCGTACAATAATAATTAATGAACCCAACCAGGAAAGCAATTATCTTATTCTTTCACCTTTTTATTTGTTCTGCCGTTTTTCCTCAACTGCAGACTGTATATAATTTTCAAAAAGATGATAGTATTTTAAAAAAGACGTATTACGAACAGGCTTTACAAAATAAAAACAAACTTATTAGTTCGCTCAGCAGTGAATATAAAAAAGATTACCAGGAAATTTATGAAGCAAGATTTTCGGAGGTTTCTAAGTTATTGCAAAGTGTCAGGGCGGTAACTGACAGGGAAGTCCATAATTATTTACAATCGATACTAAAAAAAATCACGGAGGCTAATCCTGAATTAAACGCTAAAGAAATTCGTCTGCTCTTTTCCCGCGATTGGTGGCCAAATGCTTTCAGCATGGGCGAAGGAACCCTAATAGTAAATGCCGGCCTGATGGTTTTTCTTGACAATGAAGCCGAGTTGGTTTTTGTGATTTGTCACGAACTGGCCCATTTTTATTTAGACCATAGTAATAAGGCAATCAAAAAAAATGTAGAGACTTATAATAGCGTAGCATTTCAAAATGAACTGAAACGATTGTCAAAACAAGAATATGGTGCAGGTCAGCAATTGGATGAACTGATAAAAAATCTTGAATTTGGTAATCGGCGACACAGTCGCGAAAATGAAACTGAAGCGGATCGGTATGCTTTTATGTTCATGAAGAATACAGGTTTTGATTGCAATGGAATTAAGACATGTTTACAGTTACTCGACAAGGTTGATGATTCTTTATTGCATAACTCAATTGATCCTGAATTAACTTTTAATTTCAGCAACTATCCTTTTAAAAAGAAATGGGTACAGAAGGAATCGGCAATTTTTAGCCAGATGAGTAATGATGATTCTCCGTTGACCAAAAAAGAAAGAGATTCATTAAAAACACATCCTGACTGCGCCGCCAGGATTTCGCATTTAGAGGATTCTATTTTAAAAGCCCGGCAAGGCGAAAAATTTATTGTCAACAAAACATTGTTTGGGCAATTAAAAAAAGATTTCTTTGTGGAATTGGCAGAGCAACAGTTTAAAAGTAATAACCTGAGTAGAAACCTGTATTATAGTTTACAAATGCTGCAAAAAGGGGAGAACACTTCTTATGCAATGTTTGCAATTGCCCGGGGTTTGAATTTTATGTATGAAAATCAAAAGAACCATAAACTGGGAATTATCACAGAAAAAGAAACAAGAGGATATCCCACTGACTATAATATTTTACTGCGCATGCTCGATCGCCTGAAATTGGAAGAGATCGCAAACATAAATTATAATTTTTGCATGGAGCATAAAGCAGAAATGTCAATTTACGAAGGTTTTAATGACGAATTCAATAAGGCAGTCAAACAAAAATCTCAATATTAACTTCAACCAAAAACTATACACATGAAAAAACCATTCTTTATTATAGTTATGCTGCTTAGCATTGTAACTGTACAGTCACAAACACTTTCAATTGATAATGTAAGAAAAGCCGCTCTTCGAACTTCCGATGCGATAAAAGAAGGTTCGGATGTAAAAGGGTATTACTTTTTTTATATAAGCGATAAAATTGACAAAAACACCAATGAATATACTCTGCGTATTCTTGATAATAATCTAAAAGTGTTAAAAGATGTCAAGTTCCAGGATTCGAAGTATGTAACTATTCTCGAATCGTCTTTTAATGGCACTGATCTTATTTTTTTATTCTATGACTCAAAAGAAAAAACTTTTGAATACCAGGTGTATGGTGCCGACGGAAATAAAAGACCTTTCAGTTATTCAAGAGTTTTAACCAATAAGGAACAAAAATTTCTTGATGCTACTTATCTTTCTTTTGATGATGAGGAACAAACATTAAAAGGGCTTTATCCACTTGAAGGAAAAGGATTTATTTCAAATATGCCAAGCAGGGAAGAGAAAGATTATACCTTCCAGATCGATTATTTTTCTACAGTAAAGAAAAAACAATGGACATATACTCCTACAGAAGGGGGTAAAAAATTCGTTGGTGATTATCTTGGAAATTTTAATGGTGTTGTCTATATCGAGGTATTAAAATTCAAAAGTATGACGGATCAAAAACCCGATTCATATATTCTGGGACTAGACATTGAAACAGGAAAACAGCTTTTTGAGAAAACTACAGATGCGAAATACAGGTTTTATCCTGCAAGTATTTCTGTATTAAATGCAGGAAAGGCATATATCTATGGTGAATATTTTGATGTGAATGCAAATATTTCAAAAGACAAATCGCTTGGTTTTGCTTTTTGGGGTATTGATGAAAAAGGGAAGATATTAAGCGAAAAGTATTGTTCATGGGATCTTGATATTGGAAAAGTTCTTAATGTTAACGCTAAAGGAAAGATTGAGGACTTTGGTTACTTATATGTCCATCATATTGTGCAGATGGCTGATGGAAATATTTTTGCTATCGGTGAAGGCTATAAAAAAGTCGCCAGTGCTCTCGGCATTGCGAGCAAGATGTTGGTAAGGAATGGCGGTATGAGCACTATTAAGATCAAAATAACTGATATGGCAGCGATAAAGTTTGACAAAGACTTTAATGTAAAAGAAGCAAAGATCTATGATAAGAATCCAAATACCGTTGAGCTTGCCAGCGGAATGGAATTCGTAAGTGCTCCATTATTGGGTAAGCTTGTAAAATATACCTATGGGGAATTTGATTATTCATATACACAAACAAATAAGGACCTTACCTCTTTTACAGTTTGCTATAGTGATTATGAAAGAGGAAAGAATTATAAAGGAAGTACGTTTAACTCGATAAGTTATAATGACGGTAAAATAACAACAGACAAAATCAAAACGAAATCCGATGCAACCCGCTCATGGGTGTTACCAGGGAAACAAGGCCAGGTGCTTGTTTTAGATTATTACAAAAAGGATAAAAGACTGGATACTCACCTGGAAAAATTAAATTGACCGTATATATTGTTTAATAAAAAAAGGTTGGCTGAAAAGCCCAACCTTTTTTATTACCCGTGTATTATAAATTACCCCGGTATCCTTGTTATATATTTTTCCAACTGCTTTATCTGGTCAACAATTTGTTTCGTGGTAGGTTTTAGTTTTTTTGCCCTGCTAAAAAAATCTTTAGCAGCACGGAACTCTCTTTTATTCATCATGATGCTGCACATTTGCAAATAAGCAGCTGCTTCATTTTCTTTATCCGGTAATCCTTTTCGTATTGCCTGGCGGATATAACTTTCCGCTTGCTTCATATCATTTCTTTGCATTGCAAGCATTCCCATCTGCAGCATACTTGCACCTTCCGCTTCTTTCATTGGCATTCCAAGATCCAATCCTTTTTTCATCATTTTTTCAGCGCCATCATAATCCTGTTTCATCATCGCCACATTTCCTTTCAATGTATAATAAGCAGAACGAATAGGCTTATACAAAAGACCAGGGAACTTTATTGTATTAAGAACTTTCTCCGCACCATCCATATCGCCGGATTCCAGGTATTCCTGTATCAGCCGTAATGGGCCAAAGAAAAAATGCCCAAGAACTAAAATAAGACCGACAAAATATAATGGAAAGGCTGGCCAGAAACCTGAAAGATAGTTTGTAATACCACCAATGATCATCAATGCGATACCAAGTTGCAGGCGGTATTTAATAAGCAGGTTATAAAACTTCATACTTCACTTTTTGAGGACTGCAAAGATAGGTGGCTGGCAGGGATTGGTAATTGGGAATTTGGAATTGGGTTTAAAGATCGAAATAGATGCGAATTAGTCGTATTATATGCTAATTCCCAATTACAAATTCCTAATTCCTGAAATTATTCTTTTGCATCATTGATCTCAATCCAATAGCCATCAGGGTCTTTAAAATAAATTTGCTTTACGCCATCAACACGATTTGTTATGGCCATCTTTTCGCCGGCCCAATTCTCATATTCAACTTTATTTTTTTCTAATACTTTGACAAATTCAGGGACTGAAGCCACCGAAAAACAAAGGTGTGTATTTTTATCATGTGCAGTTTTTGCAGTTGCACCTGATATAACATGTAAATGACTTTTTACACCTACGCTGAACCAGGTGTGCCGGCCATCGTGAAAAGGTTCGGGAATTGTATCAAGCCCCACAATATCTTTATAAAAAGCAGTACTTATTTTAAGATCGACGACATAAACAGCGATATGGTTCAGCAAGGCTTTTTGATTTGATTGAGCGATACAATTAAATGACACAAAGCCGATGAGCAAGGCAAAGCAAATTTTTTTCATGATAGTTTATTTACACCTGAAAGATAAACAGTAAATCTGTTATTTTTGCCGCCTGACTTTTTGGTCCCGTAGTTCAATGGATAGAATAGAAGTTTCCTAAACTTTTGATACAGGTTCGATTCCTGTCGGGACTACAAATAAATCTTCCAATTTTTAAAGCGGCCTTTCTCCGGTCCGCAGGCTTGTTAGTAATTCTTTTTAAAAACCAACTGCATGAAGAAATTACCAGGATATTTATTCGCAACCGTTCTTTTTTTAGCCACACTTTTCTGCCAGGGTCAAACATCTGTTCGAAAAAAAATAAGTCTTGACGATAACTGGAAGTTTAAACTTGGTCATGCTGCCAATCCAGAAAAAGATTTTAATTACAGCATCTCAACTATTTTTTCTAAATCAGGCGGCGCCTTCGGTACTGCAATTGAACCACGTTTTAAAGACAGTACATGGAGAACATTGGATCTTCCGCATGACTGGGCAGTTGAGTTGCCATTTGTAAATGTTGACAATCGTGATGTGGAGTCTCACGGTTATAAACCCGTTGGTGGATTGTTTCCAGAAACGAGCATTGGTTGGTATCGTAAACATTTTACTATTTCAAGCGCAGATTCCGGAACTCGTTTTCAAATTCAATTTGATGGGGTTTTCAGAAATGCCAATATCTGGCTCAATGGTTTTTTTGTTGGCAATAATATGAGTGGTTATATCGGCGCATCATATGATGTTACTGATTTTATACGATTTGATCGTGATAATGTATTAGTGGTAAGAGTTGATGCCACACAATATGAAGGATGGTTTTACGAAGGTGCAGGTATCTATCGGCATGTTTGGTTAAATCAATATGACAACCTTCATATTCCTGCCGGGGGTTTATTTGTTTATGCTGATGTACAAGATAAAAACGCAGCTGTTAATATTGAAACAACAGTAGAGAATCAGAATTTTTCTTCAGCCAATTGTACTGTTTATTCATATATCACAGATCGTGATGGGAGACAACTGGCACAAACGAAAGAACAACCGCTTTCATTATCTGTAAATGCAAAAGGCACGATAATACAAAAGATCACATTAACCAACCCGAGACTATGGTCATTGGAAGATCCTTATTTATATAGAGTGGTATCAGTTGTAAAATCAGGAAGTAAAATTGTGGATGTTGTAAAAGATAATTTTGGGATAAGAACTTTGCGTTTTGATGGTAACGAAGGATTTTTCCTCAATGGAGAGCATGTAAAAATATTTGGTACCAATAACCACCAGGATCATGCAGGTGTGGGAAGTGCATTGCCTGACTATTTACAATATTATAGAATAAGGCTTTTAAAAAATATGGGGGTCAATTCTTATCGTACCAGTCATAATCCTCCCACTCCGGAATTATTAGAAGCTTGTGATAGCTTGGGCATGTTGGTATTAGATGAAACCCGTTTATTAAATAGCAGCCCTGAATATATGGATCAGTTTGAAAGAATGATCTTGCGTGATCGTAATCATCCATCGATCTTTCTTTGGTCAATAGGCAACGAGGAAGGTTGGATACATACAACAAGCTTTGGAAAACGTATTGCACAAACATTCATAGCAAAACAAAAAGAGTTAGATCCGAGTCGCACATGCACTTATGCAGCTGATGTTGCAAATGTTTTTAATGGAGTAAATGAAGTGATCCCGGTTCGTGGTTTTAATTATCGCCAGTTTGGTGTTGCAGATTATCATCGTGATCATCCGACTCAACCAGTTGTTGGTACTGAAATGGGAAGTACCGTTACTACAAGAGGCATTTATGAAAAAGATAGTATCAGAGCTTATGTTCCTGACCAGGATATAACTTTTCCATGGTGGGCTAGTACAGCGGAAACATGGTGGAAGTTAGCCGGTGAAAATCCATACTGGATGGGAGGATTTGTTTGGACCGGGTTTGATTATCGTGGTGAGCCAACGCCATACAAGTGGCCAAATATCAATTCGCATTTTGGAATTATGGATATGTGTGGCTTTCCCAAAAATATTTATTACTACTATCAAAGCTGGTGGACAGATAAGGATGTATTGCATATTTCGCCGCATTGGAATTGGAGGGATAAAAGAAATCAACCCATTGATGTTTGGGTAAACACAAATGCAGATGATGTTGAGTTATTTTTAAATGGAAAAAGTTTAGGTAAAAAAGATATGCCTCGCAATGGTCATTTACAATGGGCAGTGAATTATCAACCTGGAACATTGGAAGCCGTTGCATATAAAAAGGGGAAAAAGTTAACAGCAAAAGTGGAAACGACAGGTGCACCAACAGAAGTTGTGATGACACCATACAAAACAACAATGCTTGCAGATGGTAAAGATGTTTGTGTAGTGAATCTTAGTGTTATTGATCAGCAGGGTCGTGAAGTACCTGATGCTGATAATATGATCAAATTCGTTATTAAAGGCCCGGGAAAAATTATTGGTGTTGGTAATGGCGATCCAAGTAGTCACGAACCTGATAAATGCGTTGATGGTGCCTGGCAAAGAAGTTCGTTTAATGGTAAATGCCAGCTGCTTGTTCAATCAACTAAAGAACCCGGCACTATTCATTTTGAAGCACAAGCTGCTGGATTATGGACAGGATCAACAGATATTGTTACCGTTTCTCCAGTAAGCGTTTCTACAATTAATATCGATAAAACTTATGAGCTAAAAGGCGAAGCGGCAAAACCAAGAGAAATAACAAAGATGGTTGGCGCTGATATTTCTTTTTTACCACAATTGGAAGACAGGGGAATGAAGTTTAGTGATAATGGCGTGCAAAAAGACGCCATAGAAATAATGAAAGATCATGGCTTTAATTATGTGCGGCTAAGAATTTTTAATGATCCGGCAAGAGATAGCGGTTATTCTCCAAAGAAAGGTTTCTGTGACCTGGAACATACAAAGCAAATGGCGAAAAGAGTAAAAGCTGCAGGAATGAAATTTCTTCTTGACTTCCATTATAGTGATTATTGGGCTGATCCCGGAAAACAATATAAACCAGCTGCATGGAGAAATTTATCGTTCATTGATTTGAAGAAAGCATTATTCGATTATACAAAAAAAGTAATACAGGAATTAAAAGAACAGGGAACGACGCCTGATATGGTGCAGGTTGGTAATGAAATAAATCATGGAATGGTTTGGCCGGAAGGCAATGTGAGTAATGTTGATAGTATGACACAATTGATCGCTGCTGGAATCGCTGCAGTAAAAGCAGTTGATCCTGCCATTGTCATTATGGTGCATGTTGCATTAGGTGGGCAGAACGATGAAACCGTATTTTTTATTGACCAGATGATGAAACGAAATATTCATTTTGATGTGATCGGGCTTTCTTACTATCCTAAATGGCATGGCACACTGGATGATCTTCGAGATAATATGAATGATCTTTTAAGAAGGTATGATAAAGACATTATCGTTGTTGAGTATTCGGCAAAAAAACAAGAAGTAAACAAGCTGGCGTTCGAATTGCCTCGTGGAAAAGGGAAGGGCACTTGTATTTGGGAGCCATTGAGCACATGGGAAAAGATATTTGATACCGATGGTAAGGCCAATGATCTTATGAAGATGTATGATGAGATCAGTAAAAAATATATAAACGGAAAATGATTTATTGCATCTACTGTTTTAAAAAAAGGTCAAGAACAATGAGAAACAATCATACTATCTTTTACTTGCTTTTAATATTCATGGTTTGTCAATCATGTAATAGTAATGATGGTAGAAAAGAAACAAGCAAAGAGGATTGGGAATCTTTGTTCAATGGAAAAGATCTTACCGGCTGGGACATTAAGATAAAGGATCATCCTTTGAATGAGAACTACAAAAACACTTTTCGTATTGAAGACAGTATGATCCGTGTTGTTTATAGTGATTATAAAAAATTTGCTGATCAGTTCGGACATCTTTATACACACAAGCCTTATTCATATTATAAATTAAAGCTTCAGTACAGATTTGTTGGAGATCATCTTGCTGACGCTCCGGCTTGGGCAGATAGAAATAGCGGGGTGATGCTTCATTCGCAATCGGCACAAAGTGTAAATCTTAACCAGAATTTCCCTGTATCATTAGAGTTTCAATTTCTCTGCGGAAATGGAAAAGATACGGTTTCGACTGGCAATGTTTGTACACCTGGCACTTTTATTACTTATGACGGAAAGACTTTTTTAGGACATATCCAGAATTCAAATAGTAAAACTTATTTGAAGAATGAATGGATAGATGCTGAAGCTGAAGTATATGGTGATTCATTGATACGACATATTATTAATGGTGATACAGTTCTTACTTACACCAATACAATGATAGGCGAAGGCTTTGTCAGCAAAACAAATAATTGGACCTGGGCGAATATTACAGACTCATTATTTTGGATAAACAAGACCAATACTCCTTTGCGGGAAGGTCATATTGCTTTGCAGGCAGAAAGTCAGCCAATCGATTTTCGCAGAATAGAGATACTCGATCTTGTTGGCTGTACTGATCTCAAAGCAAAAAATTATAAAACTTACTATATCAGATCCGATAACACTCAGTGTAAGTATTAAGATAGACCAAAGTCACAATGCATTATCGGAACTGCGAACTTCTTTTTCGCCTAAAGGCTTACCTGGATAACTACTTTTTCATCCATTATTAATGGTGCTTTTATCACCAATGAAAACTCCCATTGGTACTGTATAGCTACCAGAAATAATATTGTAATAATTATTCCAAATAGAATTAAATATTTTTTACGCATACATTGATGTTTTATATGATGTTAAAGTACTTGCTATTAATTCTTTGAAAATTTTTTCAAGGGAACGATAACATTCAGTGATAGCTGCAGTACTGATATTTTATTTGTATCAATCTTTAGCGGTCACTCAACAAATTCCAAAATATCTCCTGGTTGACAATTCAATACTTTGCAGATAGCTTCGAGTGTGCTAAAGCGAACTGCTTTTGCCTTACCTGTTTTTAATATAGAAAGGTTAGCCAGGGTTAGATCCACCTTTTCAGAAAGTTCATTCAAAGACATCTTTCTTTTAGCCATCATAACATCTAAGTTTACTATTATAGGCATGGTTATACGGTTAATTCGTTTTCAGTTTGGATTTCGATTCCTCTTTTAAAAATTTGTGCAATTACAAAAAGTATAACGCCCATTAACAGCCACACGTCGGCTCCTCCGAGGCGTAAATGTTGTGTATCGGGCATTTTTATCCCCTGGCTTACTAACCACCCGGTATATTTAGCTCCCCACCCGGTGAACAATCCTATCCCAAAAGATAAACATGATACTTTAATAATAAAAAGTCTCACTTCACTACTGAATGGCTGAGACATATTCAGCTTTTTTTCACGCAAAATTTTTATGCTCAGGTAAAATATACATGCCTTCAATACTGATGCAATGCTTATCAATAATGTTTCTACAAAAAAATGCCCCGGATCGTATTTATAAAGACCAGACAAATCATTTCCCTCCCAAAATGTCGCAGCATTAACCGGGTTTATCACCAAAGTATAAAAGGCACTAAATATAGAGCCCCCGGCTTCAATACATACGCCAATAAATATTATCCATGAAAGGACATTCAATATTTTCAGAATCTGCTTAGTACTAATTTCCATAATTTTAGTTTTAAGATTGATAACACAAATATAGATAAATATTTATTGATAAACAATAAAAATACATCTTTATTTGATAAAAGTTATCCACACTCCAAAAGAAACAATTTGGAAACATTTAATAAATCATTGTATGAAGTTGATTATTAGGAGGTGAAAGCTCTTGAGAGGTAAGGGCTTTCTTTTAGTAACTTGAATAAAATATTTTGAAGATGAAAACCGCGATCGTAACTGGTGCTTCGGGTAATATGGGGCAAGCAGTCATAAAAAAATTCATTGATGAAGGGTTTAAAGTGATTGGAACAATTGTTCCCAACGATCTCGTTCCAATGGATTTCCCGGCAGATAAATTAGACAAAATAGTTGTTGATCTGATGAATGAAGATGATTCTGCAAAATTTATAAATGATGTTACTTCAAAATATGGTTCTGTTGATGCTGCTGTTTTAACCGTTGGTGGTTTTGCAATGGGTTCAGTTGCTGAAACGAAAACAAGTGATATTGCTAAACAGTACAAACTGAATTTTGAAACAGCTTATAATGTAGCAAGACCTGTGTTTGTGCAAATGATGAAACAAAATAGTGGAAGAATTTTTATTATTGGTTCGAAACCCGGCTTAAGTTCTGTGAACAGTAAGGGAATGGTAGCGTATGGCTTAGCCAAATCACTCATCTTTCGCCTCGCAGAATTAATGAATGCAGAAGCCAAAGGAACAAATGTTGTTGTTTCTGTTATTGTACCAAGCACAATAGATACTCCTCAAAATCGTAAATCAATGCCTGATGCTGATCCTGCTAAATGGGTAAAGCCTGAAGCGATCGCCGATGTTATTTATTTCTATTGCACTGATGCCGCTGCTGTATTGAGAGAGCCTGTGATCAAGGTGTATAATAATTCTTAGTAGATGACATACAAATTTTAAATTGGAGCTTGTTCAATTTTGTCGATCAATGAATTTATCACTCCCTTAATCGAATCCAGCGTTGCCATATCTTTTACTTCATTCTTTTCATTTAGTTTGGAACGGATAAAAGATAGCAGCAATGTTGCTCCTTCAGGGATTTTTGAACTTATTGCTTTTAAAGTAAGCAGGAATGCAGCATGAGCTTTATCACCACCTGTTGCTGCTGTAATAAGTGCAACAGGTTTATTAGGAAAAGCAGTGGAAGATGAAACTGTCCAATCCAATGCATTCTTCAATGCACCGGGTACACCAAATGCATATTCTGGTATTACAAAAAAAACTCCATCAGCGTCTGATAATAATTTTATGAACACTTCAACAGTTTCGGGGATTTCGTTGCTATCATTAAATGCCGGTATCTCAGCAAGACCATTATAAACCGTAAACTCAACTTGCTCAGGAACCAAACCTGCCACTACATTTAAGATTGCCGTGGCGGAAGAATTAGCACGAAGGCTTCCTGAAATTCCCAGGATCTTTATTTTTCCTCGTGACATTTTTTAAAAGTAAGTTTTAAAAATACTGTATCTGTTCTATTTTACCCGTCCTTATATCACTCAACTTTGCAATGTATGTGTATCGAGTGTTGCTTGCTAAACAACTAAATTTGAAAAAGAATGGCACCCTGTATATAATAATACACTGACTAACCGTTTCTAATCTAATCATGAAAAAACTCTGCTTACCTCTAACATTACTCATCTCACTATTTTCTTCCGGTCAATATGCTTCTGTAAAAGATTCCCTGGATAATGTACCATTTATTGAAATGTCAGCGAACTTTATGCGGATAGATTCTTTAAACCTATCGTTGCTTGAAAAAGCAGTGCTCCAATATGAAAAGATCAAACTATTTATTAAAGCAAACCCCAAAAACAACTATAGCCCGCAATTTATTACATGGGGAAAATATTTTGACGCACCACAGCTTGATACCTTATATAACTTATTGGATAGTAGCTATAAAGTCAATGGACAAGATTTTATAAAGCGATTGAAGATACGCTCCTCCCTACTGCCGGGAACTTTATTTCCTTCAATGAGCCTTACTGATACATTAAATCGGCAGTTCGCAATATCTGGGTTGCGGGGCAAAATAGTTTTTATTGAAATTTGGGCCTCAACTTGTCGACCTTGCCGTGAAGAAATGCCACAATTAATAAAATTATATGAAAAATATAAAGACAAAGGGTTTACAGTCATTTCGATCTCACTGGATGATGATAAAAGCAAATGGTTGAATGCAATTCAAAAAGATCAGCAACCGTGGCAACAATTCTGCGAATTAACTGCCTGGAGAAATAATTGGCTGTTCAGGAACTGGGGAATAGATTTTATGCCTTATAATTTTTTGATCGATAAAGAAGGTAAGCTTGTTGATAAAGAAATTACACCTATCACTCTTGAAAAAAACCTTAGGCTGTTAATTAAGGAATAAAATACGAAAGACTTGTTGAAAATTTATAGCGACTTGCTTAAAGTATCATATTCCATATTTTATTTCATAGCGCCTTTTGTAACTAGTCAGTTCCTTCACGGGAGCTTTGTTAAATAAATTACTGGCAATATTAAGCAGCCTGGTTAATACCTTTTGTTTTTGCTGGATATCTGAAGGAAGATCAAACATCTTTTCATCGATGAATGGGTTCTCACTATACTGCAGTATCATTTCGTCAAGAGTAAGGTTTGTGCTCATAAAAAAGTTTTTAAGGTTGAATCTGTTTAAAACTTTAAAAAAACCGTGCCAACTCTAAAAAACCTTTGTCAACAAAAATAAAAACCCTCAATAACGCTTTTTCGATTAGTCAAATCTCCCGGCATCACATTTGCATCCTATCAGGAAACAAGATATATGAAAAAGATATTTCTCATTATGACATTAAGCTTCTCATTACTTGCGGTACAATCATGTAATAGCGATAAAACTGAGAAAGCGGATGAAAAGACAGTAAGCACTACTGACGTTCCCGCACCAGTCCAGACAGCTTTTAGTGCAAAATATTCCACAGCTACGGAAGTAAAATGGGAAGATGCACATGAAAATAATGTACAGACCTATAAAGCTAAATTCCTGGTGAATGGAAAAAAAATGAAAGCGGAATTTGATGCAAATGGCGGATTAGTAAAAGAAGAGGAAGATAATTAAACAGACAATCTTGATATAAATATACCGGATTCCTATGAGTGGTTAAAGGATGTATAGAAATACGCATCCTTTTTCTTTTTCGGCAGGCAACCTTTAAGAAAGATTTATATTCTATCTTCTGTATTTTTGATTCTCCACCTTTTGTCTAAAATTTTAGTGATGAAAACAACAATTTTATTTGCCGGCTTTTTTATACCAGTGATCTTTTTAGCTTCTAAATTCCAGGATAAAAATCTCCAGGAAAGCATGAAACGGGGAAAAGAAGTTTATATGATCCATTGCCAAAATTGCCATATGGACAATGGGCAGGGAATGGAAGGAGTGAATCCACCATTGGCAAAAACCACTTATTTAAAAGACGCTAAGAAAAACATTGGTTATATTCTTAATGGGCAAACAGGTGAGATAACTGTAAATGGCAAAAAGTACAATGCCATTATGAACCCATTGAATTATCTCGATGACAAACAAATAGCAGATGTATTGAATTATGTTCGCAATAGTTGGGGAAATAAATATCCAATTGTAACTCCTGCGCAGGTAAAAGCAGAAAGAAAATAAAATAAGGAGACACAAGTTTCAAGCGACAAGGCACAAGGAATAACCGCTTGTGCCTTGTTTCTTTTTTCTTGTACCTTCTCCTTATACTTCGTTGATATTAAAAGGTAGTTTTCTTATTCTTTTTCCTGTAAGATCAAAGATCGCATTGCATAATGCAGGTGCAAATGGAGGCAACCCTGGTTCACCAACGCCGCCTGGCTTTTCATCATTCTCCATTATATGCACTTCTATTTCAGGAATCTCATTAATTCGTGGCATTTTATATTGGTGAAAATTTGTCTCTACTGCTTTGCCATCCATGAAATGTATTTCATGAACTGCTGCTGCTCCATAAGCCATTACAATACTTCCTTCTACCTGTGCACGAACAATATCAGGATTCACATACCAACCGCAATCCATCACTGCCCACACTTTATCGATCTTTATTTTGCCATCTGCTTTTTTGGAAACTTTCACTACTTCACCTACAATGCTTTTAAAGCATTCGGTGATCGCTACACCATAACCCTCATATTTTTTCTTAGAAGCCCAGCCACTCACATCCCGAAGTTTCTCTGCCAACAAGCGATATCTTTCGTTTGAAAAATGATTCATACGAAACTCCAATGGATCTTTGCCAGCTTTCACGGCCAATTCATCCATAAAACTTTCATAGGCAAACGCATTTGTCGATGAATACACGGAGCGCCACCACATCACTGGTATTGGCGATTCCGTAGGCACATCACCAAAACTATAGTGTGGAATACTTTCGAAATATGTTTCTAAAAAGCCTTCTGTAGTGCTGGTATTAAAAGCAGTCTTGTCAGGATTTGGTGACCATTGGTGATCCATGTTTTGCGCCGCCATCTTTGCCTGGAAAGAATTTATCCTTTCACCATCTAAACTCCCTTTACATTCATATACAGCACCCGGACGGAATGGTCCCTGTGTCATATCATCTTCTCTTGTCCAAACAACCTGTACAGGAGCATTCATTTCTTTTGAAAGCAAAACAGGTTCATAAGTATAATCAGTAAATGCTTTTCTACCAAAGCCGCCACCCAGGAAAGTCATATTCACTTTTACATTTTCAGGGCTTAGCTTCAGTCTTCCAGAAATATCCCGTTGAACCCAGTCCGGTCCCTGTATAGGTCCCCATACTTCAACTTTATCTCCTTGTACATGTGCAGTACAAGTTAATGGTTCCATACAGGCATGTGCTTCGTAAGGAGTTTCATAAATGGCTTCAACTTTATTTTCTGTTCTTTCAAAAACACCATCTGCATTGCCGCCTGATCGTTGAGACAAAGCATGTTTCTTCAGGTCTTCTTTCATTCGGGCATACAGTTGGTCAGTATTTAAACGTTCAATACGCATATCATCCCATTCAACTTTTAATGCTTTCCGCCCTTCCAATGCAGCCCACAGTGAATCCGCGATCACAGCGACACCTTCTCTTTCAACTGCAAATACAGGGGCTGTTGTTTTCAACACTTTTTTTACACCAGGAACTTTCATGGTTGCGGAATCATCAAAGCTTTTCACTTTTCCTTTAAAACGAGGATTACGTTCGATAACGGCATACAACATTCCCGGTAGTTTTACATCCAAACCAAATTCTGCTTTACCATTTATTTTATTGGGATTGTCCTGTCTTGGTAATGGCTTACCTATGATCTTGTAGTCTTCACGTCTTTTAAGTTTTACTTCTTTGGGAGGAGTAAGTTTTGATGCATCTTCAACCAATTCACCATAACCAAATTTTTTGCCAGTTGGTTTATGAATAACAAAACCATTCTCAGCATAACAATCATTCTTATTTACATTCCATTTTTTTGCAGCAGCTTCTATCAGCATTTCTCTTGCTGTTGCGCCAGTTTGCAATAAAGATTTATAAGAGCCACGAACTGTCGAGCTTCCACCAGTGATCTGGCTACCGAATTTAGATGGATGACCTGGCGCAAATGCAATATTTACTTCATCCAAAGACACTTCAAGTTCTTCAGCGATCATTTGAGGAACAGCCTGGAAAGAACCTTGTCCCATTTCAGAACGATGATTCAATATCGTCACCTTGCCGGTTTTATCGATAGATATCCATGCAGTGAGCTCAATACCCTGCTCGGCTGCTTTTTGTGCAGTAAAAATTTCTGCTGCTTCATTTGCCAAACCAGGCATTGCATAACCAATGGTTAATGCGGCACCAGTCATACTACCGAGACGAATAAAATTTCTGCGTGATAAATTTTTATCTGTCGTTTGCATGTCAATTCAGTTTTAAATTAATTAGAAGCTTTTGCCATCATCTGTGCAGCTGTTTTTATCGCCTTGCGAATACGAGGGTATGTTCCGCAACGACAAATATTTCCTACCATCGCATTATCAATATCCTGGTCTGTTGGATTTGGAATGCGTTTCAGCAAAGCCGCTGCCGCCATGATCTGCCCGCTCTGACAATAACCACATTGAGGAACTTGTTCAGCGATCCATGCTTTTTGAACTGCATGTGTGTTATCATCCGAAAGGCCTTCAATAGTTGTGATCGTTTGTTTTGCAGCAGATGAAACTGGTAACGTGCATGAGCGAACAGGATTGCCATTTAAATGCACGGTGCATGCGCCGCATTGCGCCATGCCACAACCGTATTTCGTTCCGTGAAGACCCGCCAGGTCACGAATGACCCATAGCAAAGGCATTTTGGGATCTGCTTCTACTTTATAAGTTTTTCCATTAATGGATAAATTGTAAGATGCCATAACAATTAGTTTGATAAATAGACTATTAAGTTACGAATTACCCGATTTACTCAGTAGGAAATTATTCAAGCCTATTCCCAACAACGATTTCTAATTATTAAAGATTCTGCTAAAGCCCCTTCCCGGAGGGAAGGGGAGAAATAGTTTTATATTTGATATGCTATTCTTACAGTACATTTTTTACAAATGATGAGTTTGATTATTATTAAAAGAGAAATTTAAATCTAAGTTCCCCCTTAGGGGGACAGGGGGCTTTATGAAAGAGATCCGTGATATTATAAAGGCATTTGATGAAGCACAGAAATTGGGAAAACAAACAGCTTTGGCAACGGTAGTGCATGTCGAAGGTTCATCTTATAGAAGACCCGGAGCCAGGATGTTGATAGAAGATGACGGACAATTAACTGGTGCTATTAGCGGCGGTTGTTTGGAAGGAGATGCCTTGCGTAAAGCCTTGCTGGTAATGACGGAAAAGAGATCAAGACTTGTTACTTATGATACAATGGACGATGATGATGCAAAATTTGGAGTAGGACTTGGTTGTAATGGCATTATCCAGGTGCTGATAGAGCCTATTGATATTTCAAATCAAGATAATCCAATTCAATATTTGAAAAAGATAAACGAGAAAAGACAATCAGCAGCATTGGTTACTTTATTTTCTCTGCAGGATAGAAAGGCCCCTCAATATGGAACCTGTTTGTTATTAAAGGAAAATGGAGATCTTGTCCAACACGTTCCTGTTTTAAAAGATGTTTTATTTGCTGATGCGAATGAAGTATTGATAAATCAAGTCTCTTCTTTTAAAAATTATACTTCGGATGATCACAATATCACAGCCTTTATTGAAGTAATAAAGCCACCCGTTTCAATTATTATTATTGGCGCAGGAAATGATGTAATGCCAGTAGTGAATATGGCTGACATTCTTGGTTGGGAAACCACAGTGGTAGAGGGAAGGGCTAATTATGCAAAACAGGAAAGGTTTGTGAGTGCTTGCCAGGTGCTGGTGGCAAGACCTGAAAATGTGTTGGAACAAATTGTTATTGATGAGCATACTGTTTTCCTGCTAATGACTCACAACTATAATTATGATATGGCGATGCTGAAACAATTGCTGGGGAAAAATGTAGTATACATAGGAATGTTAGGGCCAAAGAAAAAAAGAGAAAGAATGCTGAATGAATTGGAAGATGAAGGACTAAATTTTACCGAACAACAATTATCTGCCCTTCATAGTCCTGTTGGCCTGGATATCGGCGCTGAAACTTCTGAAGAAATTGCTTTATCTATTTTGGCGGAGGTCAAAGCAATGTTTGCTAATAAAGATGTACAATCATTGCGAAAGATTAAAGAAGTGATACATGCCCGTTCAGCCACTATAATTGAAGAAGTGAAACTGACTTCAAAACAATAAATGCCATCAGTAAATAATATAGGAATTGTTATTCTCGCCGCAGGGTCATCTACACGATTGGGCAAGCCAAAACAATTATTGCCATACGATAATAAAAATTTATTACAGCAAACAGTTGATGCGGCAGTTTATTCTAATGCAAATTCAGTGATCGTTGTATTGGGAGCCAGTGCAGATTTGATCTCAAAGGAAATTGATAAGATGAATGCTCATATTATAGAAAACAAAGAATGGGAAGAGGGAATGGCATCCTCGATACGAATCGGGTTGAATACTTTACAGAAAATTTCTCCCTTGGCCGAAGCAGTAATTTTTATGGTTTGCGACCAGCCATATGTTTCTTCGTCTTTATTAAATGATTTGATACATACACAAAAGGAAACAGGCAAATCGATTGTTACCTGTAATTATGGAGAAGCAATTGGCCCGCCTGCACTTTTTCATAAATCTTTATTTAATGAATTGATGCAATTAAAAGGTGATGCCGGTGCAAGAAAGATCATTCAACAACACAGTGATCAAGTTGCTACTATCTTATTTACGAAAGGGAAATTTGATATTGATACTAATGAAGATTATGAAGCGTTGAAAAATTCATGATCATCGATTATTTACCCGCCTGCTGCTTTGCTAGTTCATGATCAAGATTAGTAAAGAATTGTTTAGTTAACATGTCAGTAACACCCCCTAAAATTTTTTCACCCATCATTTTCATTAAACCGCTGATCGTTACTTCACCACTAAAAGCAACCTCTGTTTCGTTAACAGATATTGGCATCAATTCGATCTTCATAACGGAATTGACTGTGCCAATTTTATTATGTTGCTGAGCTTTGAGAGTAAATGATCTTTGATGGCTTATATCCTCCATTTGCATATCACCGCTAAACTCGCCGCTAACGGGTCCGAACTTTACCTCCAGTGTGGATTTGTAAGTATTCTCCCCTGTTTTTTCCAGTTTTGAAATTCCGGGAACAATTTTTGGAAGTATTTCTATATCCATTAGCATGTTCCATAAGGTTTCGGGATCTGTTTCTACATTGCGCTTTCCTTTGAGTTCCATACCTGTTTGTATATTAATTCATGCAGTATACTTAAAACTGTTGTAATTCCTGCATAGGCTGAAGGTTTTTACGAATCAAAGACAGAATTAATTAAACATGGCTGCTCAGGAATTGATAAATTTGTTATTCGCCTAAACTCAGGAAATGATCGTTGATAAATATAACAGGGTTCATAACTATCTCCGTATTTCACTGACGGATAATTGCAATCTGCGTTGTTTTTATTGCATGCCGGAAGAGGAGTATGAATTTACACCTGCTTCAAAGCTGATGCAGAAGGAGGAGATCGAGACGTTATCAAAAATTTTTGTGAGTCTTGGTGTAAGTAAAATTCGATTGACTGGGGGAGAACCGTTGGTAAGGAAAGATGCTGGCGATATAATAAGATCTTTATCAAAGCTACCGGTCAAATTAACGATCACTACCAACGGATCAAGACTGCATGAGTTTGTAGATATTCTCGAAGAGTCAGGAGTACATTCTCTGAATATCAGTTTAGATACTTTGCAACCGGAAAAATTTAATCTCATAACAAGAAGGAACCAGTTTCAACAGGTGTATGATAATATCCAGCTTTTATTAAAAAGAA
The DNA here is from genome assembly GCA_035318985.1 of Chitinophagaceae bacterium. Classification (GTDB taxonomy): domain Bacteria; phylum Bacteroidota; class Bacteroidia; order Chitinophagales; family Chitinophagaceae; genus VBAS01. The sequence goes on from DATHDP010000096.1 coordinate 31,371, forward strand.
ATTTTCATATAAAAGTGAATATGGTTGTTATGAAAGGTCTTAATGATAGCGAGATCAATGATTTTGTAGAATGGACAAAAGAACAACCCGTGCATGTGCGTTTTATTGAGTTCATGCCTTTTACGGGGAACAGGTGGACAAGCAATAAAGTATTTACTATGCAGGAGATGCTGGAAGTGATCCGGGAAAAATATGATGTAATAAGATTGCAAGATGAAAAACATGATACATCAAAAGGATATATGGTAACGGGCCACCAGGGAACATTTGCCATAATCAGTACGATGAGTGCCAACTTTTGTGGCGACTGCAACCGGCTGCGATTAACTGCAGATGGAAAAATGAAAAATTGTTTGTTTGCAGAAAAAGAAACAGATCTGTTATCTGCACTCCGAAGAGGGGAAGATGTTATTCCATTGATCCATCAGAACATTCGCAGCAAGGCTAAAGAACTCGGCGGGCAATTCACTGCAGATTTCGAGCATCTTCATCCGGAAGAAATTCATAATCGAAGCATGATAACAATTGGAGGATAAACCCCCTGTCCCCCTAAAGGGGAAACTTAGATTGAATCAATTCTTTTAAAAATGATTTCTGTTCAAGAAGCCAAAAAGATAATTTCAAAAAATCTTTCTTCATTGGAGTCAGTGACTTTGTCATTACAGGATTCAGCTGGTTTGATATTAGCAGAAGATGTTTATGCTTCAATGGATATTCCTGCTTTTCCTCAATCATCAATGGATGGCTATGCTTTTTCCTTTGAAGGTTGGAAGAAACACAAGAGATTAAAAATAGCAGGCGAAGTTGCGGCAGGCAGTAATGAAACATTTATTCTTACTCCTGCAAATGCGGTTCGCATTTTCACAGGTGCAGCAGTTCCTGCAGGTGCCGATACTGTAATAATGCAGGAAAAGATCCAGGTCGAAAATGGAGAATTGAAAATTGAAGATGAAACAATTCAGCAAGGAAATAGTGTTAGACTCAGGGGTTCGGAAATAAAAGCTGGCGAATTAGCATTACAAAAAGGGGCTATCTTATCTCCAGCAGCGATTGGTTTTTTAGCAGGTATTGGTATAACAGAAATAAAAGTTTATCCTAATCCTTCAATAACTATAATTATTACAGGCAATGAATTACAAAAACCGGGTGAACCATTACAGCATGGGCAAGTGTACGAGTCAAATTCTTTTGCATTAAAAGCAGTTTTGCAACAATTGCATATCAATGATATTAAAATTCTATATGCCATCGATAGGCATGAGGTAGTAACTGGAACTTTAAAAAAAGCATTAGAGCAAGCTGATGTAGTTTTGTTAACTGGTGGTATCAGCGTTGGTGATTATGATTTTGTATTGCGGTCAGCAACCGAATGTGGTGTTGAAAAATTATTCCATAAAATAAAGCAACGGCCCGGCAAGCCATTATATTTTGGAAAGAAAGAAAACAAATTGGTTTTTGGATTGCCCGGCAACCCTTCTTCTGTATTAACCTGTTTTTACCAGTATGTAATTCCCGCACTAGAAAAATTATCCAAAAGAAAAATGGGGTTGCAAACTTTACAGGTCCCTTTGGAAAGATCTTTTAAAAAAGCTGCTGGGCTGACCCATTTTCTCAAAGGTTTTTATAATGGTAAAACGGCAGTCCCACTGGATGCCCAGGAATCTTTTCGTCTCAGCTCGTTTGCCAAAGCCAATTGCCTGATCCGGGTTGACGAAGACACAACAACTTTGAACGAAGGTGAATTGGTTGATGTATATTTATTGCCACAATAATTCTGGTGGAAAGTCTTATTCTTTTTTATATACTATTATTTCTTGTAGCATTTTTATATTCATCCGTTGGGCATGGAGGCGCCAGTGGATACCTGGCCCTGATGGCTCTCTTCAGTATTACACCAGATGTAATGAAACCGACAGCCTTGTTGCTGAATCTTTTTGTATCACTGACATCGTTTATTCAATTCTACCGCGGAAAGCATTTTAACTGGAAAATATTTTTCCCATTTGCGATCACATCGGTACCAATGGCTTTTGTTGGTGGGATGATAAGTGTAGATGATCACGTTTATAAAAAAATACTTGGTATATTATTGATAATACCTATTGTAAGGTTTTTATTTTTTGGAAACATCAAGGTGGAAGAAATAAAAAAACCAAACTTCATCTTATCTCTAATTATTGGTGCTGCTATTGGCTTTCTTTCAGGGCTTATCGGGATTGGTGGAGGGATCATCTTATCGCCTGTCTTGTTGTTATTAAAGTGGGCAGACATGAAAAAAACTGCTGCTATCAGCGCTATTTTCATTTTTGTCAATTCATTGTCAGGTCTTGCCGGGCAATTACAAAAAGGAATTAATTTCAGTACTGACATGTACGCATATGTTGCGGTGGCTTTCGTGGGAGGATTATGCGGCGCATATTTTGGCTCATTAAAACTAAATCAGATTTTTTTAAAATATTTATTGGCGATCGTTTTGATCATCGCGTCGTATAAATTACTATTTACATCAGCTTAAATTAAACTTTATGAGATCGATCCTTTTCCTGGTTTTTGCGTTTACTGTTTTTTCTGCATCGGCGCAGAAGGAAAGTATTCCTACCACTGAAAACTTTTCTATTGAAGGAAAAGTAAAGAAAGGCCTGACTGTTTCACTAGCTGATCTTTCTTCTTACAAATCTTATTCAGTGGACAGCATTGTGATCACCAATCATCTTGGCGAAAGAAGAAGCAGTTTAAAAAATGTGAAAGGAGTTCTGTTAAAAGATATTTTGGGTAAAATTGAAATAGATGCAGAAACCCCAAAAGTATTGAGCGAGTATTACTTTGTTTGTATTGCATCGGATAATTATAAAGTTGTTTTTTCATGGAATGAGATATTCAACAGTGATACGGGTAAATCTGTTTATATTATAATAGCACAAGATGGAAAACCAGCAACTGGGTTAGATAATAGGATTGCTCTTGTTTCACCCAAAGATCAGATGACGGGTCGCAGATATGTAAAGGGGTTGCAGAAAATAGTTGTTGAAAGAGTTAAATGAATTTAGAAGCGATCGGTGTTGGCAAGCCATCCATACTGATCATATTTTTTTCTTTCTTGTATTCTTCAAGACCGTCTTCTCCTTTCTTTTCGGCCCATTTTATTGCATGATCCCGTTCAGCGGTGTAATCATAATAAGGAATACCAAAACCACAGGATGATTTTACTTTAAAGATATCTGCGACAATGATCTGCCTGGTCGCAGGAAGAATTGTAAACTGTTTGGATAATTCATTCCATTCATCATCACCGGGTAGCACAGTTTTACCTTTTCCGTAAAGTCTTAAAATTTTTGGTGGTCCCTCAAAAGCACAAAACATAAAAGTGATGCGACCGTTTTCCAAAAGATGAGCAGATGTTTCATTTCCGCTTCCGACAATATCAAGGTAACCAATCCTGGTTGGTGAAAGGACCCGAAAGCAATCAAATCCTTTTGGCGAAAGATTGATATGGCCTTCTTCGTTAAGCGGCGCCGTAGTTACAAAAAACAAATGCTGAGCCTCGATAAAACTCTTGTGTTCAGCACTGATCTCTTCCATTTCCTTACCCATAAATGTCTCTTTGAGCAAAGATAATTCTAAGTAATTTTGTTGTCCTGTTATTATTTTATGAGTGTAAAAATTATTTTGTTTGGCAAGCTTGCAGAAATAGCCGGGGGAACCGTATCTGTGGATAACGTTGCAGACACTGATAGTTTGATAAATGCTTTAGAGAAAGATTATCCTGAGTTTACCAAAGCAAAATATGTGGTAGCAGTAGATAAACAGGTAATAAAAGAAAACACTGCCTTAAATAAAAAAAATACGGTGGCATTATTGCCCCCATTTTCAGGCGGATAAAAATGATCGATCAGAAATTATATGAACGTTATCATCGCCAGATCATCTTACCTGAATTTGGTGAGAAAGGACAGCAAAAGTTGCTGAAGGCTAAAGTTTTGGTGATCGGCGCTGGTGGTTTGGGATGTCCTGCTCTCCAATATTTGACTGCGGCAGGTATTGGGACTATCGGAATAGTGGACGATGATACAGTTGCATTAAACAATCTTCATCGCCAGGTTTTGTATTCGGTAAATGATATTGGATTGTCAAAAGCAGAAAGAGCAGCAAAAATTTTGCAGGAATTAAATCCTGAAATAAAAATTATCGCCTACAACGAACGACTCCAAAATCAAAATGCTTTAATGCTTTTCGATGAATATGACATCATCATTGATGGGACTGATAACTTTTCTACAAGATATATGATCAATGATGCCTGTGTGTTGTTGAATAAACCATTGGTATATGGAGCTATTTCACAATTTGAAGGACAAGTAAGTGTTTTTAACCCCCAGCCCCTAAAGGGGAGCGTTGAAGCGGTTAATTACAGAGATCTATTCCCGGAACCGCCAAAGGAAGGCGAAGTTCTAAATTGTGCTGAAGCCGGGGTGCTGGGAGTGTTGCCTGGTATCATTGGAACAATGATGGCGAATGAAACAATTAAGTTGATCACAGGAATTGGTGAGCCATTGATTAACCAATTACTTACCTACAATGCATTAAACAACCAGGTTTACCTGCTTAATTTATCAGCAAAAAAAGAAACAAGATCATTGATCCCGAAAGATGAAAAGGCTTTTTTGGAAATGGATTATGTATGGCTTTGTTCATCGCCGGTACAACAATCAGAAATTGATTCGGATATTTTTAATGACATGATCACAAACGGGAATGTTGACATAATAGATGTAAGGGAGCCGCATGAAATGCCAGCAGTAAATGAATTTAAGCATATCAAAATTCCTTTATCACAGCTTGGTGACAATAGTTCATTGATTAAATCAAAAAATGTTATCGCTTTTTGCCAATCAGGAAAAAGAAGTTTACAGGCCGCAAAGATTTTATCAGGTATTTTTGGAGACACAAAGAAAGTTTATAGTTTACGGGGTGGGATCGTGCAATGGAAACAAGATCGGGCAAAACAAGCGTCATGAAAGAAAGAAAACCAAAGAACATATTTGTGCAGGGACCAATTGCTGCATCTTTTATTGCTGATAGCATTCAAAAGCATAGCAACAAAACTGATATTGGTGGCCACAGTATTTTCCTGGGACAGGTAAGAGCAGATAAAATTGAGGGCAAAGAAGTGGCTTCAATAGAATACACTGCTTACGAAGACATGGCGATGGAAAAAATGCTTTCGATCCGTGAAGAAATTTTTGCGAAATATGATCTGACCTGCATGCATGTATATCATAGTTTGGGTAAAGTTGCTGCTGGTGAAATAAGTTTGTTTGTTTTTACATCATCCGCTCATCGCAAGGCAGCGATCGATGCTTGCGAAGAAACAGTGGAAAGATTGAAAGCAGAACTACCGGTGTGGGGAAAGGAATTACTTACAGATAATAGTTATGTTTGGAAAGAGAATACTTGAATTAATAATTAGTAATTAACAATTAATAATTTTTCTTGGTCAACATTACTCATAAATCAAATAGTCTTCGCAAAGCGATCGCTACTGCAATTGTTTCTGTTTCCAAACAGGAAACAATTGATGCAGTAAAAAATAAAACTGTTCCCAAAGGTGATATATATGAATTTTCAAGAGCTGCAGGTTTATTAGGAATAAAAAAAACAAGTGATGTAATTCCTGATTGTCACCCCTTGCCTGTAGAATATGCTTCTATCACTCACGAGATCGATGGTTTAAATATTATCATCAGGGTAGAAGTTCATACGATCTATAAAACCGGCGTAGAAGTAGAAGCAATGCACGGCGCCGCTGTCACTGCTTTGACCATCTATGATATGCTAAAACCTCTTGATAAAGGAGTTGAAATTTCAACTATTAAACTGGAAGCAAAGAAAGGCGGCAAAACAGATTTTAAAGATCAGCGATCAAATGATCTTCGTTGTGCCGTTATTGTTTGTTCAGATGGTGTTGCGGCAGGAGCAAGGGAAGATAAAAGCGGTAAAATAATTATTGAAAAATTGAAGCAACTCAATTTGATGGTAGCACACCAGGCAATTATCCCAGATGATCTTTTAGCAATACAGGAAAAAGTAAGACAATTAAGTAAAGAAGATTATGATCTTATTCTCTTAACAGGAGGCACTGGTTTATCGCCAAGAGATGTGACACCAGATGCGATCTCTCCTTTGCTGGATAGAGAAATTCCGGGAATAATGGAAGCAGCACGAAATTATGGTCAGCAAAGAACACCTTATGCAATGCTTTCCCGTGGTGTAGCAGGATTTATAAAAGATACATTGGTGATAACTCTACCCGGTTCTCAAAAAGGTGTTGCCGAAACTATTGATGCGTTATTCCCTTATGTACTTCATGTATTTCGTGTGAAGGAAGGCGTGCAGCATGAAAAATAGTTTTGCTATCAAAGCACTCCAAATATTTTATTTTTCAACGTTCCAAACCTGTAGCCAACAGTAAGACTTACTCCGCGATTTTGAATTGACATTTCAGAATTCATAAAATGATTTATGACATTATTATAAATGGCATTTACATGAAAATAATAATTCTGTCCATTGTATCCACCATTTAAAACAAGTTGATAGTTGGCAATAAACTTTAACGAATGGCCTTGTTCTGGGTATAAATCTTTTTCTATCGCCGGCCCGGCAAATATGCCCGGGTTTATGCTCCACTCTCCGTCATTAAAAACAAAATTGTAGGTATATCCCCCGCTGATCAACAAATTAACGGAAGAAGGTTTTTTGCTAATCTCAGAAAGAAACGCACTGTCTGACCTATCATACTCGTTCAACCCACCTTTTAAAGTGAATCGCTGAAAAAAAGGAGATACGGTGGCCATAAAGCTACCAGCACTTTTTGCCTGCAATAGTGAAAAATTTCTTGCCGCCTTTAATGAAAATTTTTCTGCATTAAAAATATAAGTGATGCGTGTAAAATAACTCCGGTAATTGATATCATCATAATATTCAAACTCTCTGTTCCGCCTGTTGATCTGGAGGATCAATCCACTATATTTATTGGTGCCGGCTTCAAATAAAAAATGATTATGAGTTTTATGGAAATGAATACCAAATGCTTTAATTGAAGTGCTCTGCTTCGCAACTGAAGTGTTGGGAATGTTCTTTGAAAAATCAAGTGATAACCAGTTGTAGTCGATCGTAAAACCAGTATAGGCACTTGTATTGGCAAACAGTTTATACTGGCTTATATCATCATTGACAAAATGCCGGAAACTAAAAGAAGTTTTTGTTGCTCCTGTATATACTTCAACATCATTTTCTTTCTCGAATTTTTTTATATAAGAGTCATCTATCATGAATTGGGCAGAAACGTGACAAATTGAAAGCAGGCCAGCGATAAAAAATATAAAGTAAGGGAGTAAAAATAATTTACTTCTGTTTGATGATGAAACCCGGGATTCTCTATACAAATATTTTTTAATATATACAGTCGGCACGAAATGGTTTTTCTTTGATATTAGGTGTTTATCAGTTACGAATTATGAGATCCGGAAAATTGGAAGGTGAAAGTAGTTCTCTTCTTTGGTTTATCTAAATGGATAACCTCTCTTTTCCTAAAACATTTCTTAAAATTGATGGGAACTAGCTAGAAAAGGAATAATTCTAAGAAGATTACCGATAGCCCGACGCCTGCAATTCAAACAATCTTGCATAAGTATTCCCAGCAGCTAATAATTCATGATGTGTACCGAGTTCTTTAATATGTCCTTCGTCGATAACTGCAATGCGATCTGCAATACGGACAGTTGAGAAACGATGAGAGATCACAATTCCAATTCTTCCTTTCAAATTTTCTTTTAACTCTCCAAAGATCGCAGCTTCTGCTTCCGGGTCGAGTGAAGATGTCGGCTCATCCAATATCCAGATATCTGCATTGCGGTACATGATCCTTGCTAATGCAAGACGTTGCCATTCGCCGCCCGACAGATCGTGACCGCCTTCAAACAATCTTCCCACTTTTGAATCAAGCCCATTTGCCATTTTCTTTACCAGCCATTCGCTTCGTGAATCTTTTAATGCCTTCATCACTTTTTCATCATCAGCTTCACCATAAGGCCAGCCCATCATTACATTTTCTCTTACTGAAAGTTCATAGGTGGCATAATCCTGGAATAATATTCCAATGCGACTACGCAGCACTTCAGGATCCATATCTTTTACATCAACACCACCAATTTTAATTGAACCTTTTTGGACATCATAAAAACGAAGTAATAATTTAACCAATGTACTTTTTCCTGCGCCATTCTCCCCAACCAAGGCGATCAATTCACCCCTGCGAATATTCAAATTCAAATTCTCGATCGCTTCACCATGACCACCGGGATAATGAAAACTGATATTTTCAAAACTTATATTATCTACGGGTCCATCAGGAATTGACGTTGGCTTTTCAGGTACAGGAAGCAAGGCTTCAATTTTAAGAAATGAAAAGTAATCACCAAGAAATCTTGTATGCTGATCCACTGCAACAAAAGTTTGTGAGATCTGTCCAAGAGTTCCGGCCACGGATGAAAAAGCGCCGATCACTAATACAACACCGCCTGGATCAATAGTGCCTTGTATACCACGTAAGCCTACAAATACATAAGCAAGTGCCAGCGTTGTTCCGGTTACAAGTCCGCTTATCATTGAGATCCTGACACCTGATTGATACATTTTTTCTCTTTGTTTAAAAAGATGATCTGAGATCTTTTTATGTCTTCCTAAAAGGTAATCAGCCAGCACATAAGCTTTGACTTCTTTGATCGTTCTGGGCTGGATCAATAGTTCACCTATATAATTTCTTTCTCTTTCTTCAGGCGTTTCTTGGTAGTAATATTTATATAAACGGGATGTGACACGGCTTTCAATTATCAATGATAACAATGAGGTAGCTAATGCAAGAACAACCAATAGCCAATGAAGACTTGCCAATAAACCAGCCATTAAAATTATTGTAACAATATTGCCAGATAAGCCAAGTACTGACCATGTAAGATCTCCGGGTCTCCATGAAACATCACGTTTTGCACGGGCAAGACGGTCATGCCAGTCAGAATTATCAAAATGCCCGAGATCTATCCTTGACGCTTTGTCAAGCAAACGACGTTCTGCTTCGAGCTCAACACGTCTTACGTATAAATTTCTTCCATAACCAATGTATGAACCAATTGCTCTTTGTACGATGAAACATATCCATAATCCAACAAGGAGTGGTAAAAGATCATTGAATTGGAGTGGGTGTATTTTAGCTTCAGCAATTTTATTTACTAATAATGCACCAAGCAAAACTGTAACAGGAGGAATGATCGAATTGAACATTCCCAACAATGTGTATCGAATAAGAAGTTTTGGAGAAGCGGCCCATGCCAATGACATTCCTTGTTTTAGATTCTGCCAAACCCTTGCGGCACGACCTTTTATTTTTAAAAATCCTGGCGGCATATTTAAAAATAATTGAAATAGGCGATTAAAAAAAAGTGGAGTATAAGAAGCTAAATAAAAAAATAACCCCCGTGTTGATACAAGGGGGTATTCACCAAAACCAACTGTTCGAGAAAGCTTACTGCTATTGATTAGAATGTAAAAATGAAAAAGGTTAGATAGAATTGGTGTTAACCGGTGGTTAATGAGGTGCGATTAGTGATCTATTAACCAACTACCTGATTTGATAGAGTGGTCACATTAGTCAAGCGGCACTGTGAACCTATAACCTGTTCCATGAATGGTTTCTAAAACTACACCAGGATCGGCACGCAAATATTTTCGCACTTTGCTCATAAACACATCCATGCTGCGACCGAGGAAATAATCATTTTTGCCCCACACGGCTATTAATATTTCTTCTCTTTTTAATATGCGGTTAGGATGCTCGCACAAAAATTTTAAAAGATCCGCTTCTTTTTGTTTCAGATCGAAAACGCCATCATCGTTTGATAAACGAAGATCTGTAAAGGAGAAATGTATTTTACCAAAATCGAATTCTTGTTTTGTCTCACTGAACATTTTTTTGGTGCGTCGTAGAAAAACGTCAAGCTTTAATAAAAGCTCCTTCATATTAAAGGGCTTTACAATATAATCGTCAGCGCCTCTTTGATAACCTTCTACCTTATCTTCTATCAGCGCCTTGGTGCTGATAAAAAGTATAGGTATCACATCGCTTTGCTGTCGGATCTTTTTTGCAACTGTAAAACCATCTTTTACAGGCATCATAATGTCAAGCAGGCATATGTCAAATTTATTTTTATCAAATAGATTGATCGCTTCCTGGCCGTTCATGCAATCAGTTACCTCGTAATCTTCTTCTTCCAAAGCATCTTTAACAAGCTCCCGCAGGTGATCATCGTCTTCAGCTAATAAAATTCTTCCTTTTATTTCCATGATCATTATTTTAAAGGCAATTCAATTTTAAATTCCGTGCCGATACCGGGAAGACTGTGCACATCAATTTTTCCATGGTGACCGTCAATTACTTTTTTTGTAAAATACAACCCGAGACCAAGGCCTTTTGTATTGTGCACATTGCCATTCTGCACACGATAAAATTTTTTAAAGATCTTTTTGTACTCTGAAGACTCCATACCGGCGCCATTATCTTTTATACTGATGGTGTATTTATATGAATTCTTCACGGTCGTTATAATTATTTTAGGATGCGATGAATACTTGATCGCATTGTTGATGATATTAAAAAAAGAAAGGTATAGATTTTCTTCATCAGCCAATATGCCACTGTTCTCTTCATCAAGATCCCACTCAACTATACCTGCTTTTTTATGCAGTAGGGGCTCCAGTTGAGCAATAACTTTTTTAAGTAACTCATTCGGAACAACCGGTTTCATTTTTAATACAAATTGATATTGATCCGCCACCACGGTCTTCACAAGATTAGATATATGATTTTTCAGGTAATCTGATTGATAACGAATAGCATTTATGAACTTTTGTTGCTTTTCAAGGTTAGTGTATGAAGCAGGTTTTTCTAAGCCATCTACCGAAAGTTCAATGACTGAAAGAGGTGTGCTGAATTCATGAGTCACGTTATTGATAAAATCTTTTTGGATCTCTACCAAAAACTTTTGTTTGAAAAAATAATAAAGCGAGGCAGCAAAGCCAAGTAAAACCAGTAATAACAATGCACTCGATACGATCCAGCCAGTCATTTGCTCAATGATGTATTTATTTCTATGTGGAAAGTATAAGTAGGCGTAGGAATAATTTTTTTGAACCAACGGTAATGTCATTGTGGTATCATTTGCAAAACCGGAGCCGGCGGAAGGCAGATAGGCATCGTAAACATATTTGTTCTTTGTATTATCGTAAACCGACAGCTTGCCATCAGTGAAAATATCAAAGCCTTCCAGCTCACTATGCATGTAAAATATCAGGGAATCTTTTGCCGGGATACTATCAACTCTGAAGAGATAGCTATTGGCATCGGTCTTTTCAATGAGGGCTTGAAGTTTTTCTGTTGACTCATACAGCAAAGGCAGGTCTTCATAGACGCCACGAATACTTTTTATAACGGAAGTATTAAACTCTGTTTTTTCAAATGTGTATGTTTTATTCAGCCAATATAACTGCAAAGCAATAATGATCGCAATTAACAAGGAAGCGATAAGGATAAAAAGGCGTATGGTATTCGAACGCATTAATACAAATTACGCTGTAAAGTTGTGATTATTTATTTGTCTTTAACCATATATCCGGTTAAGCGGAAGTTAAAGAGGAATTTTTTATCTAACGATTGATTAACCACAGTTAATCCGGGGTTAATGAGCTATGTTTATTTGGAAACAGTTATTATTCACATAAAACTTTGTGGTAACAATTTTTTAAACTATTAAATTTTATTAAAATGAAAAAGATCATTTATGCCACACTGATGTTCTTAGGTGTTGCCACCGTTTCCAATGCAGAAACTCATGCGAAAACTACAATAGAAAATACAAGAGCGAGTGTTAAGCCAACTACTTCATCGACAAAAACTGCAACAACTGAAGTAGCTAAAAAACATAAAAAGCATCACAAAGCTCCAAAAAAGGCACCTAAAAGTAAATCGTGACCATTAACCCTAGTTCAAAGGAAAATGTGCCAGATAGATTAGTTAAAGCGGTGAATCAGCCATTCATTTTTATGAATGGCTTTTTTTGTGCATGCAAGACGCAGTTGTGATTATTTATTTGTCTTTAACTATCTATCCGGTTAGGCGGAAGTTAAAGAGGATCTTTTTGCCTAACGTTTGATTAACCTCGGTTAATCGGCGGTTAATCCTCTTCATTTTTTTGGAAACTGGCTATATACAAATCAAACTTTGTGTAAATAATTTTTTTAATCACACTTAAATTTAAATGAAATGAAAAAGATCTTTTTTGCAGCATTGATGCTCTTAACATTTGGCGGAATAAGCTATGCACAAACAACACCTGCTAAAACAAATCCACCACACAAAAAAGAAACGACTAAAAAAGAGACTTCAAGTTCTGTAAATTCTGTAACCCCGGCAACTACAAATAAGAATACAACAGCCAGCACAAAAACAAAGACAACTACAACAACGAAGACAACTTCAAAGCCTGCAGAAAAACCAGCAACAACAAAGCCGGCTACACATACTGAAGCTGATAAAAACAAAAAAACTACTACAACTAAGAAAAAGACTGAATAATAAAACAAGATAAACAGGTATGTGAACTTTAGAGATATACCCGTTTTGCTTAGATAGGTTGGTTAAAGTGGTGAATCAGCCGCTCATTTTTATGAGTGGCTTCTTTATTAAAATATTATTTAAGAATAGAAAGGAGCTCAGCTATATATTCTTTCGATCGCATCTTTATATTTCTCCATTATCACTTTTCTTTTGAGCTTTAGTGTAGGAGTGAGCTCGCCGCCTTCCACACTCCATTCGTAGGGCAAAAGTTCAAATTTTTTTATTTGTTCAACCTGGTTAAAATTTTGATTATACCGTTCAACTGTATCTTTTATAAGATTAACTATTTTTTCATTCCTGATAATTTTTTCATTACCTGTAAATTCTATTCCATGTTCGGTACACCATTTTTTTAGTTCACTAAAAGCAGGCACGATCAATGCGCCGGTAAATTTTTGCTCAGCTCCGGTCACCATCATTTGCTCGATCCATTTTGATTCCTTCATTTTATTTTCTATCGGTTGCGGCGCTACATATTTACCACCAGATGTTTTAAAAATTTCTTTTTTACGATCGGTGATCTTTAAAAATTTATTATCGATCATTACACCAATATCACCTGTATGAAACCATCCATTCTTTATCACCTCTGCTGTAAGATCAGGCCGCTTATAATAACCCATCATAACATTTGGTCCTTTGCAAAGTATTTCTCCATCTTCTGCAATTTTTACTTCAACATTATCAATTAACGTTCCTACCGTACCTAGCATTCTATTCTTCGGGTTCATTCGATTCACGGCTATTACTGGTGATGTTTCTGTTAAGCCATATCCTTCCAATATAGGTACTCTTGCGGCGGTAAATACTCTTAATAATTTAACCTGGCAAGCAGCGGAACCCGTAACAATTGCTTTTACATTAGCCCCTAAAGCATCACGCCATTTACTAAAGATCAATTTATTCGCAATGCTTAATTGCAGATCATACCATAAGCCCATTTTTTTATTAATATCATATTTCAACCCGAGACCTAATGCCCAGTCAAACATTTTCTTTTTGACACCTGTAAGCGTTGCAGCTTTTGCCATTATGCGTTCATAAACTTTTTCCAATAGTCGTGGAACTGTTGTAAAGATCAGGGGTTTTACTTCTTTAAGATTGTCACCGATCTTATCCATGCTCTCTGCGTAATAAACAGAAACGCTGTTGTATATGTATATATAACTTACCATTCTTTCAAATACATGATTTAATGGTAAAAAGCTCAAAGCCCTTTTTCCTATCACACCAATTTCTTCAAACACACAATTACTGTCACATACATTGCTTATAACATTACCATGACTTAGCATAACACCTTTTGGCGTACCAGTTGTGCCGGAGGTATAAATGATAGTGGCAAGATCGGATGGAGTAATTTTATTCGATAGTTGTTCTATTGTTGCCTGCGTTTCTGCGGTTGCAGGTTTGAGACAATCTTTCCAGTATGTTGCGTTGGTAACATGTTCAAGAGTAAAAATATGCTGCAAAGAAGGCACATGATCTTTTAAACTTTTTACTTTTAGAAATAGTTCTTCATCATTTACAAAGATCACTTTTGCCTGTGAATCATTCAGGATAAACTGCAACTCGTTTACATTGATAGTTGGGTAGATCGGTACTAACACGGCCCCGATCTTTTGTGCAGCGAGGTCTACCATTAACCATTCCGGACGATTTTTACTGATAATGGAGATCTTGTCCCTCTTTTCTGCAGACATATCATTTGGAGAAACGCCGAGATGAAGCAAGCCGGATGCTAGCTGGTTGATGGTATCATTCACTTCTTTTGTACTGTATTGTTTCCATTGTCCTCCTTCTTTTGCTGCAAACATATCTGGGAGGGGAGCTACTTTTAATTGATATTCCAGGCAATCAAATAATCGTGTTGGCTTTTGCATCCGCAAAAAATTTATCAGTTCAGACAATGGCAAATGAATCCTAAACAAATTAGGTAAAAATCCAAAGAATAAAAAAGTCCCGCTATAAGCGGGACAAATGAGGTTTATTTAGATTGGTAATACTGTCCGGGGGGAACTCTGAAAACACGGGTCTTTTGGAAAGCGGTAAAACCTTTGTACTCGTCAAGATGTGTTTTGGTCCAGCTATCATAAGCAGTAAGATTTTCCACGGTACCAAACAACCATTGATTGTAAGCTTCAAACATTCCTTCTCTTAATAACTGCTGGTGATAATCGAAAAGACGAAGCGGAAATTTAGCCGCATTTGTTTCATACCAGTCAAGAATAAATCTTGTTCTTGCCATCATAAGAGAGGATGTTGTTACTCCTCTTGATACAAGCGAAGACTGTTTATTCATGGTCTGCAGGAATGCTTTTGCAAAAGGGCTTTTATTGTTTTCTTCACCTTTCATCAGGTCAGCTTCTTTGAACAATTTTTCTTTATAGCCCTGGAATAAAAGTTCTTTCATAGCAGCGCCACGCTGGCTCAGGCTTTCCATATTCACAAAGATCTCACCATAGATAAGACCCCATACTTTGTCTTTTGTATAAAAATAATATAGAGCTGCATTGTAATAATTTCCGCCAAAAGCCGGATCAATTTCAATTCCTTTTTCCCAAAGATCAATAGCACTGTAATCTTTCTTTTGAAATAACAGTTCACCATATTCACTATATAAAGGGCCGCTTTTGGGAAACTTTTTAATACCGGCTTTATAAACCTTCTCACATTCTTTAGGATCTTCCAGTGCTTTATAAATATTTCCAGCTATTTGAAATGTCATCACATCGGCATCATCGCGATTGATGATCTTTTTTACACCTTCTACTGCTTTATCATAGTCTCTTTTGAAATAATAACATTGAACCACGTCTTTATTATACTCCAGATTATTTTTATCTGTTTGCAACAAACGATTTAACACGAGAATAGCATTATCCCAATCCGCCTGGGCCATAAAACTACGGGCAGTCTGGTGCAGTGTTGCGGGATCATCTTGTGCAATAACGCCAAAAGAGAGTGCAAAAAATGAGAGTAAAAAAGCTAGTTTTTTCATAGTACAAAGTAAATTAAAAGAGATATGGTAATAAAGTTTCCTTTAACAGATTATAAATTATTTCACAGCTAGATCAAATGTGTGAGCAACCCATCCCGCAATTTTGGCTCAAACCAGGTGCTTTTTGGCGGCATTACCTTTCCACTGTCGGCAATTGCAAAAAGCTGTTCAAGAGTAACTGGATACAAACTGAATGCGGCGGCCATTTCATCGCTATTCACTCTTTTTTCCAATTCTTCAAGACCCCGTATACCACCCACAAAATCTACACGGGTATCAGTTCTTGGATCTTCGATGTCCAGAATTTTATCCAAAACATTCTTTTGCAAAATGGTTACATCCAAAATACCGATCGGATCCTTGCTATAAGTTCCTTTCCTGGCTGTCAAAATATACCACTCATCTCCAAGATACATACCAAACTCATGAAGTACGGCGGGTTTTACCGGTTCGGGGCTATAAGTGATCATAAAATCGTCCTGCAGGGCACCGATAAATTCTTCAGTAGTAAGATCGTTCAGGTCTTTTACTACACGATTGTAATCCAATATCGCCAATTGGCTTTCAGGAAAAATTGTGGTAAGAAAAAATTTTGCATTCTCGCTATCCGGCAATTGCTTACTGACTTTAGCAGCAGAAGCAGCACGATGGTGACCATCGGCGATATAGGTGTTAGGGACTTTTGTTGCAAATAAATTCGTAATGGAATTGATGACATCATCACGATTGATCACCCACACGGTATGCCTTATTCCATCACTCGCTGTAAAATCATATTCAGGTGTATTCTTTGCTTTCCATCCATTGATCAAGGCATTTATTTCCATCACATCACGATAAGCCATAAATACATTTCCTGTTTGTGCCCGGATCGTACTCATATGATCGATGCGGTCTTTTTCTTTTTCTGGACGAGTGAGCTCATGTTTTTTTATAACATCATTAAAATAATCTTCGATGGAGGAAACACAAACCAATCCTGTCTGGCTTTTGCCATTCATTATTAACTGGTAAATGTAGTAACAGGGTTTTTCTTCTGGATGCAGCGTACCATTTTTAATAAACAACTCAAGATTAGATTTCGCTTTATCATACACTTGCTGGCTATGTGTATCAATTCCATCTGGCAAGTCTATTTCTGATTTTGTAATGCGAAGGAATGAATAGTTATTACCTGCTGCTTCTTTTTTTGCTTCTTCTGAATTAAGAACATCATAAGGTCTTGAAGCTACTTGTTCGGCTAATTCTTTTTTTGGTTTTAAAGCCTTGAACGGTTTTATTATTGCCATAGTTATTTTTCGAAGCGCAAAAATAACTGGCTTTAGCCGGTTTGCCTAAATGAAAAATCTTCTATTGATTTCTTCTGAGATTTCTGCCTATTATTAATGAAATGTATGTGATGGCATCTGCATTTGTATCATTCTGAAAAAAGGCCTTCAAACCTATTTCATAGTTTGAAGAGATCTTGGTTAAAAAACTCAATCCAAAAGTATACCCAGCTGTAAAAATGTTCTGCTTTTCCGTATTATAAAATACATAAAATGGTTCTGGAAAAATACTTGGATCCTGATAATAAGAATAGCTGTCAGGACGGGATGAAGATTGATATCTTAAAACAAGGCCCGCACCAGCCTTGAGTTGATTATCTCTTGAATAAATTAATGAATAATTTATGATTGAATTTAATTGAATACCTGCTGTTGTAAAATTAATCAGCCTTTCTTCAGGTGAAGAACCCGGAGAAAGATAATTAAAACCATTATCTTTTCCATAATGAATAGTTGTAGCAATGCCACTTGTAAGATCAATTCGTTTTTTAAGCTGGTGTTTATAACTCACATCCACAATAATTCCGTTCAGGTCGCCTGTACCATGCCACGATTTTCCTCCTGATAATTGGATTGAGTTTGAAGTTTCTTGTGCGGTTAAGGCGATCGAGAATAAATAGCAAGTTGTTAGGAGTAGAACTTTTTTCATAGTTGTGGTTTTGGTGTGATTAATAAAATTATACTGAAACCTATATCTTAGATTGTAAGTGTAGTTAAAAAATTGCTATTATCTTAACCTTTCTTCTTTGCAAAATCTTTCATAAGATCAGTGATCGCAACAACACTTTCATATCGCAAAGCATTATACATAGAGATTCTAAAGCCTCCTACACTGCGATGGCCTTTTACACCAACCATTCCTTCCTGTTTACAGAGACCAAGAAATTCTTTTTCTAATGCAGGATCATCCATTACAAATACTGCATTCATATAACTGCGGTCTTCTTTTGCAACAATGCCGTTGAAAATTGGTAAGCTGTCAAGCGTTGAATAAAATAATTCTGCCTTTGCATTATTTATTTTTTCTATGGCAGCAACACCACCCAAATTCTTTAACCAGCGCAGCGTAAGCATGGCAACATAAACTGCAAATACAGGAGGTGTATTCAGCATGCATGCTTCTTTTATATGATTGCGGTAATCAAGAATTGTTGGAAGAACTCTTGTTACTTTTCCAAGAACATTTTTATTTACAACTACAACATTCACCCCAGCAGCTCCCATATTTTTTTGTGCACCCGCATAAATAATATCGAACTTATTGTAATCAAGAACACGACTCAATATGTCACTGCTCATATCTGCGACCAATGGAACACCACAGTCATAAGGAAGATCTTTCCATTGTGTACCTGCGATCGTTTCATTAGTTGTAATATGTAAATAGGCAGCGGTAGGGCTAACAGAAAGTTCTTTTGGTATTGTTGTGTAACTAGTTTCTTTAGATGAACCTGCAATTTCCACATGACCAAATAACTTTGCTTCTTTAATTGCTTTTACAGCCCATGTACCCGTATCAGTATAAGCAGCCAATTCATTTTCATTCAGCAAATTCATCGGCACCTGCATGAACTGCGTAGTTGCTCCGCCATGAAGAAAAAGAACTTCATGATCATCATCGAGACTCATCAATTCTTTTATAAGAATTCTTGCTTCATTCATGATCGGTTCAAACAAAGTGGTGCGGTGACCGATCTCAAGAATTGAAAGACCAGTGTTGTTAAAATCAATTACGGCCTGGCTGGCTTGTTCAAAAACTTCTTTTGGTAAAACAGAAGGTCCTGCATTAAAATTATGGATCATTGCTGTTGCTGTCTTCACGTTTAAATTTTTCGAAGATGCAAAGAAACAAAATTGCGACGGGATACCCCAAAGAAAAAGCCGGGTTATCAAAAACCCGGCTAGCTTATTTTTTTGATTTTATTAGTCTAATACCGCTATTTTCTGAATAAAAGGCTTTCCTTTTAGTTTCATCCTCAGAAAATAGATCCCATTTTGTAGATCGTTGGTTTCTATATAAAATGATTGGCGTGAACTAAAATTCCTGATCAATCTTCCATTAATATCAACAAGCGATATTTCAGTTGGTATAATATCCCGGGAGGTTACAGAGATCTGTTGACCCTTATGCACAAGGGTAGGAATGACTTTTACCGATCCATTTGTAGTTGCTTCAATTGTTGCGTTCGTAAATAAATTGCGACCAGCACCCGAAACAGTAATATTGAATACATCAGTTAAGCAAGTAACTCCATCTGTTACTGTATAAGTTGTATTTGTTGTTGGCGAAACCGTAATAGATCTTGTTGTTTCCAAAGTATTCCAACTATAATTTCCAAGCCAGCTTGCATCAAGTTGTGCAGGAGTGCCTGAAGGAATTGTAAGATTAGTTACTTTGTTTACATTCTTCATCATTGTAAACTGATCACGGATAACACCATCTGCACAAACCCATTTTGCATCGAGCCTGTTTCCTTCCACTTCGAAAAAGAATGCACCGCCTACGCTTACATCAGAGTAATACATCGCATTGTGCGGATAACCGGCAGAAGTTCCATCTAATTGTCCGGCAGAACCTGCTACAACATATACGATTCCATTACGAACATCGGTAGGATTTTTAATATAGATACATGAGTTTGCCGTGCCATTATATTTTGCACTCGATGTACTTAATGCATGACTTGCGGGGTTGAATGTGCTTTCAATATCATAATGACCATTTAATAAAAAGCTTCTTTCATACCCATGGCTGTGACCATTCAATACGAGGTCAACTTTGTATCGTTCAAAAATTCTCACTACACGTTGTCTCATATTTATCAGCTCAGTTTCCGTATCACTGTTATGAGAAGTTTTTGTATACGGCGGATGATGGAAGTAAATAACTGTCCATGGTTGTGTATTTGCTGCAAGATCCTGTTTCAACCATACCATTTGCGGACCAAGTGTGTCATATAATCTTGTGCTGCCGGTTTCCCAGCCATAAGAATCTAATGAAACAAAATGAACATTGCCATAATTGTAAGAATAAAAAGCTTCTGTATTCGAAGCAACGCCACCAGCCTGCCCGCTTGATGGCAATGAGAAAACGTCATAGTAAGCAATATTATGATCTGCCTGTCTTGCTGAGTTGTTTGCATAATCATGATTGCCCGGCGATGGCCACAAAACATGGTTCTTTGTTAAACTACCCTGGTAAATATTAAAAAAGTTGGATTGATATTCTGCGTCCAAACCGTTCTCATATGCATTGTCGCCTAACAGCAGCCATGCATTTGTATAATTACTACCATTAAAGTTCAGGTAAGCATTTCTAACACTTAACTGGTTTGCCGAATTATCACCCATATCGCCCATGGCCAATACTCTTATTTTTTCTGTACTGCCTACTGGAGGCATTGTTTTAAAATAATTATTTGCATCACCTTGTAAAGTTTGCGTTGTAGAGCCGATGCTATAATAATAAAGCGTATTGGAAGCAAGACCCGTAAGAGTAACTATATGTTCTGTTGTGTTTGTATTGTCAGTAAGTGATTGGGTAAGATTGCCAGCTGTTGTGCCATAACTTGCTTTGCTATTTGTTATCACATCTGTTTTCCACCTGATGACTATGCTGTTTTGTAATGCCATATTCATATATGGCCCGCGGGTTAATGATGCTACGTCAGTGCCGATCAATTGAAGATCGAAACTGATATCGGTGCTGGTTAATGCGTTCTGATGGATCTCTACTGCAATTACATTATTACCATTTACAAAAGCAGAGGGGCTAAAGCTAAAAGATTGTGCGGTTGCGCCGTCATCACTGGCGAGTGTTGCTAAAGTGTTGTAAACTGCACCTGCTGCTAAATTGTTTCTGTAAACCTCCGTCCCATTTACATAGATCGCAATACCGTCATCTCTTTTTACATTTCCTAAAATGGAAGTAAATGAAGATGGATTAGTTACCGAAATTGTTTTGCGGAAATAAGTGGTTATATATTTATTATTAGCATCAGGTCCATAATTAACTACTGTTGCTTCATCACCATCACCATAACCAAGTTGCGCATTACCTGATGCCCATGTCGCATCGCTGAAACCTGTGCCTCTCCATGCAGTTCCCTGGTTAGTTCCATTATCTAAATATTTCCATGATGAACCATAAGCAACTAATGTTTGCGGCCCCGACGGCGGTGCATCTTGTATAGTGAAATTCCATGTGGTGGCATCAACAATGCCTGAATAATTATTATTAGAAAGATCTTTAAAAGCACCCGGTGCTATTTCAATATTTACTGCAGCACTATATGTAAGATCAGCAGGATTGATTGTGACTGTATTCCCTGAAACAGTAACAGCAGCAGAGGTTACATCAATTGTTTGTGTGGTCACACCTCCTTCTTTCACCAATATATTTCCAACTCCTTTCTGGATGTTTTCACTAAAAGTAAGAACAAGATTTGTAGTCCTGGGTACAAGAGTTGCATTATCTATTGGTGAATAAGTAGTAACCGTGGGAGGGGTAAGATCGGGTGCAATGACAGAAAAATTCCACGTAGTGGCATTAGCAATGCCTGCATAATTATTATTAAAAAGATCTTTAAATGCACCTGCACTTATTTCAATGTTAACGGCTGCGCCAAAACTAAAATCGGCAGGATTGATAGTTGCCGTATTTCCCGAAACAGTGACGATTGCTGATGTTACATCAATTGTTTGTGTTGTTACTCCACCTTCTTTTATCAAAATATTTCCTGTTCCTTTCTGAATATTCTCACTAAAAGTAAGGACAAGGTTTGCGGTATTAGAAACATTGGTTGAATTATCAGCAGGTGAAAAATTACTTACTGTTGGTGGCGTTACATCCGATGCGCCGTTTAATTGCAGGTCAAAGAAAAGATCAGGTCCTCCATTTGCAAACTGGTGAATTTCTACGGCAATAACATTCGTGCCAGTTACTAAACTCCCTGCACTAAGTGTTGTTGTTTGTATAGCTGTTCCGTTATCAGTTGCTTCTGATGAAGCTTTAGTGGTATAAGAAATAGTTCCAGTTGGCATATTACTGCGATATCTTTCTGTACCATTAATATATACTACAACGCCGTCATCTCTTTTCAGGTTAAGTGTAAAGCTGCTGTACAAAGAAGCATCTGCAATGTTGATCGATTTACGAAAATAAGTGGTGATATATTTTTTCTTGTTATTGCTTCCATAGCTCACAGTTGTAGTAATGCCACTTGTTCCATATCCGAAAGCTGCGGTACCTGTTGACCATGAGGCATCATTAAATGCAGTAGCTCGCCATGCCGTTCCCTGGTTGCTTCCATTAGCAAGATATTTCCAGGAAGAGTTGTAATTGACTAAAGTAGCTTGCGCATTAAGAAAAAATGAAAATAGTACTGCGATGATAAGTAATGATGAATTTCTCATAAAGCGAAGCAGATTTAAGTTAGATTATAAATATACTAAAAGGGGAGGCATGATGTGGGGTTTGAAGAAGAAATTAAATCGTATAAGTACGGCTATCATTCGTGATCTCTTCCCTTGATCATTCCTTTTTTCCAGGCATTATTCAGCTCTTCAAATTCTTTTATATCATCTGCAGAAAGTTCTTTGCCTGAAAGTTTTTTAAGATCGGGCTGGCCTGCATTTACCCATGCCGTATACCAGAAAGAAGCAATAGCATAAATAGATTGACGCATTCTTCTTTCGATCATGCCATTTAATTTTTTATCGTATGCGATCGAGAAAGCAGAAGAGTATTGGCGAATAATTGTACCATTTCTATCTTCAAAAGAGAATTTCAGATCAGCAGGAAAGCTTTTACTTAACTCTTTTTCAAAAAGCAAAACAGAATCGGAGGCTTTTGCACTTTCCAAAACTCTTTGCCAGATAAAATCTCCGGGTTTTTTTATGTAGTCAGCTTTGCCAATAAAAAAATCCCATTCCTTTTCCGCCAACAATTCAGGTATACGGCTTTCCCAGAAACCATGAATACCTCTTTGATCTGTAAACTGGCCGTTATGATTGCTGTTTGCATGCAAGGGAACGTGTGCATCAGCAATATAATGCCCGATCTCAGCGGAGAGCTTTAAAATTTTTGCCTGTTGTTTTTCTTTAAAAGCCTCGGTCAGTTTATAAAGCATTGTTTGCACCCACCAGGGAACAATACCATATTGCATTAAAGAATCTTCAGAAAATTTTTCAACTGCATCATTCCATTTCCTGGGCAATTCTGTATACGGATAACTTCCATAATGATCAATGTCGATATAATGTCGTGGACCTTCCTGCGTTACTGCGTAACGCCGCATATCGGGATCAACCGCATGCTCCGCAATAAAATCAATGTTGGGTTTATACAATTGCATCATTTCCGGCGGCAACAAAAAAACAGCGAAGTAATTTATTTTTTTATGCCCATAAAAGCCCCAGCAAAAAGCATGAAGTGAAATAAATGAGAAAATAATAAGGAATAATATTTTTCTCATGAAGGTTACATGAAGTGATCAATTCAGTTCTTTTAGCTCTGGTTTCTTCTCATCAGTCAGATCAACTACACCACCAGTCACTGCATATTTCATTGCATCTCCGGAAGAGATGTTGTTGATTTTTTTTACTTTATCTCTTGGTAAAATATAAAGTTGTCCGGCAAAATTATATGCCTGCGGAACATATACGGCCACCTTATCAGATCCCATTTCAAATTTGTGCATTTCTTCATCGGTCAGAAAGCCAATGATCCAAACATCTTCAGAAAATACATTTGCCATCACTGCTTTATTAAATCTTTTTTTATCACCTGCAAATGCTTCAAAAAAGTCCCGTGTACTTGTATAAATAAACTTTATCCCAGGCGTTTTTTCCAACCAATGGTCAAAAAGATTGAAAAGCTTTGATTGAATAAAAAATGAACTCAAATAACCGATCGTTATTATGGCCCCAAGGATCAACAAAAAGCCAAGCCCATAATTTTTTACCTCATAACGTAATACATTTCCCTGTGGATCTTTTACAGCTTCACGAAATATTGGTACCCAACCATCTACAGTTGAAATCACCCAATAAATAGCATAAATAGTAATTGCCAAGGGAGCAATTATCAATAACCCCTGCAGGAAATATTGGATGATCTTTTTCCACTTAAAAGGTTCTTTAGGTAGAATTTTTTTAAACGCTCCATCATTTTCCATAACTCAAATTTAGGGTAAAGAAAAATGGACGGGCGGCAAAATATCCGGGCGGAAACTTTGGCAACGTAAAAAGTTTCCTTAGTTTTGTCCCCCCGAAAGCATTTAGGGGTGTGATTATGGAAATACAAGAACGAATAAGACAGAAAGCAGATGAATTGTTCCGGCGTTATGGTATCCGCTCGGTCACAATGGATGAGATCGCAACGCAACTCGGCATGTCAAAAAAAACGATTTACCAGTATTATACTGATAAGGACCAACTGGTGGATGCGGTTGCGGTAGATGAAATTCATTATTCGCAGGAATGTTGTACGAGAGATGCGGCTGTTTCAGCAAATGCTATTGAAGAAATATTTCGTGTAATGGAATTTGTTGAGATCATGTTTAGAAACATGAACCCTTCAATGCTGCATGACCTGGAAAAATATCATCCAGGAGGCTTTAAAAAATTCCTTGAACATAAAAATAAATTCCTCTATGACATGATAAAGAAGAATATTGAAAGAGGAATAAAGGAAGAGTTATACCGACCTGAAATTGATATCGAGATCATGACAAGATACAGGCTGGAAAGCTTGATGCTGGGATTTAATGCAGATTTATTCCCTTCTTCAAAATTTAATCTTGCGAAACTTCAGCAGGAGATCCTTGAACACTTTTTATACGGGCTTGCCACCCTAAAAGGCTACAAACTCATTTTAAAATATAAGCAACAACGATTAAACAGATGACCTATGAGATATTTAACGAAAACCATAATGATCACTTTGATCCTCGTAAACCTTTTCCAGGTAAATGTAGAAGCGCAGCAGTCGCAACAGCCGCAGCTTTACCAGATAACCGCCAAAGATGCAGTGGACATTGCATTTAAAAATTTGGCTGATCTGAAAAATGCAAGGCTTGATTATAAAATGGCCGAGGCAAAGAACAAAGAATTTACCGGGCTTGCATTACCACAAATAACGGGTTCTGCGCAGGGAAATCATTACCTCACCCTACCGCTAATCCAATTCCCTGACGGATCAGAGGTGCAGATATATGATGTATTGCGACAGGAAGGAGTAAAGGATGGAGCAGGCAACCCAATTACCAAACTGGGTGAATTTAACTATCGCAATTTTAGTTTTATAACTCCATGGAATGTGAATGCAGGTGTTAGTGTAAATCAACTATTATTCGAGCCGCAAGTATTTGTAGGATTACAAGCAAGAGATGAATTGCTTGTTAACAGCGACCTGCAGTTAAAAGTAACCGAAGAGAATGTAAAAGAGACAGTCTATAAAAATTATTATGCGGTTTTAATATCTCAGAAACAATTGGGATATGTAGTGGAGAGCATTAAGCGATTGGAAAAACTTGTGCATGATCAAAATGAAATGTTTAAAAATGGTTTTGTTGAAAGACTCGATATTGATAAAACAACCGTTAATCTCAACAATACAAGAACTTCTGAGATCCAGCTTCGCAATGCAATGAACAACGGTGTAGCTGTATTAAAGATGAATCTTGGCTTAACACAGGCCGATAGTCTTTTTTTAAAAGATACATTAAGCTCCGATGGTATCAGGCAGGGAATTCTTGAAGATGATTTTAGCTATGAGAACAGGAATGAAGTAAAACTTTTGAATAGTGCCATTAAGTTGCAGAATTATGATATACGTCGCCATAAGTTATCTTACCTACCAACAGTATCTGCTTTCTATAATTTCCAAGAAAACGGCCAGAGACAAGGAGGAGATGCTGCAGGTTCCCAACCCTGGTTTTGGTATAACACCAATCTCGTTGGTATTAATGTGAATGTCCCCATTTTCGATGGCTTTCAAAAAAAGAACAGGATCAGGCAATCCAAATTCTCATTGGAAAAAGTTCAGAATACGCTTGACATGACAAAAAAAGCGATCGACATGGAGAAAACGGTTGCACGGAATTCATTGTTAAATGCAATTGTTGCGATGGATGCACAGGAAAAAAATATGGAATTGGCAGTAAAGGTCTATAATTCTGTAAAGACAAAATATGAACAAGGAGTTGGTTCAAGCTTTGAATCGTTACAGGCCGATACAGATCTGCAACAGGCACAGTCAAATTATTTCAGGGCAATGTATGAAGCAGCACTGGCCAAAATTAATTACCTGAAAGCTCTTGGAAAATTATAATACTACAAATAAACTATTTAAAATAAAACCGGAAACCATGAATAAGTTTTTGATGATCCTGATAACTGTAACTGCAATGATCATTACATCGTGCAGCAGCGGAGCAAAAGAAGAAAAAGGAGATCTGAATGATAAGAAAGTGAAGCTTGAAAAGCTAAAGGCGGATAAAACAAAATTGGAAACAGATATAACAAAGCTGGAAGAGGAGATAACAAAGCTGGATCCGTCTTCAAAAAATGATAAAGCAAAATTGGTTTCAGATGCACCTGTAACGCAACAGGATTTTACTCACTATATAGAACTACAAGGAAGAGTTGACGCCAGTGATGTAGTGATAGTGACACCAAGAGGAATGCCTTCACAGGTAACGGCGATCCATGTAAAAAGGGGAGATATGGTGAAGAAAGGACAATTGCTTCTGAAACTTGACGATGCAATCATACTTCAACAATTAGCAGGGTTAAATACGCAATTGGATTATGCAAAGAATATGTACAACCGTACAAAAAATCTTTGGGACCAGGGCATTGGAACAGAAGTGCAATTAATAACTGCGAAAAATTCTGTTGACAACCTGGAAAAGCAAATTGCTACTGTGAAAGAAAACTGGAAAACAACTTTTGTATATGCACCTATCAGCGGAACTGCAGACGTAGTAAATATTAAAGAAGGGGAAATTTTTAATGGCGCTTCGCCTACTGGTCCGCAAATACAATTGGTTAATACGAGCAGCATGAAAGTTGTAACCGAGGTTCCGGAAAATTACCAGGAAAGAGTAAAGAAAGGATCACAACTTAAAATCTCAATTCCTGATGCGGGGATTCAGGATGTAGATGCCGTGATCTCAGTAACAGGTGCCAGCATTGCCAGCACCACAAGAGCATTTTTTACGGAAGCAAAAATTAAATCATATCCGGGCTTACGATTAAACCAGGTGGCGCTTGTACATATAAAAGATTATTCTGTACCAAACGCTATTATAATACCAGTGAATCTTGTTCAGTCAGATGAAAGCGGAAAATATGTGTATGCGATCGTGAAGGAGGGGGAAGTAATGAAAGCCAGGAAAAAAACTGTAAATGTTGGAGAGGTTTATAGCGGAATGATCGAAGTGAAAGCCGGACTGACTGCAAGCGACAGGATCATTACCGAAGGTTACCAGTCTGTTTATGACGGGCAAACGGTAACAACAGTAGCAAAATGAGTTAGTTGACAATCAAATTTATTTTATGAATGTTTTTGAACAAATAGCACATAAGTTTAAACAGTTTAAACCAACGAGCTGGAGTGTTGATAATAAAACTGCCGTTTATATTATTGCGATCCTTATCACATTATATGGGCTTTATAAGTTTAACACAATGCCCAAAGAACAATTTCCTGATATTGTTGTTCCTACTATTTCGATCGCCACTGTCTATGCCGGTAACTCTCCCAAGGATATAGAAAATCTTGTGACAAGGCCAATTGAAAAACAATTGAAAGGGATCAGCGGCGCAAAGGTGAATAAGATACAAAGTACTTCACAAACAGATTATAGTTTAATTGTTATCGAATTTGACACAGATGTAAAAACAGAGCTGGCAAAGCAAAAAGTGAAAGATGCGATCGATAAAGCAAAAACTGATCTGCCTAATGATCTTACATCTCAACCCGATGTCCAGGAGTTTGCATTTAGTGAAATGCCGATCATGTTTGTAAATTTAAGTGGCGATTATGATGGGATAAAGCTGAAAGAGTATGCTGATAAAATGCAGGATCGTTTTGAAGAGCTGGGAGAGATCACCCGTGCAGAAATTGTTGGGGCACCTGAAAGAGAAATTCAGATCAATGTAGATCCCTATAAAATGACTGCGGCAAGAGTGAGTTTTACAGATATTGAAAACGCAGTTAGTCGTGAGAACAGGGATATCACCGGGGGACTTATCGAAGTTGGAAATATGAAACGTACTTTAAAACTACGTGGACAGTTTGCGAATGCCTTGACACTGCAACACATTGTAGTGCGAAGCAGTGCGCAGGGAGCCACTGTTTATTTAAAAGATATTGCGGAAATAAAAGATACAATTAAAGAAACAGAAAATTTTGCACGGCTGGATGGCAAGAACGTTGTTACACTCAATATTGTAAAACGTTCCGGAGAAAACCTGATCAACGCTGCTGATAAAATAAAAGCTGTAGTGGCGGATATGCGGGATAAAGATGAGTTACCTAAAGATCTGAAAGTTGTTTTTACCGGCGATCAAAGCAAACTAACTAAAAACTCTTTTAATGATTTGGTGAATACGATCGTGATCGGGTTTCTGCTCGTATTGATCATTCTTATGTTTTTTATGGGTGTCACGAATGCATTCTTTGTTGCATTAAGTGTGCCATTAAGTGTATTTGTTGCTTTTATGTTTTTACCTATTGCGGATGGTATTATCGGGTCTACTGTAACGCTAAACTTTATAGTGCTGTTCGGATTACTTTTTGGCTTAGGAATTATCGTGGATGATGCTATCGTTGTAATTGAAAACACTCACCGTATTTATAGTAATGGTAAAATACCAATTGCACGAAGTGCAAAGGAAGCAGCAGGTGAAGTATTTATTCCAGTACTCGCAGGTACGGCTACCACGCTGGCTCCGTTCTTTCCATTGTTGTTTTGGAAAGGACTCATTGGTAAGTTCATGATCTATCTTCCGACCATTTTGATCCTTACATTGGCTGCATCATTAATTGTTGCCTTTATATTCAATCCTGTGTTTGCAGTAAGTTTTATGAAACCGGAAGGCAAGGAATTTGAAAAACCTAAACACAAAGTTTTTACCAATAAATGGTTTATAGTATTCGCCATCGCTGGTATCCTGCTTCATTTTGCCAGCAGTCCCGGTTTAGCAAACTTCTTTTTGTTGCTGGCCATCATGATGGTGTTTAATTCTTATGTTTTAAATAGTGTCATCCATGCGTTTCAGAAACGTGTGTTACCGGCATTGATGAACAGTTATGAAAAAATGCTTCGCTGGGTATTAAAAGGAGTGCGGCCCGTGATAATGTTTGCATCATTATTCGTGATCTTTATTCTTTCAGTCGTGTTTTTGATGATGCGTGGAAATAAAATGACTTTCTTTCCAAGCGGCGATCCCAATTTTATTTACGTGTACCTGAAATTACCAGTCGGTACAGATGTAAAATACACTGACAGTGTTACCCGGATGCTCGAGAAAAGAGTTTATAAAGTATTGGAAAAGGAAAAGCCCGGTACAGAAGGCAGCATTGTTGAAAGTATAATAACCAATGTAGCCGTAAGCGCTAATAACCCAAGGGATAATAATCGAAGTGTGCAGCCTCACCTTGGCAGGATACAGGTTTCTTTTGTTGAATTCGAAAAAAGGCATGGCACCAAAACAAAGCCTTATATGGATCAAATAAGAGAAGCATTGAAAGGAATTCCCGGCGCCAGTATTGAAGTGGCGCAGGAAGATGGAGGGCCTCCCACTGATCCGCCGGTGAATGTGGAAATAAGCGGAGATAATTTTGAAAATATTTCAAAGACGGCAACTCAGCTTCTTAATTTTCTTGATACTAACAGGGTAAACGGGATTGAAAATCTGCAAGCCGATGTGGACCTGAATAATCCTGAGATCACTATCAATGTTGACAGGGAGAAAGCAATGCTTGAAGGATTAAGCACCGGCCAGATAGGAATGGAAATAAGAACAGCTGTTTTCGGAAAGGAAATAAGTAAGTTAAAGGATGGAGAGGAAGAGTATAAGATCCAATTGCGTTATTCCGATCTGATGCGCAATAATATTGCTGATCTCATGAATATGAGGATCACTTTCATGGATATGAATACAATGCGGATCAAATCGGTGCCGATCAGTGCCGTTGCTACAATAGATTATACAAGTACTACCGGGGCTGTAAAAAGAAAAAATGTAAAACGTACTATACAGTTGCAAAGCAATGTACCTGATCCCACGATGGTGGCCAAGGTGAATGCAGATCTGCAGGTGGAAATAAATAAGTTTAAAGAAAAAGCAAGAATACCTACTGACGTTTCTATAAGGCTAAGTGGGCAAAGTGAACAGGAATTAGAAACACAGAAATTCTTAGGCACTGCTCTACTCATTGCATTGGGAATTATTTTCTTAATTCTTGTGTTGCAATTTAACAGCATGAGTAAACCCTTTATCGTAATTACAGAAATTTTCTTTTCGGTAATTGGTGTGCTGCTTGGTTATGCGATCACCGGGATGACGATAGCAACCATTATGTTGGGAGTAGGTATTGTAGGGTTGGCGGGTATTGTTATTAAAAACGGGATCTTGTTAATTGAGTTTACTGACGAGTTAAGAGGAAGAGGTATGAGAACAAGAGAAGCTGCGATCCAGGCAGGAAAGATCAGGATCATCCCTGTATTACTTACAGCAATTGCCACGATCCTTGGTTTGCTTCCACTGGCGGTTGGTTTTAATATTGATTTTATTTCCCTGTTTCAACATCTGGAACCTCACATCTTTTTCGGCGGAGACAGCGTAGTATTCTGGGGACCTTTGTCATGGACAATTATCTTCGGACTCATTTTCGCTTTTTTCCTTACGCTGATGATGGTGCCCAGCATGTATATAATTGCGGAAAGACTCAGAAGACCGATGGAAAGATTTTATGGAACCAAGTTCATTGCCCTGCTTGGTTTCCTGGGCCCTTTCTTCTTTATTTTCGTGGGACTCATGTTTTTAGTAAGAAGAATTCAGGGTAAACCTGTGTGGCTGGGAAAAATGAAGCAGCGGAAATAGAATTTGCGTTGTCTAGATTGCATAGTTGGTTTTATTCCCCGATTGAATCGGGGGGCCCGCCGGGTACTCTTACCGGGCAGGCAAGGTGAAAATAAAAAGCGACCCCTAAATTCATTCTGACTGCTTATGTATACTCGGGGGTCGTTTTTTTATGCCCTTAAATCAATCAATAAGGGGCTGATACTTTTATCTCGCTAATTCCAGTCTGAGTGCTTTTGCAATACAATGATTTATTATAAGCGATTTTGACCGTACTTGAAAGAATATTATCCCATTTGGTGGCACCCGTCCTCGTCGAATAACTTGTCTCAAAATCTAATGCTGAAATAAAACTTCTTGTATAGAGTCCGCCATCATAACCTGCATAAGATACTTCACCGGGTTGAGCCGCAGAGGAAATAATACTGCCTTTACTATTTATAAATAGATTTCTAAGTTTTGAAACATCTGTAAAAGCAGTCACCTGGGAATCCCAGTAAGCATTAGAGGTCATTACAGAAATGCCATCACCATTATTGCAACAATCACCCAAAACGATACTCAACCTTGCTCCTTTTTTATCAAGAATATTTTTAACTTCTTTAAGATTTATGGAATTTGAATTATCCGTTACAGGCCTGGTTTTTCCATAAAACAGAGCCAACCTCGGCCATTTTTCATTTTCATTTGCCCATCTAAAGCCGTGTCCCCGGTAAATAAAAAGTACGATATCATTATTTCCAGGATAGACATCTGAAAGAGTAGAAAGCAAATTTGCTTTTGAAAAATCATCTCCTTCCACAACATAATCTTTGAATCCAATCCCTAATGCATTTGCAGTTTGCTGAAATTCCTTTATCAATCTTTCGCGGTCAGTTTCACAACTTTTTCCTATCGAAACGTCATTGGTATTTGCAACAATGATCAGGTGGAGTTTTGTTGTTTCCAATTTGGGCAAAGGTTTCAGAAAAACAGAAGTATTCCCTGTCATTTTTTTCAATACTGCGTATTTATTTTCACTTGTACTAAAAAACTCTTTTAAATATGAATCTGTTATGTTTGCATTTAAAGGAATATAAGAATTTACTTTGCGATAATTTTGATTATTGAAAGTGGAATCATCTGTAGTGTATAGATCATCATATTTCCCCGAAACATTATTGAAGAACCAGATAAAATAATCAGGATTATAACTTTGGCCTACTGCTTTCGGAGTGATAAATGTCGGATTCGACACTTTTTTCAACATGGAATACTTTAAGCCTGTAGATGTAGTGCCATAAATCATTTTATAGTTCACCTCCACAACGTTGTACTTGCCATTTTCCTGGTAGGCTGTTCGAATGTAACTACTGTTTTCATGAAAATACACAAGTAAACATTTGTATTGATTATTGTTCTTGTCTGAAAATTTTATTTCATAAAATGATTGGGCACCTGCTGTAAGCCCAATAAAAACAAAATAGAAGAGGAGCAATCTTTTTAAGAATGAATGAGTGTTCATGATGGTGGTTTTAAGTTATGTTCAAATCTAATTTTTTTTGAGCGATTCAATAGCTTAAATGCTGGTATTGACAAAATCAACTGCAATGTTTAATATAAGGAGTAAGCAGTTATTATTACAAACCCCAACGCTAAATAGTTCTTTAAAAGTTAATAACGAGTAAGATCGTCATACTCCATTTTTTATAGCTGAATTCAATTCTTTATTTCAGCAATTTGAAGTTCGCTTTGTTAACCTGTTCAGAGTTTGTGCCGATCATAACTTCAAAATCACCTGGTTCCGCTACCCATTTCAGGTTGTAATTATAAAATTTCAGATCATCAATGGCGATGGCAAAAGCAATTTTTTTGCTTTCCCCTTTTTTCAAAAAAACTTTTTGAAACCCTTTTAATTCTTTTAAGGGTCTTGTAATACTTCCCACTACATCTCTTATATATAATTGTACTACTTCTTCTCCGTCATAATTGCCATTATTTGTAACTGTAACCGAAGCGGAAATTTTTCCTGTAGGCTTCATTTCTTTTTTATCAATTGAAAAATCGGAATAAGAAAATGAAGTATAGCTTAACCCATAACCAAAAGGAAACAATGGGGTGTTCGGCACATCAAGATAATTGGATTGAAATTTTGGTGAATTAGGAGCAGATGGCCTGCCGGTGTTTTTCGAATTATAATAAATAGGTACCTGTCCAATATTTCTTGGAAAAGTTGCTGATAACTTTCCTGAAGGATTATAATTTCCAAACAATACATCAGCGATCGCATTACCTGCTTCAATACCTGCGTGCCATGTTACGATCATTGCAGTTGCAAACTCATTTTCTTCAGTTAATGCCAGCGGACGACCAGTCATTACAACAACTATCAATGGTTTTCCTGTCTTTGATAATGCCATTACCAATAGTTTCTGGCTTTCTGGAATTGTAATATCAGTTCTGCTGGCTGCTTCACCCGTCATTTCTGATGCTTCACCAACAACTGCAACAATAACATCAGATTGGTTGGCAACATTCAAAGCCTCTGTCAGCATTTCTGCAGGATTACGTTTATCAATATCGATCCTTGTTCCAAATACATTTACCTTTTTAGCGAACAATGTATCATCAGAAATGTTGGCGCCTTTTGCATAAAGAATGTTTACACCGGAACCGCCAACACTTTTCATTCCATCCAATACAGGTATTGACATCTGCGGATCACCCGAGACTGCCCATGTCCCTAACATATTGCTTTTATCATTTGCCAATGGCCCTATCAATCCGATCGTTCCCGATTTTTTTAAAGGCAGCGCCTGGTTATTATTTTTTAATAAAACAAAAGTATGAGCTGCAATTTCTCTTGCTTGTTTTCTCCTTTCTGCTGTAAGAACTTCCTGCTTCATTCTTGACTCATTGATGTAACGGAACGGATCATCAAACAAACCGAGTTTATATTTTGCCTCGAGTATTCTTCTACAGGCATCATCAATTTGTTTTTGCGTTACTTTTCCTTCTGCCAATGATTTTTTGGTGGTAGTCAAAAAACCTTCACCCACCATATCCATATCAAGTCCTGCATTCAATGATAAAGCAGATACGGTTTGAAGATCACCCATGCCATGATTAATCATTTCATTCACTGAAGTGTAATCAGAAACAACAAAACCTTTGAATCCCCATTGTTTGCGAAGCAGGTCGGTCAGCAACCATTTATTGCCTGTTGCCGGTACGCCATCTATTTCATTAAATGAACTCATTACGCTTCCGGCTCCGGCTTCTATTGCTGCTTTATAGGGAGGTAAATATTCATTGTACATTCTTACACGACTCATATCTGTAGTATTATAATCACGACCGGCTTCTGCGGCGCCATATAATGCAAAATGCTTAACGCAAGCCATCAATGTATTGTTCTTACTCAGATCGTTACCCTGGTATCCTTTTACCATTGCTTTTGCAATTTGCGAACCGAGATAAGGATCTTCTCCGCCACCTTCAGCAATGCGGCCCCATCGTGGATCGCGGGCAATATCAACCATCGGGGAAAATGTCCAACAAAGTCCATCGGCTGTTGCTTCGATAGCAGCTTCTCTTGCACTATGCTCAATTAAGTTCATATCCCAGCTTGCAGATAAGCCGAGTGGAATCGGCACCGTAGTTTTATAACCATGAATTACATCCGAACCGAAGATCAATGGAATTTTTAATCTTGATTGTTCAACAGCAATTTTTTGCGCCTGTCTTATTTTATCTACTCCAATTACTCCAAACAAACCGCCAACATTTCCTTCTTTTATTTTTTTCTCAACACCTGTGCTTACGACTGCGCCTGTAGGAATCCCAGACCCCGGGGTAAGCAGATTCAATTGCCCGATCTTTTCTTCCAATGTCATTTTTTTCATCAACGCATCCACATACGTTTTCATTTTTGCATCTTTTGTTTGCGCAAAAGCAGTTAATGAAACAAACAAAATGCTGATCAAAAGAATTCTTTTCATCTTGTGTAGTTTTAGTCTTTAAGTAAATATGGTTGTATTTCTTTTTGCCAGATGGCATATCCTTTGGCATTCATATGTAAACTATCATCTAAAAATATTTCACGCACAGGCTCACCTTTTTCATTGAGCATTTTATTATGTATATCAATAAACACTGCCGGACCAGGATCTAAATTACTCCTTGGCATAGCATTCGGATCTTGCTCGGCCATAAATAGCTTTATCATCAGGTTGGCTTCCCGCATTTTTGTAAACAAATGCCTTCTACTTGGACTTGGCTTTATTGAAATGAATGCGATCGGAGCATCGGTTTTTTCCCTGATCATTTTATATAATTGTTTGAACCGATCTACAACTATTTCAGCTGTAACAGTATCGGAAGAGGCGAGATCATTTTCACCACAATAAATAATTATTTGTTTGGGTTGGTATGGGAAAACAATATCGTTTACATAACGTATTTGATCCAATAAAGTGGAGCCACCAAAACCCCGATTAATAATTGTATAACCAGGAAAATACTCTTGCACGTCAGTCCATTTGGTAAAAGAAGAACTGCCGATGAGAAGAATGGCGTTTTTGGGAGGAAATGAAAGAGAGTCCTGCTTTTTGAAATTTTGAATATCATTCCAGAAAGGCGGCGGCGGTGGTGCTTCGGGTATGCTGGTTTCTTCTTGGTGAATCTCGCCGCATGCTGCCAATAAAAAAAGCAACAGGTATAAATAATGTTTCATTTTACTTCGATGACTTTAGATCTTTCTGATACGCCACTTTCATTGATGGCTTCAATACAGTAATAATATGTCTTTTGTAAATCCATCGCTTTCATCCAATATTCATTATTAGCGTGGATCATGATACTTGTATAAAGTTTGCCAGGATCTGTGCCATAATAAATGTTATAAGCGAAGGCATTGTCTACTGGCTTCCATTTTATAAAAGCACTTCGTTTATCTTTTTCGGTTCGGAGAACAATAAATCCCTGCACCGCATCCGGTTTTGAGCTGTTGCCATTTCCAAATACACGTAAGCCACTAATGGCAAATTTGCCAGCAGGCATATGAATGTTCTCAAGCTTGATAAACCTGGCCTGTACTGGTTGAGGTAATTCTATATAATCATGCGGTACATCTTTTTTATTATTGCTTTTATCAACCAGTACATTCCATTTTTTTCCATCAACTGAATAATAGATTTTATACTGATGATAAAGACCAATTGTCTTTCCAAGAAAAATTGTATCCATCTCTTTTGGAAATGACACATCCTGGTCTGCATAATTGATCTGTATTGCATTTACAGTAGAAACATTACCGAGATCGGTTTGTATCCATTCTCCTTTATCACCTGTTGTTGCACTCCAATAAGTTTTTATGAGTTCATCTACAGCATTATTGGCGTGATATCCTCCGAGTGTAGAAGATACCTGAACTGGTTTATTATAATTGAGCAACATCCATCCTGTAAAGTATTTTGATTTACCATCATTACCATAGTCTGAACCTGCGGGAATAGCATCAGGTAGATAATGAGGATAATCGCCGAATGTTGTATTGCAAAACATCCTGTCATCTTTGTCAAAACCTGTTGGCCAAATTCCGAGTCTTCGCTCAAATGTATTTTTTACCGAAATAACGGTAGTGGAAACATGCCAGTAATTTTTATACCTGTCCTGGAAAGTGGCACCATGTCCGGCACCGCGAACAAATCCGCCCAATTTAATACTTAGCGGATCTGACATTGCTTCAAAATATCCAAGAGGTTCGGTGCCCATTAACAAACCATCAGCATAACCGCTAAATTCTGTTCCCGGTGCGCCGTATTGCAAATAATACTTGCCTTTATATTTTGTCATGTGTGAGCCTTCGATAAAAGGATCAAGAAAAGTATTGTCCATGTGCTCGCCAAATCGTTGCCAGCCAAAACGCCAGGGTTCGAGTAAATACATTTCTTTTCTTGTTCCTATTGGTTGAAATGTTTTTCGGTTCAATTCTATTCCATACATCGGGAACTTATTGCTACTGCCGTTATACATATACAAGCGACCATCATCATCGGTAAAAAAAGAGGGGTCCCAACCACCAATTTCAAATGAATCAACAAGTGGCTTCCATTCATTGGCTTTTGGGTTAGTACTCATCCATAAAGTAAACTTGCTGGTGTAAGTGGAACCAAAAACAAGCATGGTATCACCAACAATACCAACTGCCGGCGCACAGAGTTCATCATAAACTCCGGCATTCCAGGGACGTAAAAATTTTTTTGAAACAAAATTCCAGTTAAGCATATCACTGCTCCACCAATAACCCCATTGATTAGTGCTGAATAAGTAATAATCGTTCTTGTATAATACAATTACAGGATCCGCAGTGGCACGATGTCTTCCCCATTCAGAAAAATTCGGAATAGGAGTGTAGCCGTAATCTATATTGATCGGGTTGCAATAGGTTTTTTGCTGTGCGGTAATGGATGAAGTAAAAAGTAAAAAGTTAAAAGTCAAAAATAAAAAGCACTTGTATGGTTTGCTGAGTAAAGTTTTGGACGTACAAGTGTGCGACACAAGAGACGCTGATAGTTGTACTATAGCTGGTAAACAAAATAATTTCTTAAGAATCTTTTTAATCATATAAATACTGGTTCTACAAATTCCCTTTTTTCATTTCATTGACTGCATGATTGACGGCTCTTGCAGTAAATGCCATATACAAAATAGATGGACTTTGACTGCCGGTACTCGTCATACATGCTCCATCGGTTACAAAAACATTTTTACAATGATGTAATTGGTTAAATTCATTTAGCATTGAATTCTTTGGATCGCTGCCCATACGGACGCCACCCATTTCATGAATATCTAATCCCGGGGCCTGGTGATTATCGTAACTATCTATGACTTTAACTCCTCCTGCTTCAAGCATGGCTTGTCCCTGTTCTAAAAAATCTTTTACCATTTTATCATCATTGTCATCATAGCCGACAGAGGTGATCAATAATGGAATGCCCCATTGATCTTTTTTATCCGTACTTAATCGCACATGATTGGTTGCTTTTGCAATAGTTTCTCCCTGCATATACATGTACACAGTCCATTTGCCAGGTTCACTCATTGCATCTTTATACGCAGCGCCTATTTCAGGTTCGATGGCCGGGTTGAACTGTTCCCTGCTGGCGCCTGAATAAATCACATAGCCGCCAAAAAAATCTGTCTCTCTTTTTTCTACATTGCGAAAATTTGCAACAATACACTCAACCGGCTTTGATCCTTTGTAATATTTATCTTCATATCCATCCACATAACCCCACATACCAGCACGGTAATTATGAAAACAAATGTATTTCCCCAACACGCCGCTATCATTACCCAATCCATTGGGGAAACGATTGGAAGTAGAATTTAATAAAATTAAATTGCTGTTCAATGCTGATGCATTAACAAAAATTATACGGGCAAAAAACTCAGTTGCTTCCTTTGTATTTGCATCGATCACTCTTACACCAACTGCTTTTTGTTTTTGTTCATCATAAATAATAGAATGCACAACAGAATGCGGACGTATTGTTAAGTTCCCGGTTTTCTTCGCCCATGGTAATGTACTGCTCACCGAACTGAAATAACCACCGAGCGGACAACCACGCATACATGCATTTCTATTCATGCATTGTGTACGGTTCTGTTCAATATGGATCGGCTGCGGATCGGTGATATGTGCCCATCGTCCGGAGACATAGTGACGATCGAATTTTTCTTTGATCACTTTTTGTAAATGCTGTTCTACAACATTCAATTCATAGGCAGTTAAAAATTCTCCATCAGGCATTGAAGGAATTCCTTCTTTGTTGCCGCAAACACCAATAAATTTTTCTACATGACTATACCAGTCTTTAATATCATCATAGCCTATGGGAAATGATTCACCATAGCCATAACGCTTTGGGGCTGTAAAATCAAAAGGACTCCATCTTGCACAAGCCCGGCCCCATGTTAATGATTTGCCTCCGACCTGGTAACCGCGAATCCAATCAAAAGGCTTTTCCTGTATATAAGGATGGTCTGCATCCTTTACAAAAAAATGCCGGGTTGATTCATCGTAACCTGAGGCTTTGCTTATAAGCGGATTATTTTTTCTTGTTTCCTGTGTGATTTCTCCGCGATGCGGTAACTCCCATCTTGAAAGGTTAGCAGTCGGATAATCTTTATTATGCTCAACATTTCTTCCTCTTTCGAGGACCAATGTCTTTAATCCTTTTTCACATAATTCTTTTGCGGCCCAGCCGCCACTAATTCCACTGCCAATTACGATCGCATCATAACTGTTGGCATTTGTTCCATTAGTGTTTACCTGTGTAATACCCGGCATGTTTATTTATATTTTTAACTAATAAATTATCAACACTTATTCTGCCGGCACCGGTAAAAAGGAAAACCAATGCGAGAAGAATAAATAAAAATGGATATTGGTCCTCGTACCATATTTTACCATGCCCTAAGAAAAATGTTATATAGATCATGGTACCGATGATCAGAAGCGAGGCCACTCGTGTTAAAAAGCCAAGCACGAAAAATATTCCTGCAATTAACTCGGAAGCTTTCCCGGTCATTACCAATAACTTTCCGCTTGAATTTTTGAACTGATCCCACTGTAAGTATCCGTTGATCTTTGTTTCGGAAAAGATTTCCCAGCCATGATAAATAAGAAATGCTCCAAGGATACATCTTATTAATGTAAGACCGGTTGTTTGCCATAGCGGTGATGATGAAAAAAAATTATTCATAACAATCGTTATATCAAAAACTAAATCTTTCGCCTCCTTTTAAAACTTTATAGGGCTGATCTATTTTTTCTGCTTCCTTCACAAAATCATTTACATCAGCTGTATTAAACGTGAACATATCATAGTGACAGGGAATTACATATTTTGCATTGATAGCTTTTCCTAATTCAGCTGCCTCTTTACAATCGAGATTGCCTGCTACTTTTCTTTTTGGTTTATTTCCATTGATAGGCAATAACGCCGCATCAACCGAAAATGGTTTTAAGAGATCAACCATTTCATCGAACCAAAGGGTATCGCCACTATGATATATTTTATATTTTCCAAATTCAATCACATATCCCATGTATTTGCAATTTCCTTTTTCGTCTCTTTCTATTTCATTATGCTTTGCCGGTATTCCATGAAATGTAAAATCATTAATAGTTACAGGCTTCTTATCATTCAATCCGATCGGAAAACTTTTCTCGAATTTCACTCTTTCAGCTACAAACTCCCTGTTTGCTTCGGGTATAATGAATTTTATTTGCGGATTATTTTTCAAAATTGGTATCAATGTTTCTGCATCCAAATGATCTGTATGATTGTGACTTGAAGAAACTAAAGAAATATTCTTCAATAATTTCGGCTTTGCTACAAGTTCACTCATTCTTGTGTGTGGCTTATCAGTTGTTAAATATTTTTTTGTCAAAGAATCTGAGAGATAAGGATCAAGCAAAACTCTTTTACCATTCCATTGTAATAAGAATCCACTTTGTCCTAACCACCAGAGATTAAAATGGTTTTCATTTTTCAACAATGAGTCCATTTCAGCTATCAATGCAGCATCTTTTTTTAATGCCGGTATCATGCTCATAAACTTTCTCTCGCTTTTTTTGCTCCCTTCACCATATTGATCAACTTCTGTCTTGATGCCCACCTCGCCGTTTGACTCAATCCGCAATCAGGTGCAACAGATAATTTTTCTGCAGGTACATATTTTAAACACCTGTTTATTCTTTCTACTACATCATCAACTGTTTCGATATAATAATTTTTGACATCGATGATGCCAACTGCCACATGCATCTTTTCTGCGAAAGGTTTTAATAACTCTATTTCTGCAAATTCACGGTTGGCCATTTCAATATGGATCTCATCAACTGTCATATCTAAAAAATCCGGTAACATGGGTTTGATGCTGCGATAGCCAACCGGTCGACCTTTAAAATTTCCAAAACATAAATGCGTACTCAGGTTACATTTACCGACTATCGGTTTCACCGTCCGATTGAATATATCTACAAATTTTTTTGTGTTTTCCTTATAAGCATAACAACTCATCGAAGGTTCGTCAACGGTTATCTCCTTACAACCTGCTGCCACTAAGGCTTCCAGTTCACTTCGTATTATCGGTAGCAGTGCTTCAGTGATCGCATAACGATCCTTGTATTTATCATTTGGAAGAAGTCTTCCGCTCAGTGTATAAGGACCGGGCACACTTGCTTTTAATGTTGGTCCTGTTGGAGCTAGCTTTTTTAAACGCTGAAATTCTTTTACCGCACCCAAACCATTTGGCGCTACCAGATCTCCAACGATATTATTTTTTCCACGCTGATCATGTGCAGGCGGGCCAAATTTTCTTGTTTCAGTTTCATTATTTTCAATGCCCTTTATAAATCCATAAAAAGATAAATTGAAATCGAGTCTTGTTTGTTCGCCGTCTGTGATCACATCCAATCCTGCTGTTACCTGGTCATGAACAGCAGCGATCACTGCATCTTCGATCATCTCTTCAATATCTGCAGCACCAAATTTGTTTAAGTTTTGTGATGCAAACTCAAGCCATCCGGGAAAAGGATAACTGCCCACTACTGTTGTTCTGATCGGAATCATATGATACCCCCAGCCCCTAAAGGGGAGTTTTGATGTCTCTGAAATGCTAGAGACTTATTAATATTTTTTGTTCACCAGTTTTAAGAACATTACCTCCTAAATTCCGCCTTTAGGGGGACAGGGGGTTTATTTTCCAACATTTTTATATAACTCGGCTAAGCGATGTGCATGTTCATCATACGCTGCTTCAAATAATGCTGTTGCTTTTTCTGATCCTATTACACATCCTGCCGTTAAAACTTTTGGTGGCTTGCCTGCTTCAGTTAATAATCTCGCCACTTCTGCTTTTATGCTATTGATGATCATGATGCCGCCAACCGTAGAACCAGGCGATACAGGTGTTTCTAATCCATCAACCCTGATCATAGAATCACCAGCGGGTGCACCGGTATCTAATAACAGATCAGCAAAGTCAGAAAGTTTTTTTCCATCAGTTCGTTTACTCGTTGAAGCCGTAAGATGTTTTTGAGTGATTAACGCAACTACTTTTATTTTTTTCTTTTGAAACAACTCCGCCATTTCTATCGGAACAACATTGCAACCACTGGATGAAATGATCAACGCAGTATCTTTTTCACTCAACCCAAAATTCCTGAGAATTTTTTCTGCTAATCCTGAAACGTTTTCAAGATACATTGCCTGCCGCTGACCATTTGCACCAACTACATTGTTATGGTATGTAAGTGAT
Organism: Chitinophagaceae bacterium; assembly: GCA_035318985.1. Taxonomy (GTDB): domain Bacteria; phylum Bacteroidota; class Bacteroidia; order Chitinophagales; family Chitinophagaceae; genus VBAS01. The sequence continues at coordinate 73,840 of DATHDP010000096.1, forward strand.
AATTCAACGATGGGATTAAAACCCGGGAAGGAACCATATCGTGGCCACATTTCTTCTACCATGATGCGGCTATGACCACTTCCAAAAACATGAACCATTCTACCAGCCAATATTGATTCTGCAAACCAGCCTGCTGCTTTTTGAATTTGATTTTCCTGTTCGCCGATCTTGTCCAATATTTCCCTGCATTTCAATAAATATTCGGCTGCAAGGCTTGATCTTTGTGTCATTTTTCGAAGGAATTTTAGCAGAGTCTGAAGTTATTGAAAAGCCTGATAGTTTGTTGAATTTCAGGTAGATTTTTATATCTTTTCATGATAAACTTTTCAACTTAACTTATGCAAATAGTCTGTTTTAAAAACTATGAGCAATTGTCTGGCTATGCCGCAGATTTTATTGTCGATTCCGTAAAAAATAAAGCAAACCTGGTGCTTTGTATGGCATCGGGCAGCACACCTGCTCTTACATGTGACCTGCTGGTGCAAAAACTGAAAGAGGAGCAAGTGGATTATTCAAAGTTTACTTTTCTCGGACTTGATGAATGGGTGGGTTTGCCGCCAACCAATACCGGAAGTTGTCATTATTTCTTTCATAAAAAAATATTTGAACCACTTCAGTTGTCATCATCACAATATTTTTTATTTAATGCACTGGCGGATGACTTGGAAAGCGAATGCTCGAAAATGGATAAAGTGATCGCCGACAAAGGGGGTATTGATATAATGATCGTTGGTATTGGTATGAATGGTCACATTGGTTTTAATGAACCAGGTACTTCATTCGCTGCATTATCACATGTTGCAGAGTTAGAAGAAATAACAAAATCAGTAGGACAAAAATATTTTGATAAGCCGGTTAAGCTTGGGAAAGGAATCACCATCGGTTTTGGACACCTAATGAATACAAAAAAAGTTTTCTTAATGGCCAATGGATCAAAGAAAGCACAAGTAATAAATAAAACAATTGAAGGTCCGGTTACAGAAAATTTTCCTGCAAGTATTATGCAAAAACATAATGATGGTTATATACTGATAGATGAAGCAGCAGGCTCATTATTAAAAGATTCGTAACCAAATTTTTTCTATTCATTTTTACTCAGGGCAAAGCAAGCTGCACCAATTGCACCCGCAAGATCTCCATGAACTGCTTTTACAATTTGTGGTCGTATACCTCCGGGCTGCCATTCAAATTCATCAAACCATTTATTAAGGGGTAAAAAGAGATCATCATTTGCTTCAGCAATACCACCGCCAACCACAATTGTGTCCGGCGAAATAAAATTACTGGCCGATGCTAAGCCGATCGCCAATTTTTTAACAGACACAAGCCATACTTGTTTTGCAAACTCATCGTCATTCCGATATGCATCTAATAATTCATGTGTTGAAGTAAACTTCCCTTTGCTTCTTTTTTCAACGGTGCAATTGCCAATACATTCTTCAAGGCTGCCGGGCATGTTCGTTACATCTGCATCACCATTGCTGTCAATCACCATATGACCAATATGTCCAGCTTTATTGAATGAACCCTGGTAAGGTTGTTTGTTAATGAGTAATGCTCCGCCCACACCTGTTCCTAAGGTTATCATTATTGCATTAGTACTATTTTTTGCAGCACCTGTTTTTGCTTCTGCCACTAATGCCGCTACTCCATCATTTAAAACATAAGCCGAACAATTCAAGTAGTCACTCCAAACAAAATTTTCTAATCCATCTAATCTTCCCGGCATAAATGCTATGGTTGTATTCCCTTTATTTGGTAAACCCGGTGCAGAAATACCCACTGCAATTTTTTCACCAGGTATTTTTTGTCTCAGTTCATGAACGGTTTTGGCAATGGCTTCTTTCCATATTTCTCCTTCTCCATCATTTGTGGGAGTATAAGTTTGATGAAGGACATTTCCAACCGCATCAATAACAACACCTTTAATTCGTGTACCCCCTAAATCAATTCCTATCGTGATCTGGTTCCCCAATTCTTAATTATTAATTTTTAATTCTTAATTATTCTTGCCCTTCACTTACACTCCATCCTCCATCAACAGCAATTACTTGTCCAGTTGTAAATTTTGATTGATCACTCATAAAGTAAACTGCTATTCCATCGGTGTCTTCCGGTTTCCCAATTCTTCCACCATCCAATGGTTGTTTTGTTTTAATGAACGATAAAATTTCTTTATCGTTTGCTGCTCTTTGTGCCATCGGGGTATCCACCAATGCAGGTGCAATTACATTAATACGTATATTATCTTTAGCATAATAAGCTGCAATTGATCTGTTGAAACCAATGATCGCTGCTTTTGATGCAGCATATGCATGTGTTGAAAAATATTTTGGTGACGGTGAAAAGCCAAGCACTGAACCCATGTTTAAAATTGTGCCACTTGTTTTTAATTCTAAAAATTTCTTTATCGCCGCCTGGTTAGATAACATCAATGAAGTAAGATTTAGTTCCAATGTTTTATTCCATCCTTCCAATGTTAATTCATGTAAAGGTCCATCACCGAATTTTCTTCCGCTGCCACCAGCTATATGATACAAGCCGTCAAAACTTCCGAACTCTTCAATACATGTAAGAATAGAGTTGTTTGCTGTTTCGGGATGTGTGGCGTCAGCGGCAAGAGCTTCTGCATCTTTGCCTAATATTTTTTTTGCTTCTGCAACGCTGTCTGCATTTCTTCCAACAACAACAACTTTTGCTCCTTCTGCAATAAATGCTTTTGCTGCAGATAATCCTATACCTGTGGTGCCACCGATAATAACAATGTTTTTATTTTTTAATTGCTGACTCATTTTAAATTGATGCCATGAAAACTGAACGTACAAGTGAGTGACACAACAGGCGATGCCATGAAATACTGTTGCTGGTAACCCACCCCAATTTACAATTCTTGTAAGTTAACTAATGTCGCCCCTCCAGGGAAGGGAAGCACTCATTCTATAAAACACTTATACCATCGGCCATGGAAATTTACTTTTTAATTTAATTCTTGTTCCGGTTTCCTGCGATTTTCTTGCCGCTTCAATAATTTCCAATACATGCAGTGCATGTTCGGCGTTAATGCGAGGTTCAATTCCTTTTACCAAGGCCTCACCAATTTTAGTGGCGCCTTCCTGCCATTCATATCCGCCTTTATCAGTACTTACTAACTTTGGTGGCTCATCCCACGATGTATCCATAACACCTGCACCCGCAGTATATTGCAAAAATTCCTGGCGGCTGATACCCGCCCGGGTTTCTTTATTGTTTTCCATATAGCAATTTTTAATTGTTAAAATATTTATTACTTTACCAATATCCATCTGTTTAAAATATTATAAGGCATTTCAATTACGATCTTGTAAAAATTGGATGGGGTTTGTTTTGTATCAACGATCGCCTTTCCCCCGGCAACAGGAACTTCGGCCACTAGTTTATAATTATCATGACCTCCTGTTTTAAAATTATTGGTGGAAGTCATCCATATTTTTGCTTTTCCTTCTTTATTGATGACATTCCATTTTATTTCTAGTGAATTATTTTTTATACTTGTTTTTGCGTCGGTTGCGGATAGCTTTCCAGTTAATGAAACTCCATCGATCTCCATAAGTCTTTCCTTAGGGATATTAATTTTCAAGAAAGTAGCCATCGACGGCATGATGTCAACAATGCCCGGTTGTTTTTTAAATCGTTCATTCAATCCTTTTGCATTTGTAACGATCCATGTAGTTCTTTCACGTTGGCTTTGTCCACCATGGCCATAGCCATTTTCTTCACGGCCATGATCTGTTGTGATCCATATCTGCCATTCTTCATTAAAGTTCTTTTCACGGTATTGAATTGCCTGCCATATTTTCCCTATTTGTTTATCTATTTTCACTACAGCATCATCCATTTGTTTACTATTGCCATGACGATGTCCCATTTCATCAGTGTATTCAAGATATACCCAACTAAGATCTGGCGCTACTCTTTTAATATAAGAAACAGTTGTATCTGTAACGGCTTCATCAATTAAATGATAAAAATATCCTGCTGTATCATGAGGATAAAGAACAGTATCCAATTCCATTCCATCGAAATAGAAATCAGGGTGGAGATTTCCTACCTTTGCAGAATCACTACCTACCAACTTTGTCCTGTTATCAAGCCAGGTTGAAAAAACAGCCGTTGTTTTTTTAGGATATTGTGTTTTAAGAAACCTGTAAATATTCCAATAATTATAATTAGGTGCTGCAATATCATTATCCCATACATTGTGTTTATTCACCCATGTGCCGGTAAGTAAACTATTATATCCCACGGCTGAAATTGTAGGGGTTTGTGAATAACCGTCTTTTTCTCCACCCACATAAGCTCTTGTATAGCCACCTTGTTTGCTGATCGCCTTTAATGCGGGTGGGTCAATTCTTTCAATTACGTCTGCAGGTATTCCATCTGCAATTATGAAAATTGCTTTTGGTGTTTTTTGTGCAAAACCACTAATTGCAACTGCAAATAATAGCAACAACATAGTTGTCGTGTTTGCAAGTTTCTTATGTTTATACAGCATCGTTATTTTTTTATCAATGGAGATTGAAAACCTAATTTTTTAATCCATTTTGTATATCGGGAATATTCATAAATAACCTCCATGGTAAACCTGTCAGTAGTTTACGAATTGAAATAAGACCTGGAGTGATTATGGTTTTGTAGAATTTCTCATTCGTACTACGACTACCTGAAAAAACTATTTATTCAATGCAGGACTTTCAAAGCCTAATTTTTTTAATCCTTCTTTTATTTCGGTGCAACTCATAAATAGTTTCCACAACAAACCACTGCGATAATTTTCTATCATTACCGGGATTGGTCCCTGGTCAATGGCTAAATATTTTACAGGAAACCAATTATCGGTTTCACTAAATGCATCATAGAAACCATAAGGCCCCCACAATTTATCATTCATATCATAATACCAATGTTTTAAGGCAGCCATAGATTGTTTTGGGGAATAAGGAAAAGAAGATAACGCTGCAGTTGGCGTTATTACACCAAGGTCATTTTTTTCATCCGGCGCATGTGCTGCATAAAATTTATTAGAATAACTGGCCGTTAAACCCCAATTGTTTTCACCATAGCCTTTATATTTTTTTGGATTGTTTACACACCATGTATAATTAATAAGTGTTTGATTAGTGTTCTCTTTCCAGTAATCTGTATACTGATCTTTTAATCCACGGGGATCTAACCCAAGATATGAATACTGCGACCAAAACAAAGGAGCTCCATTGGGAGGATTCCCCTGGTAACGTAACTCTAATTGATATCCTAATGCGGTATGTGGTGATTTTATTTTTCCGCTATCTGCCCATCCTTCATGATATACTTCTGCAGGAACGCCATGTGTTGGCGAAGATGCGGCGAGCACATACATTATTAAACATTCGTTGTATCCACGTACGGGAAAATTCATTTGCCATTCATATTCGGGACTCCAATGCCAGTATAAAACATTTTTGCCATTGCGAAACCAATCGAACTCCACCGCATTCCATAGTTTATCTATTCTTTGCGCCAATTCTTTTTCTTTTTCATTTCCATCTTTGAAGTACTGACGAACACAAAGCAATCCCTGGAACATGTAAGATGTTTCTACAAGGTCAGCTCCATTATCTTTTTTGCCAAATGGTTTTACCTTACCCGTTTCTCCATTCCACCAATGAGGCCATGCACCATGAAAACGATCTGCGGTTTCTAAAAAATGAACGATCTTTTCCAGGCGTTGCAATCCTTCTTCTCTTGAAATAAATTTTCTTTCCATAGCCACGATCAAACTCATTACACCAAAGCCACTGCCACCACTTGTTATGATATTTTTATCATTTTCCGGGTAATTATCATCTGTATGAAAACGTTCACGGCCCATACCACTTACAGGCTCGGCGCCGTCCGTAAAATATTTGATCGTTCGCCATTGCACTGAATCTAATAATGCAGAATCGGAAATTGAGGATTTACTAAAGGTGGCTTCCTTTTTTTGTTTTTGCGATGAACAACTATTAAGAATAAATAGAACAGCAGCAATGGAAATAAATCTCAACATGGGTCAAAAATTTAATTTATAAATACTGAGTATTGCTTTGAAATAAAACCCAAGGCAGAAATGGTTAATAGCTTGGCTGATCCTGCAACCACTGTTTTTATTTTATTACATAAGTATTTATAGAATGCGGTAATGCTGTTGTTTCTGCAGCTTTTCCATTTATCCATAAAAGGAAAGGCGTTTTAATATTTTTTTCATTCATTACAACCACAACAACTGTTCCGTCTTCGTTTTTAAATGCAGTTGTAAGTAATTGACTGCGGCTGGGGCTGCTGATAATTCTTTTTGCTCCTGGTTTTATGAATTTTGAAAAATGTCCTATATAATAATAGGAATTCATATAGATCAATTGACCGGTTTTTGTATCGGCATGAACCGGTGCATAGCAAAAATTCTGAACATGGTTGGGGCCGCCGGTTTCGTCTAGCAATACATTCCAATCGGTCCAGCCCACAGCACCACCATTAAAATCATTGATCATTGATTTACCGTAACGTTCACCCCATTTCCAATCATTAATTTGTTGCATATTAAAAGGTCCGTTGCATCCTTCTGTAAATAGTAATGGTTTATCAGGAAAGGCATCATTTACTTTTTTCAGGTTACTAAACATTTGTTCGCCGCCACTCCAATCTTCATACCAATGAAACCCAATACCCCATGCATATTTTGACACTTCGGGATCATTAAAATAAGTTTCTGCCCGCTGATAGATCAGGTCACGATTATGATCCCACATGATTATTTTTTTATCAGCTAAACCTTCTTTATGCATTGTGGGTCCTAAAAAATTCTTTAAAAAATCTTTTTCTTCATCTGCAGTATAGAGACAGCTTTCCCAGGTTTGCGTAGCCATTGGTTCATTTTGAATAGAAATGCCCCATATTGGTATGCCTTCTTTTTCATACGTCTTAATAAATTTTGTGTAGTAGTTAGCCCAGCTTTGATAAAACTCAGATTTTAATTTTCCACCATGTAAAATATCATTGTTACTTTTCATCCACGCAGGGGGACTCCATGGGCTTGCATACAAAGTGAGTTTACCACTTGCTGCATTCATTGCTTCTTTTATAAATGGGATCCTGTATTTTTTATCGTGTTCAACATTGAATGACTTCAGATCTTTATCGCCATCTGTAACATATGTATACGTATCGCTGCTAAAATCACAACTATGAATATTAGTTCTTGCCAATGTATAACCGATCCCACTCTCTTTGTCGTAATACGCCTTGAGAAATTCCTGTTGTTTGTCTTTTGACAATTTGAAGAATGTCTCTGCAGATGCATCCGTTAATGCTCCCCCTATTCCTAAAAATGACTGATAGGTTTTAGATGGATCAATAAAAACTGATATTTCGTTTTCAAAAGGCTGACCTTTTTCTTTGAACTCAAGTTCGCCTGATGAAGCAAGACGTAAATTAGTACTGTCGGCTGTTGTATAAACAAAAACTTTTTTTCCCTCAATTGAAAATGCGGAAGCGGTTTGTGCAGATTCATTTTTGGTTTCTGTACATGCATACATAAAGAGAGCTAAGCTCACGTAGATGATTTTTTTCATTTGATCAAGCATTTTTTGAACAGTGATAACAATATTATAGGTGAAATTTAATACTTATTTGTTTACGCTGCCTTGATCACTTTTCTTTCTTAAATATTGACACTATTTGATATTCATTATTTCACCTCAAAATAATTTTATAAGTAAGGAGCATTAAACCCCAGGAGCAGCATTCCTGTTTTTACTTCAGGACAGCTTGTAAATAAATTCCATAATAGTCCACTACGATAATTTTCGATCATAACGATCATCGGTCCCTGGTCAATGGCTAAATAAGAATCGGCAAACCAAAGATTTTGCAAACTAAATGCATCTTTAAAACCATATTGTCCCCAAATTTTATCGCCTAACACATAATAAAAAAATTTTAAAGCTTTCATACTTTCTGTTGGAGTATATGGTAATGATGAAACTGCAGCAGTTGGAGCGATATAGCTAACATCATTTGTGGGTGAGCTTGCGGTGTATCCATTTTTAATATCACTTGCAGTTAATCCCCAGCAACTGTCGCTATATCCATACCATCCTTTCGGATTTGAAACACAGTATGTATAATTAATGAGAGTATGATTTTTAGTTTGTGTTGTGTAGTTGGCATAAGTGTCAGATAAGCCATTTGGATTGATACCAAGAAAAGAATAATGTTCAAAGAATAAGGGGCCGCCTGCTGCAGGACCAAGCGGCAATTGATAGCCATAATAGTTGCCGTTGTTGATCATCGCACCATTTCTTGCATAGCCGCTATCATAAACTGCTTTTGGTATTGAATGAGTTGGTGAAGAAGCAGCTAGCACATAAGTTATTAAAGTTTCATTCCATCCTTGTACCGGAACATTTACAGCAAAACCGTAATTAGGGCTCCAGTTCCAGTACAAAACTTTTTTTCCATTTTGACGGAACCAATCCCACTCGACTCCATTCCACAATGTATTTATGTCATTGCGTAATGTTATTTCAGCAGGATCTGCTCCATTAAAAAATTGCCTCGCAGTTAATAACCCCATCATTAGGTAAGAAGTTTCAACAAGGTCAGCGCCGTCATCATTCGGACCAAATGGTACAACTGCGCCTGTCGTTCCATTTAACCAATGTGAAAATGCACCATGAAATTTTGGCGCTGTATTTTTTAAGAACGAAACAATGGTTTGTAATCTTGCAACTGCTTGTGCTCTTGTTATAAAACCACGATTGACCGCTGCAACCATTGCCATTACCCCAAATCCTGACCCACCTGATGTTACTGTTTCAGGGGTTGCGTTACTTCTTTCTCTTGCCAACCCGCTAACAGGGTGACCATAGTCCCAGAAGTATTTGAATGTTTGTTGTTGTGTTAAATCCAATAGTGCAGGATCACTGATTCGAGGGAATTTATCGGAAGAATCATATTGCGTAATAAAGTCCAGGTCTACTCTGCCGGATATGGCTTTCCCTGAAACTGATTTAAGAAGAGTATTGATAGAAAAAATATATTCATTAAGATAGCTGATACTATTGGAAGGAGTAATGATAAGAGTGCTGTCATTATTTTGGTACGAAACAGTAAAGGAAATGTTAGACGAATTCTGGCTTTTATTGTAATAAGATATGGCAGACGATGCAGTGTTCCGATCTACCTTATCTGAAAAAGATATCCGAATCGATGGGCCGGCGTTTATTCCATATAGAGTTTGTGTCGAAGTAAAGTTTATAGAGTTAATCGTTTGTGTGACTACAGAAAAATTTGATGAAGATGGCGGCAGAGGAGGTGAAGGAGGGGGTGATGATGTTTTTTTGCATTGAACAAAGGGAACAATCAAAACAAACATTAATAAAATCACCAGCCTGAATGTTCTTTCATTTTTTCTTACTTCACACATGAGTTATTTATTGTTGATTCATTCAAACTATTTTCAGGTTTTTAGTTTTCCTAAATGAAAAAACCTTTAAGCATTAAAAAGACAAAGGGTGCATAAACATTATTTCTGGACTGTAATATTTTTTGCACCCTTCAAACAAGAATATCAAAACAACTAAAGGCCGCTATTTTGTAAGGCATACAATGCTTGTATTTCATCCGTGGTTAGGGTTTTGTTGAAAACCTTGAACTCATCTAAATTTCCACTCAAGGAATTCATCCAACCATTTGCAGTGTTTGTAGCATCATTAGGTCCACCTAAACTAAAACTATCAGCATCCCCAAAATTGTTTTGAGGAGTGAAAGACTGAGTGCTGCTTTGAGGTAATAATGTGCCATCGATATACACTCTCAATGCGCCTGATGTGCCATCAAATGTAATTGCCATTTGATGCCAGTTACCATCTAACATTCTTGGCCACACTTTTCCTTTATCAAACCATTGGTCCATTATGCAAACTTTCCCAAGAGTATTGGTTGCATTATCTGGTTGGTCAAATAACATGAAAAATTTTGTTCCTTCCCAGGAATAGCCGGCTTTATCCAGCGAAAAGGGCATGAAGGTGGTAGGACTACCAGCTAAACTTGTGGGTTGCTGGATCCAGCAAACTATTGAGAAACTTTTTAGGTTGGCTATAGTACTGGTCACATTTGAATTGATATAACCTCTGTCTTTAACTTGAACTGCCTGACCCCTCTTGCCAGTAACAAAGCTTATTCCTGATGCATTAACGGCTGTGCCCACAACTTTAGAAACGCTGTCAATGTAACTTCCATTAAATGCCCAATGAGCAATCAGGTTAGCCGCACCAACCTGTGAGGAAGAATTGTATCCATTTACAGGAACGAAAAAGGATTTTTCTTCACCATACACAAGTCCTTTTTCATTTATTGCATACGCCTTATAATAGTATTTGGTCAGTAATGTCAGGTTTTTTAACGCTACTGAAAATGGTCCCGATACTGTATAATTAGGAGTTTTGTTTTTTGAAGTATCCACTCCAGCTGTTGTGCTGTAAACAATGCCGGCTTCTCTTACTAATGAACCGCCATCATTTGTGACATTACCACCTATCGTTGCATTAGTTCCGGTTATATTGGTTGCGTCTGCAGTAGTTACTGTTGGAACAACCGCGTTAACAGCTATTCCACTATCAGCACCTGTTTTTTTGCAACTCATCGAACCAAAGCCAAGTATTACGGCTAAAATATAGAGTTTGTATTTCATAAAATAAACAATTAATAAATTAATGAATAGTTTCTATTTCCCCTTTCCTTGCAAAACGATCAATGCCTGCAGGTCTGCTGCATTCAGTGCTTTATTGTAAATTCTTACTTCATCTAATTGCCCTGTCAGATAACTAGCCCAGGGCTGTGAAGTTGTACCCGATGTTTGGCTTGGTGTTGTTTGAAACTGCGTAGTACCAAATACAATGTTACCAGCATCAGCAAAGCTCAATGGACCTGTAACACCAGCAAGTGTACCGGAATTCACCTGGGTGCCATTTACAAACAGTTTAAAAGCAGACGAAGTCGCATCATAGGTAACTGAAATATTTGTCCATGCATTAAACAGGTTAAGCACTCCATCCACAGCATAGGTGTTGTCATTCCCATTTTTGTACACATGCACCCTTACTTTACCGTTTGAATTATCGCTGCCATTCTCAAAGAAGATTTCAATATTTCCCCAAAACTTGGTTGTATTTGACAATGAAAAAATGGTAATAATTCCAGTAGAAGGCGGTGGAGAGTTTACCCATTCTGAAATGGTAAAACTTTGCATATTCTTAATAGCAGTACTTGGTGGACTTAATACATATCCATTTAATGCGCCTTGTAAGGCTTGTCCTTTAAAACCACCAGTAAAGTTTGTGTTAACTCCGGTTCCTGCTGTATTTGAAACGCTGTCTATATAACTACCATTAAAGGACCAATAACCAACCAAGCTGCCGGCGCCTATTTCTGCCACAGAAGTATAACCATTAACTGTAAATGCAGGTTGATAGGACTTCGGATCAAATTTTTTATAGCAGGATGTTAAAAGCAGGCCACAGATCATTAGTAGCGGCAAGCTTTTATTTATAAAAATTTTATTCATGATCATAGTTTTAATTCTTTTTAAAAATTAATATCCTGGATTTTGTGTTAATGTACCGGCGCTTAGATCAATTTCGCTTTGCGGGATCGGCCATACTTCATTTTTATTTGCCTTCCAACCCATAGGTCCAAACACAATTGCTGCCCTGCCCTGGCGTATTACATCAAAATATCTGTCAAACTCCATAGCTAGTTCAGCTCTTCTTTCTTTCCATATCGCATCACGAAGTGCAATTTTGTCTGTTGTAGTTATTGGCAACAAAACAGTATTATTGCCTGCTCTTGCTCTTGCCCTCACTTGCTCAAGTGCAGATAATGCTGCAGCACTGCTTCCTAATTCATTATTCGCTTCTGCATTCATCAATAATACATCAGCGTAACGCATTACACGAATATTTTGATCTGAACCTTCATTACAATCCTGGTTATTCGGATCCTTAAATGGAACATAAGATTTTTGATTGTACATCGGGTTAGGTACAGTGGCAGGAATAACATCTCCCTCCGGTGTTGTTTCTCCTCTGAAAATAATTGTTGCATCCTTGCGGGGATCACCTGCCTCATATGAATTTGACAAATCAGTAGTAGGTACATTAAAGCCCCATCCACCACGAGCTACACTTCTTACACCCTGCACTTGTGAATATTGAGAGTTGGAGGCATCACAATTGCCGGGAACATGCTTGGCATTGATCTCAAAAATTGATTCTGAATTGAATTCATTTTGAATCCTAAAAAGTTGCTCATAATTAGAGAACAGGGAATAAGTCGCTAAGCCAATTACCTGGTCAGTATAATTTTTTACATCCGCCCATTTCGATTGATACATCGCCACTTTTGCATGAAAAGCAAGTGCAGCACCTTTTGTTGCTCTACCAATATCAGCACCTGTGTAATTTTTAGGTAAAACACCCGCAGCATCAGTAAGGTCTTGTTCAATCGCTGCCCATACCTGGGCTTTCGGTGTTCTTGGTAAATTATATTCGGATGCATCTTTTGGTAAACTTAAACGCAAAGGAACATCGCCAAATGCTCTAACTAATCTGAAATATTCATAGGCTCTGACAAATTTAGCTTCGGCTATATATCTTGCCTTTAAATTAGCATCCATATTAATTGCAGGAATGTTATCAATAACCTGGTTACATAAATTAATGGTCTGGTATCTTCCATTCCAAAAATCTGATAATTGTCCCTGCGTTGATGTAACTGTAAAATTGTTATACGTATTCATAAAAGGAACCGAACCATCAGAAGGATCACTTCCTGTTTCTGTATCATCTGATCCAAGACTTTCAATGGCGATCGGTGCAAATGCTACTTCCGTCCATCCTCTAAGGTTTGCATAAATTGAGTTTACAGCTTTTGTTGCATCTGCTTCAGATGTCCAGAATTGTTCAGCTGCCTGCTGACCTTGTGGAGGAACATCTAAAAAATCTTTCTTACAGCTTGCTATTAGAATTAGTGTCACTATTCCTGATACAGCTATTAATTTTTTATTCATTTTCATGATTCATTAATTAGTTGTTTAAAAAGTAAGGTTAACACCAAAATTGTAGGTTGCATACAATGGATATACATCTACATCTACACCGGCTCTTGTTGGAGAACCACCAACTTCAGGACTAAATCCTCTGTATTTGAAAAAGTTGAAAGGATTTTGTGCATTTGCATAGACCCTTAGCTTGCTTATCTTCCACTTTTTGGTTAAATCTGAACCAAACGTATAACCCAACTGAATATTTCTTATTCTTAAATAGCTTCCATCTTCTACATAAAATGAATTTGATCGTGGATTTTGTCCACCGGCGAGATAAACAGACGGATACATATTTGAAGTACCTGAACCATGCCAACGGTTTTTATAAAAATCTTCAGTGAAGTTTTCCGTACCGTAACGAAGGGCGATATTAGCATTGTAAATATCTACACCTGCTATACCTTGAAGATCCAAAGACAGATCAAATTGTTTGTATGCAAAACTGGAGTTAAACCCATATGTATATTTTGGATTTGGATTGCCTAAAACATCTCGGTCTTTATCATCTATTACACCATCTTCATTAACGTCAGCCATTTTTAAATCACCTGCTTTTGCATTAGGCATAAGAACAACACCAGTTTTGGAAACATAACTTTGAATTTCTGCAGCAGATTGGAAAACTCCAATTGATTTAAGTCCCACAAACTGGCCAATTGGTTGCCCAACGATTGTTCTTGTATTAAAATTATTAGAACCTGTTGTACCTATGGCCTGGTAAATGGGATTTGTGCCGGTAGAAACAGAAAGAACTTTATTATCGTTAATTCCAAGATTAGCACTGAGCGAATAAGATAATTGTCCATGCAATGCGCTGCCCTTCCAATTCACCAAAAATTCAATACCCTGGTTTTGGAAAGTTGCCTGGTTACCAGTTACAGTACTACCGGAAGTTCCCAAAGAACCCAAAATAGGAATATCAAAAATGGCGTTTTCAGTTTTCTTATTATAAAATACAATTTCAGTATACAACCTGTTTTGAAGTAAGGTTGCTTCTAATCCTATATCAGTACCAACACCTTTTTCCCAATAAGTTGCAGGTGGTACAATTGTATTAATGTTAGCGCCTGGAGCGGTTGTTCCATTTCCACCCACATAAATAAATTGAGGAGTTTCGGTAACCTTCAAAACAGAAAGATTTGCGGGCACTGACATATTACCAATTTTGCCCCAGCTTCCACGCAACTTAAGATTATCAAATATTTTTTGGTCGTCCATGAATTTTTCACTCGTAATAACCCAACCTAAGCCCACTGAAGGAAAATATCCCCAACGATTGTCCTCTGAAAACTTGGAAGAACCATCCGCTCTAATAGTACCTGTGAGTAAATATTTATTTTGGAAAGAATAGTTAACTCTTCCGAAATAGGATGAGACCTTGCTCAATGAGCCGAAGTCTGTAATATTCCTGTTTGTACCTAAGGATAAATAATAATCACCATCACTATTATTAGGTACGTTTTCAGCCGTTCCTGTTGTTTGCCTGTAACTGTATGATTGTGCACCCTGTCCAACAAGAACCTTTAAAGTATGATCACCGAAACGATTATCATAAGTTAATGTGTTTTCTATAATCCAGTTCCGTGTTTTGCCATCTGTAAGAGATAATTTGCTTGTTGAATTACGTTGTATAAGTGTAGCAACATATACAGGATTATAATTCCGTACTTCGTTTTGTCCAAAATCTCCTCCTGCACTAGTATGAAATGTAAAATGTTTGGCAAACTTGAGATCAGCATATACTGTACCTGTTAAACGATAATTCTTTGATTTTTGATTGAAAAAATCAAGGGTTACCTGGGGATTAAAGTTTGCAGAACTTGTAACATTGAAATCATTAGGATCGCCATAAGTCCCATCTTGATAATAAACCGGAACTATTGGTACTGCTGAATATAACTGATGAAAGATACTTCCAGGAATATCTGTTGAATTGTTCGCGGAACCTGTTATAACATAGCCAACCTTTAAAGGACTAAATACCTGGAACTCGTTTTGCAATTTTGCCGTGAATCTTTCAAAACGATTATTTTCAACGATACCATCCTGAAGTAAGTAACCTAAAGAAAAATCATAGGAAGATCTTTCCGATCCACCACTAACTGAGATCTGATGATTAGTCGTAATTGCATCTCTCAAGATCTGGTGATACCAATCCGTAGTTCCATAGCTATCTGGCTTTGAATAGCGTGGTGGAGTACCACCAATAACATCCAGTTCATTAACCATTTGGGCATATTGGG
>DATHDP010000097.1:0-47911 GCA_035318985.1 Chitinophagaceae bacterium
TTATACAGGTACAAGAACAGTATCACATGCAAGCTCGCTGACAGCAAATGGGATCTCGGTGCAAGGCAACATGTTAACTAATGCTGAAGAAGTGCAGGCGATCTTCGATGCTGCGGTAAAAGCGCAGAAAGATTCTCTGCCTATCCAGGAAATATTAATGCTTGCATTGGAAGCAGGTGCAAGATCAGGCGGCGACAAAAGATGCGGGGAACGAAAAGCATCCAGCGCTTTTGTGATCGTTGCAAAACCCGATGATGTAGAAAAATACTGGCTTAGTTTAATTATTACCGGAAACGACGATCGTACACATGCTGTTGAAGCGCTACGTAAAAAGTTTGACGATTGGAAAACAAAAAGAGAAAGCTAATTGTTATTCTTTTGAATTGCATTACGCCGATGGAAAGTATACTGCTCTAATGACCGGGAATTCCTATGCTTTATTAAACACTAACTTCTTTGCTTGCTTTTGGGCTTTTAATGCAAGTTCAGTTGCGAGAAAACAATGTTCTTGTGTCATTGCAGTTTCGGTTCTGTTTAATACATCATTTACTAATTGCTCCCCATAAGGAAGATCCACTTTGCTGCAATCAATATACTGCGTGTCTTTTCCGGTTACTATAAAAAGATGATTGCCGCCATCCCTTCCTGCAATATCAATGTTCTTGCGTATCTCGATAAAACCTTCGGTGCCTAAAATTGTCAATCTTCCATCACCCCAGGTTTTTAAACCATCAGGGGTAAACCAATCTACTCTTATATATCCTGTGCCTCCATTGCCATTGACCGTCACATCACCAAAATCTTCGAATTGCGGATATTGAGGATGTGCAACGTTACTTGTTTGAGAAGAAACAATATCGGCCTTTGTAGAACCTGTGAAATACAAGAACTGGTCGAATTGATGAGAGGCGATATCAGTAATGATGCCGCCGAAATATTTTTTATCAAAGAACCATGGTGGCCTTGTTGATAGACTTATGCGATGAGGACCGAGCCCGATCGTTTGAATTACTTTTCCGATCGCACCGGCTTTTACAAGCTCACCTGCCTTAACCGTTGCTTTGTTCTCAAATCTTTCACTGTACATGATAGAATAGATACGCTTGGTTTGTTTTTGCACCCGTCGCACTTCGGCCAGTTGTTCAAGTGAAGTGATACCCGGTTTATCCGACATATAATCTTTTCCATGTTGCATTACTCTTATACCTAATGGTGCTCTTTCATTGGGAATGATCGAGCTTAGCACTAACTGGATGGTTTTATCTTCCAATATTTCTTTTTCATTAGTTGCTTTTTTTGCCTGCGGATATTTTTTAGAGAATGCTGCAACAAGATCATCTTCTTTAGCATAGAAGGAAACTAATTGGCCTCCGCCACGGATCACGGAATCAACCTGGGAGTAAATGTGATTATGGTTGATGCCGATAACAGAGAAAGAAATTTTTGGTTCAGCATTGTTTCGCACAAAATTATTCTCAGCATCTTCTGATCTAATACTATTGCCTAAAAGCCCTTTAGGTAATATCGAAAACAAACCAGCCGCTGATGTTGCCGCAGTTGCTGATTTAATAAATTTCCTGCGATCGAATTTTGATGATTTCATATGTGATCTTTAAGTATTCAAATTTAAAGAGTCTGCAAGACTTTAACCCTTGTTATTAAATATATGTTGGTTGCTGGAGTGGGTGTCAACAATCGTAACAAAAACCAACCGAATCTCAACAATACTACCTTTACAAAACAATTAATGGATCATGCTTGATATTGTAATTGATGCCCGTGAGGCTGCGATAAGTAAATCAATAAAAGTTAAACGCATTCTTCCTTTTCGCCTGCGCCGAATGATTGGACCCTTTATTTTTATGGATCATGCCGGGCCAATTACAGAAATTCCTTCTCAGCCTTCTACATTGGATGTATTACCACATCCGCATATTGGGCTTTCAACGGTGAGCTATCTTTTTGGTGGACAGGTTACACATCGTGACAGTTTGGGTGTGGAGCAGATCATCCGTCCCGGTGAAGTGAATTGGATGACAGCCGGCAGCGGTATTGCACATTCAGAAAGATTTGAGGATCCGGCTGCACTTGCCGGAGGTAATTTGGAAATGATCCAAACCTGGGTTGCTCTTCCTGAAAAAGATGAAGAGTCGTCGCCATCATTTAATAATTATACGCCGGAGCAACTTCCCATATTTACTGACACCAACGTATGGATGCGACTGATAGCAGGTAATGCATATGGATTGAACAATGATGTAAGAACAAACTCTTCTTTATTTTATTTGCATGTTGTACTTCAGCAGGGCGCAAGATTCGGACTTCCAAAAGAACATGATGAACGTGGCTTTTACATTGCCAAAGGAACTGTTGAAGTGGCTGGTAATATTTATCACCAGGGACAAATGCTGGTATTCAACAAAGGTGTTGATCCAATTATACTCGCAAAAGAAAATACAACGTTGATGTTGTTAGGTGGTGAACCACTTGGTGAACGATTTATCTGGTGGAATTTTGTTTCATCCCGTAAGGAACGTATTGAGCAGGCTAAAGAAGATTGGAAACAAGGTCGAATTATACTTCCACCAAATGATAACAAAGAGTTTATTCCTTTACCTGAGGATAAGTCTAAACCTGCAGGCAGTTCTCCGAAACCGGAGCCGCTTTCATAAGATCACTCATGTCAATATTCCTTATTAATATCACTGATGATCGTATTCATCTTATTAATGCAAGTATCGTAGCGGTCGAGTATTTCCTTTACGAAAGTTAAAGACATACAAATATTATATGCCGGATCTGAGGAAAGTACTGAGGCAAGGTTGGTGGTGGATTCAGTGAGTCTTTTCTTGTTCATGTTAACATATTCAAACAATCCCAGCTTTTTTGAAGTATAGAAATTCGTACTGTTAATGAGGTTGGGAATATTTTCCTGGTAGAGATCCATGATGTTATTCTGTAATTCTTTATTCTCAATGGTTCCCATCTTACCCGAGGATTTAAAACCCTCAAATCTTCCGCTGTTAGGCACCAACCCGGTTGTATTAAATATATATCCATAGTATTTGCGGATCGTGTCGGCGTTAAGTGCCTCTCCCGGTTTTCTACTCGTTATATAATAAAATGCTATTCCACTTTGCGTGAATGAATTTTTGTCCTGGTTCATTTCTTCAATATCAGTTGTCAGATCTTGTTTTAATCCCAATAAAAACTCTTTGGTTTCATGCCGCTGGTGTTTCAACACGCTGCGATCGTGAAAGTATATAGAGATAGTGATAGCAAATACTATAATGAATATCTCAAAAAGGAATTCGCCGATTTTATGCCAAATGGGGTTCTTTGTTTCCCATATCCCAAATAATTTTTTTGTGTGCTTGATCACTTCCTGTTCAGCCATAGATCAAAAGTTTATAGTGAGCAAATGTAAATTTCTTTCAGCACTGATTGATGGACTTCCAACATTTAATATATCATACTGTAGATCGTTTTAATAAGAAAAGTTGATCCCGATTCATCTTTGCTGTAGGATTTTAAATGCACGATGAAGTATATTATATTTGTCCGCTTTCACACAAAAGTGGATAATGCGTTGCCCTGATCTTATGTCAAAAAGGATTTACAGCTGTTTGAAAAAAGTATTATTTATTACCTGTGCTTTTTTTTATTGTCAATCCATTTTTGGTCAACCTGTAATTCAATCCATTTTACCTTCTGCAGCACCCATCGGAAGTACGGTTACAATTATGGGAAGTAATTTTAATCCTGTTGCTGCTTCTAACATTGTATATTTTGGGCCGGTAAGAGCGGTAGTAACAACTGCGAATGCTAACAGCCTTTCAGTGGTAGTGCCTGTTGGCGCAACTCATCAACTGGTTACAGTTTCAGTAAATGGATCGACGGCTTATTCTCCTCATCCATTCAATGTTATTAGTGGTTCATCTCTTACGCCTACTTCCTTTTCTGTTCGAAAAGAATTTGCAGTTGGCAATTCTCCTTTCTTTCTTTTATTATGTGATCTTGATGCTGACAGGCGTTCCGAACTGCTGGTTACAAATTTTAATTCAAGTAATTTTTCTGTATTAAAAAATACCAGTACTCCGGGGATTGTATCTTTTGATCCGGCAATTAATTTTTCAACTGGAGTGGAACCGGATGCATTATCAGCAGCGGATCTTAATGCTGATGGTAAACAGGATATTGTTGCTACAAGTATCAGCGGGCACATGTTCTCTGTGTTTATAAATACAAGTGGCCCGGGAAATATTTCTTTTGCTCCAAGGATCGATTTCTCAACTGGTGCAAGCAGCTGGCCAAGAGGAATTGCAATTTGTGACATGGATGGTGATGGCAAGCCTGACATTGTACTTCCTGATAATAATAAGATATATGATCTTGCAAACAACTTTTGGGGCACCCTTTCCATTTTCAGAAACACTACTGTGGGTGGTATAGTATCATTCGCTTCACCAGTCAGCTATAAAACAAACGAGTATCCAAAAACCGTTAGTGTAAGTGATCTGGATGGGGATATGAAATTAGATATAGTCGTTGCCAATCATGTTGGCGGAGATATTTCTGTTTTTAAAAATAATAGTACGCCGGGTAATATTAATTTCAGTAGCCAGGCCACATTGCCAATTGGTGGAAGAGTAGAACTGCTGGAACTTGGTGACTTTGACGGAGACGGAAAAGATGACCTCGCTGTTTCGACTTTTTATGGAGGATCCAAATTTTGCATTTTCAGGAATACCAGCAATGTCGGCGTGATCAGTTTCGGACCCCGCCAGGAGATTGATGTATATCCTATAGGAATTTCAATTGGCGATGTTGATGGAAACGGGAAGCCAGATCTAAGCATGGCAAATTATGGAACAGGAAAAGCAACGGTGTACGTCAATAATAGTTCTGTTGGCAATATATCTTTTTCACAAAAGTTTGATTACGATTCAGACATTTACCCCGGTGATATTTTGGAAGGGGATATTGATGGCGATGGTTACCCCGATCTATCGCTTTCAAATCTTACTCTAAGTAAAGTATCCATACTTAGAATGGCTGCAACTGTGCCCACAATTGATCTTGGGAAGGATACAACTTTTTGCGAAGGTGATTCACTTTTGTTAAATGCAAATACCGCAAATGGACAATACTTGTGGAGTACAGGATCCATCGCGAATTCAATTATTGTCAAACAATCAGGCACCTATTGGGTAAGAGTTACTACGCCAGGCTTTGTATTAAGTGACACCATAAAAATAATTGTAAAACCAAATCCAATAGTTGATCTTGGTAAAGACAGTATTCTTTGTGAAGGGAGAACCATTATCCTGGATGCATTTAATGCCGGTGCCACATATACGTGGAATAACGGTTCGGCATCTTCGTCAATTACACCGAATCAATCAGGAGTTTATAATGTAAAAGTAGATTTGAATGGTTGTATAAAAAAAGATACGGTTATAGTAACTTTCAAACGTGTTCCCCGGTTCAGTCTTGGAAATGATACTTCTGTTTGCAACGATCAACCAATTATACTTGATCCGAAAATTTCCGGGGTCACTTATTTGTGGCAGGATGGATCTACTTCTTCAACATACTCAGTTACACAGGGAGGAACATACAAATTGACGATAACTGATCAATGCGGTTCTTATTCTGACGAAATTGTTATCAGGAAACTGCAAGCATGCTTGTTGATCATGCCAAATGCTTTTACACCAAATAATGATGGTGCCAATGATTTGTTTAGAATTCCGCCAGGAGTTCCTCTCATCCTTGATGATTTTTCAATTTACGACAGGTGGGGAAATAAAATATTTACCACGAATGATATAAAAAAAGGGTGGGATGGAACTTATAAGGGAACTAAACTTTCTACAGGAGTATTTGTTTATACTGTTTCAGGTAAACTAAATAATGAAGACAAATTTTTAAAAGGTACGGTCTTGCTGATAAGATAGTCTTTATCTTCATTGGGTAATTATTGATCATTTCGAGCAATCAGGCTTAAGATTTGCTTTATATTTTTCCATTATCTATAAACTGAAAGTGATGAAAAAAAATATTATTCTTCTCAGTATTGTTGCGATCAATTGCACTTCTTTTGGACAGCGAATAGATATCGGAATTAAAGGGGGAGTGAATTTCTCAAAATTGGAGATCCCTGATATCCACACTTCAAATAAAACAGGATATCACCTGGGTGCATATTCACTTTTCAAATTTGCTAAGTTTGGTCTTCAGCCCGAGTTTATTTTTTCACAACAGGGAGCGAAAGTGGACATTGGAAACTGGGATGCTAAATACATCAATATTCCCGTGATCCTGAAACTTTACCTGGCTGCCGGATTTAATCTGCAAGCCGGGCCACAGTTTGGATTTTTAAATAAGGCCGAACTCGATGGAAGTAGTATTAAAGAGGATCTAAAAAAGGCTGATGTTAGTCTCGGATTGGGTGTGGGGTGGGATCTTCCTATAGGACTTAAACTTGATGCCCGTTATAATATGGGATTAACTGATAACAGCGATGATCCAGCTTATGAGACCATTAAAAGCCAGGTATTTCAATTATCTCTCGGGTTCAGAATATTTCATCTTGGTAATAAATAAGGTGAAGCTGGAAATAGCAGGAAATAATATTGATCGTTTGTTTGATGTCGATCTTAAAACAGGAACCGACAAAGAATATTCATAAAAGAAAATTTGAGACCAGGTAAGTTTGAATTTCTTCGAAGTCTTGCTAATAACCTGGAACTATTTACGAGTAAGAAAAGAACAAAAATAAAGAAGCCCGCCGGTGGAAACAGGTGGGCTTTTCTAATCAAAAACATTAACCATTAAACCTTATTTTATAAAAAATCGAGAGCTAAATTAGAAGTTATTTTGATTTATTTAAGAGTCCAGATAAAATTATTTTTAACTTACTTAATGGTTTAACACGTAAATAGCTTGTTATGAAAAGATTTGAGAACCAGTCAGCCATTATCACCGGTGGGGCTGAAGGATTAGGAAGGGGAATTGCGGAACGAATTGCATCTGAAGGTGGTAGGGTATTTTTATTTGACATCAACCAATCGGTGCTTGAAAAAACAATACAGGAATTTGAAAATAAAGGATTTGATGTTGAAGGTCTGCTGGTAGATGTTTCATCAGAATCTTCAGTAGTGGATGCTATCCGGAATGTTGAAGAAAAAACCGGGCAGATTCATATTATGGTGAATGCTGCGGGTATAGTGGGTTTATCAAGTACAAAAATTACAGATTATCCTGTTGAAGATTATGATAACATTTATCGTGTCAATCTTCGTGGTTCTTTCCTGATGACAAAATATGCTATTAAAGCAATGGAGAAATATAACTACGGACGCATTTTATTAATAGCATCCATAGCTGGTAAAGAAGGCAACCCGTTTATGACTGGATATTCATCAATGAAAGCGGGTGTGATCGGATTAGTGAAAGGTATTGGTAAAGAATATGCGCAAACAGGAATAACGGTCAATGGACTTGCACCTGCTGTTATAAAAACTGCTATGAATGAAAAAACAGCGCCGGAACAATTAGCCTACATGACTGCTAAAATACCAATGGCCCGCTTGGGTACTATCGAAGAAGTAGCTGCCTTATCCTGCTGGATAATTTCTAAAGAAGCAAGTTTTAATACAGGCTTTATTTTTGATATTTCCGGTGGCAGGGCCACTTACTGATTTTCTCATTTCAATTTCTTCTGGACCTCCCAATAGATTAAAAATTATTTACACCGTTCATTTTTGCTTGTCACAAATCATAAACGTGATACCCGCTCTGAACTCTAATATTCTCAGTGGTGAAGTATAAACCTGTGCTACTTTATGTTCATGTATAGCTTGAGTGCTGGCATTGATAAATTGTACATTCAATGGTTTTCCATCGGGATCACTTGTGGCCGGCGCATCCATTAGATGCTTGGTATTGATATAACTGACCTCGCCTCCCTGGATGGTATTGGCGCTGATATCGATCATTAGCCGGCTACTATGTTTGTTCTTTGAAAACATCGTCGGGTTTATCTGTAAACCACCACCGGCACTCCAGTACATAGTTTTATCGTTCATTATATTTTCTTGTTCAAGTGCATGGCAGCCGCCATCATCTTCGGGATCACCAATGTATATAGAGCTATAGAAATTATATAAACCTCCTTTTGCATTGATGTACGGGATGATAAAATTTTTATCGCTTAGCAGGTTAAATCTTGCCTGTAGGTTTACGTTAAATGTATTACTGCTGTAATCAACAGGTAAAACAGTTGCAGTACTATTATCAAATTGAAAAGTTTGATCTATCGTTTCATGAGCATATATACCAATGCCAATATCCATCCCTACTGATAATCTTTTTAGTTCTCCGGGCAATTGATATAATACTCCTGTCTGCATACTGTGAACCGGTTGAATGTTCTTACTTAGATCCTGCCTGGGTAGTCCGAGGCTGTAACCAGTTGTTAATTTCCATTGCTGGGAATTGGCAGAGAAAAATAAACAACTCATAAGAAGAGTAGAAATGAATTTCATAAACAATAGTTTTTGGTTAACGGATGAATGCTATATCCAATTTACACCTATTGCCAAACGGAATAAAATTATTCCTGTTAAAACCGGCCAAAAATTAATGCCTCCGTTGGCGGCGTTCCTTTATTCTTCTGAAGTAAGCATTTTATTCAGCAGTAGCTGAAAATATTTACCTTTCCTTAAACTGACTGCCATATGTTCATTCTTGAAAATTACAGCACAGCTATAGTGTTTTGTATCATCACGATGCTCTGCTGGGGTTCCTGGGCCAATACACAAAAATTATCAGCAGGCACCTGGCGCTTCGAATTGTTTTACTGGGATTATGTGTTTGGAATATTGATCTTATCTCTCCTGTTTGCTTTTACACTCGGCAGCAACGGTAGTGGCGGTAGAGCGTTTATTGCTGACTTACAGCAATCCGATAGTTCCAATTTATTTTCTGCACTGCTCGGGGGTATTATTTTCAACTTAGCGAATATTCTTTTAGTAGCAGCCATTGCAATTGCCGGCATGGCAGTGGCTTTCCCGGTAGGTATTGGTATCGCGTTGGTGTTAGGTGTATTGGTTAATTATTTTGACAAACCCGAAGGCAATGCGCTGTTATTGTTTGGAGGTGTAGCATTAATAGCATTGGCGATATTGCTAAATGCTTCGGCTTATAAAAAAATGGCATCAGGCAAAACAACTTCCACTAAGGGACTCGTGTTATCAGTAACAGCCGGTTTACTAATGGGATTTTTCTATCGTTTTGTTGCAAGATCTATGTTCAGTGATTTTACTATTCCTGAGGAAGGTAAAATAAGTCCGTATACAGCGATGGTGTTATTTGCGGTGGGTATCCTGGTAAGCAATTTTGTTTTCAATACTTATATCATGAAGAAACCATTTACCGGAACACCGGTTTCTTTTGACCAGTATTTCAAAGGGAGTTTTAAAAATCATCTTGCAGGTTTTCTTGGAGGAATGATCTGGTGTTTAGGCATGTCTTTCAATATTATTGCATCAGGTAAAACAAGTCCTGCAATTGCTTATGGATTAGGACAAGGAGCAACAGTAGTGGCTGCTATCTGGGGCATTTTTATTTGGAAAGAATTTAAAAATGCAACGAAAGGAACTTCTTTATTAATTAATGCAATGCTGCTCTTATATATAGCAGGACTTATGCTAATCATACTTACAAAGATCTAAAAGTTTATGAGTAAGATAGTAGTTATAGGAAGTATCAATACCGACATGGTGGTAAGATCCTCACAGCTGCCTTTTCCCGGACAAACATTGATGGGTCATTCATTCCAGACAACTGGTGGTGGCAAAGGAGCTAACCAGGCAGTTGCTGCTGCAAGGCTGGGCGCAGAAGTAAGTTTGATCGCCAGGATCGGTGATGATGCATTTGGTAAAATGTCAATTGAAAACTTTAAAAAGGAAAAGATAAACATTGAAAATATTTATACAGATAACGATGCACCTTCAGGTGTTGCATTTATTGTAGTGGATGACAAAGGAGAAAATATTATCGTGGTTGCACCCGGTGCTAATGCCACATTGAATGAAAAAGATATACACGATGCAGAAGATGTAATTAAGAAAGCTGATATTATTTTATTCCAGTTAGAAATACCGATGAGTACAGTGGCCGAAGGAATAGGGCTTGCAAAAAAGCATAACCGGATGGTAATGCTGAACCCGGCGCCTGCGGCTACGATGCCAAAAGAGATCCTTCATTCAGTTGATATCATCACACCCAATCAAACAGAAGCATTGACATTGACAGGCATTGCAGTGAATGATGCAGTAACTGCACAACATGCCTGTGATGTTTTACACGGGATGGGGATATTAACAGTCATTGTTACAATGGGAGAGCAAGGCGCTTATATATCTTCTGAGAATTATAAAGGATTGGTACCGGGGTTTACTGCAGGAGTAGTGGTTGATACAGTTGCAGCAGGTGATACATTTTGTGGTGGATTGGCTATTGCCATTGCAGAAGGAAAAAAAATAAAGGATGCTGTACAATTTGCTAATGCAGCTGCTGCTTTATCGGTTACAAAATCAGGAGCCCAGGCTTCTATACCTATGCGAACAGAAGTGATAAACTTGATGAAGCATGTTTCGCATTCATAAAAGTTATTAGAACTCAACGGAAATGAAGATTGAAAAGAAAAAGCCGTCCCGATATGCCGGAACGGCTTTTAGAAATTGAATTTTTAATCGTGAGCCTTTACTGGTCCTTCAATTACTTCAGGTTTCTGAGTAATATATTTAGACAGATGCTCTTTCACATACTCGGCAGCGATGCGAATAGATTCATCAGCTCCGGCTTTATCCTTAAATACACTCATTGATGCGCCTTCTCCATTACCTGTATCAAGCCAATAATATCTTATAAACCCTTTTGCTTTTTTTATAAGCGGGACAAAACTTTCCTGAACAAGCTTGTCAATTTTTTCACCATCTTCCGGTTTGAAATGATAGTGACGAACAGCTGCAAACATAATGGCCTCCTTTTTTAAATGATTAATAGTTTTACTAAATTTAACTATAATTATCGTGCATTAAAAAAATTAAGTAGAGGCACGCACTTGGGCAAAGCAGCGACCTTGTCAATCATTTTTCCACTCAGAATATTTTGTTTCTTCTGGTACATCCGTAAAACTTTCAAATGATATTTTATAACCATCAGGATCTTTAACCTGCACAACCCACATCTTGTTACCAACAAAAGGCTCAGAAGTTGATACTCCGTTTGAAGTTATTTGAGTATAAATAGCTAGCGCATCTTCACATATAAAAAAGATCTCTACACCTTCACCAGCTTTATCTTTCGGCATCTTAGTTTTTTCATCGTACTCCTGTAACATGAGGGCTACACTATCTATTACAAGCCAGCACCATTTTAGTTTCCCATTGTGTACCCAACTCTCGGTCATTGAAAATCCAAGTCCATTGACATAAAAATTTATAGATGCTTCCATGTCTTTAACCATAAAAAATGGAACAGCCTGCTTAACGTTGAGCTGACTTTTTGAATGACTGCTCATCTTTTTGTTATTAAGTTAAGAATTTCCTTATTGATTGTAACCAATTAACTGTGTAAAAAATTAAGGGTCTTCATATGAAGACCCATTAAGAGAACAACATGATTTTTTGCATTCTAAAACCGAAAGCCAATTGAAAAACCAGTGCGGACACCGGGTAGAAAACCTTTATAACTTATAAATACAGTTTTACTGGCTTGGTCTGCTTTCACTTCGGTTTTTTCGCCGATGATCGGTATGTCATTAATAGCATCTTTTATATCATCTTCAGCTTCCGCCGCATCAGCAGGGGTCCATGGAATATTATTGGTGACATCAGTAAATGAACCATTTTCTTTGACGGTGTTAGCTTCGGGACCCACCACGAAAAAGTCGAGAACAATTCTTTTAGCGATGAGTACCTGGAAACCTAATTGTCCTCCAATTCCAAAAGAGCTAAATTCATTACTGGATTTGTAGATCGAAGGCGGGTTATCATCGTTGTAATTTAAAGTTCCTTCCAGTTTGTTGTGCATATACTTAAGGTAAGGTTCAAAATAAAAACCTTTCATGGAACTTTTGCCCAGGTAGAACCGATAACCTGCCATTACTGATCCCGTATTACTCTTAACGTCAGCAGTATTATTATCAAGATTAAAATTACGCTGGATACCAACCGGAATACCCGCATAAAAAGTAATACTTTGTTTTTTCTTGATAGAGTATTCACCTCCCAGTGTCAGTTTACCAAAAGCTAAACCCAGTGGCGACCATTTAACAGCCAGGTTATGATGTGCACTGCTATCCACGTTTTGCTGTGCATTGCCGGTAACGGCAATCGTAAAGAAACTTGTAATGAGCAATAATGCCCGAATTGTATTTGATTTCATAAAAAAAGGTTTACATGGTTGTAACAAGGAGTATGGATTAGCAATTGTTCAGACAGCAAGAACTTTTATACTATTTCTTCTTTTCCACTTCACTTACAAAACTCCGGATATTCAGATCCTGCGATGGATTAGGAATTTTGATACCCTCTTTCTTGAATGCTTCGTCTATGGTCTCGATCATATCACTTTTTGTTTGGATCCATGTAGAATAATGTTCTATCCAGAATAAGACCCTGAGCTCGATAGCACCGCTGTTGAGTTCCTTAACTAACACTGATGGCTTAGGAAAAGCGACGATCCTTTTATCGGCGGCCAATAGATCCAGCAATAGTTTTTTTGTTTTTTCCAGGTCAGTGCCGTAGGCTACCCCAGTCACTATCTCTACACGACGGCTGCTGTTTCCCATTGTCCAGTTTATCATTTGTTCATTTAGAAGATTTCCATTGGGTATAATAACATCTGCTCCTTCCCAGGTGGTGATTATGCTGCTTCTGAAACCTATTGATTTCATAGTACCTGATTGTCCTCCGAACTCAACTACATCACCCACATTGATGGGTTTTTCAAAAGCAAGGATCAATCCGCTCACCAGGTTATTGATCAGTGATTGCAAACCAAAACCGATACCCACACTTAGTGCTCCTAAAATTATCGCCAGCCTGTCCATAGGAATACCTGCGGCAGCAAATGCTAATAACACTCCAATAGTTATTATTGAAATTCGTATCAGCAGCAACCAGCTCCCAAGGCCTCCTTTTTTTCCGCGACTGGTCACAACACCCTTTTCACTCGAAGCAAAAAATGTAACAATGCTGGAAATTATTCCGGACAAGACAAGGATCAGGAAAAAAATAAAAACACTTTGAATAGTAAAAGTTGATTCACCGATCGATCTTTCTTTTACCATGAAATCGGTGAACTGATCGCTGATCTTTCTGAAAAAATAAAAGCTTCGGCCAAATAAAATAAACCAACCGACCACAAGCAGGTAATAAAAAAAGGGCGGCACTTTTTGACCTACTTTTTCAAAATTGATAAACAACGTTTTTTTATCTGGTGTTTTGTATACCCTTGCAGCGATGGTCAGCATTTCATTGACCATCCTAATCACCCAGAAAAATAGTATGGCATTGACCAGGCCGAAAATACCACTGGTTAAAAAAGATTTCGCAAAATTATACCTTCCATATATGTTGGCAATTGCGGATATGAGTTCCATCAAAATGAAGAATCCCATAAATATCCGGATCCCTTTTTCTTTTAATTCTTTCCGGCGGCCACCAATTAAAAAAATAAGACCATAGGTCGCCCCGGTCAATGACAATAACAGCATTCCATATCTTTCTATGCGGGAAGACTGAAGTATTAAGTTGTCTATCATTGCCAGGAAAAATAATATCAACATTACAAACCATGCAGACAACCAGTATTTAATAATGAAATTCCTGAAAAGTAAAGTAAGGATGACGGCTGAAATGCTCCATAATACGACACTGAATACGAATGGTGGTTCCCGGAATATAAATTGGAAAACACATAAAACAATTAATACAGATGATAAAAGAGGATAACCTAAAACAAGATATTCCTGCTGATCAGCAGGTAATGTTTTAGCTGCATGTAATTTTTTCTTAAGGGTTCTTAAAAAGAGTGCCAGCCCTATGATCAATAAAAATAGGAATACAATTTTACCGGAATTATTTTTTGAATAAAAAGATAAAACCAACTTTGCCTTTTCTTTTGACAGGAAAAGAATTTCTTTCATAGGTCGTCTGAATGCAACCGGCTCCCAAAGATTGACCGTTTCCTTGTCCGACAAAGAAGCGGCAAGATCCTCCCTGTATTTTTCAATTTGCTCAATACCATCTTCCAACTTAACGGTAACAAAATTTACCCTGGTCTGTAATAGCTGTACTTTTTGGATCGCCTTTTTAAGGAGGGTATCAGCGGGTCTCATTTCTTTTGTCACCACTGATATTTTGCTGATCAGGTTTAGGAGGCTGATAGAATCCGAAGGCAATTCAATGAGAATAGTGTCGCTTGCAAGTGAGTCAATATTGTTCTGAAAACCCACCAGGTTTTTATGATAGGATTCCAGTGAATGTTTTGAAATTTCTGCCCTGTTAAGCAATTCCCTTAAAAGTGATGAAGTAGTAGCAAGGTTTCTTTCTGTTTGCGTGGTGCCTTTATTTGTAAAAACACCGTCGCCGCCCACATCATATAAGCGAAGTATATAATCCAGTTGAGAGGCTATACCCGCTGTATCAATTCCTGATCCTAAATAATCATTTGCTTTTTGGGAAACTTCCAGGATATCATCAAGCACTTTATTTTGTCTTGCAGCGATCTTATCCCGATTGAGCTGGTCAATGTTTTTTTTGATCTCATCAGCTACACGCTGTCTTAGCGGGATCAAAACTTCTTTGGTTACTGTATCTGTTATGATCGTGTCGTTAGCAGGAGGAGGCACCTGTTTCACAAGAGTATCCTGCTGGGCCGATGCAATAACGCAAAAAGAAGATGCAACGATAAATAGGTAGGTGTGTAGTAACTTTCTTGCCATTACAAGTTTATTAATTCATGATCGAAAAGTGCAAGCAATGCTTTCGGGTTTCTAAAATTTACTAAACTTGAATTTCTGACCACCCACTGAAGCTTCGTACATCAATCCACCTTTTTGCTGTGTGTATATCATCACCCCTTCATGATATTTTGCATTTGCAGAAGCACCTGCTGTTGCAGCAACAGCGGATGCCTGTGCAGAAAATTCAACTTTATTTTTTTTGAACCGGTCTATCGACTCCTGGTTTTCAAAGAATATCAATTCACGATAAGCCTGTCCTCCTAATTGAAAACCTACACTTACCTGTGACATCTTTGCTTTGCCTATCATTACTCCTCTTTCATAAACAATACCATTTCCGGATGCGCCACCTATACCCACAGCGCCTTTACCTACATTGGGAAAAATAACATAGCCAGTAGCGGCTCCAAATAAATTACTTAATAAATGATCGGATTTAATGAATTCTGCTTTCGCAGAATCGCAATCTTGTATTAGGCTTTTGTCTTTACTGGATTGCGCTTTTGCAGCGTTTGCAAAAAATAGCACTGAAGAAAATAACAATGATCGGATGATGAGTGTGATCGAATACTTTTTCATTTTAATGGAATTTAATTTACAAATCAGGAATATGAATTTAATATGAGCATTTCCGTCTCTTAATTTTTTTAGTTCGACCCGCTTACTATTTACTGTTTCACCAGTTTCTCGTTGAAAATAATATTCCCGTTCTCATCTTTTATAGAAAGCATGTAAACACCTTTACTAATAGTTGGTGGCAGTTCTATTGTATGAGAAATGGTTCCTCCATTATGTATTAGTTGTTGTTTGTATATCTCCTGGCCGTTTGCACCAAATATGTTTATCTTATAATTACCGCGACCCAGATCACTTCCCTGGAGTAAAACAATTCCATTCACTACAGGATTTGGATAAAGGCTCAACCCTTTAATTGTTTTATTCCTGTTTACTCTTACTACAATGCTGTAAGATGATTTACCATCCAAGTCATTATTTTTTATTCGATAATAACTTGTACCCGGAAGCGGGTTAGCATCAAAAAATCCATAGTCCCCATTGGAGGTATTATTATACAAAGCAGGTAATGATCCAACACTAGTGAATGAACGGGCATCAGCTGACCGTTCAACCTCATAGCTCTTTACTTTATTTTCTGAAAAAACTTTCCAATCCAGTTGTATGCCGTTTTGTTTTTCATACGCCTTTATTGCTCCGAACTTCACCGGTAACGGATTTAATAATGATGTTGATCCTATTGTGAAAGGACTAAAATTTGTAACACCTGTCCATTCAACACTTCCGGAACTAGGGTCTCCGGTACCACCAGTACCACCTGCTTCGTCCCAACTTGTGCCATTGAAATGTGCAACCCTGAGTGCAGAAAGAAGTGAAATATAACCTCCTCCGCCACAGCTACTGGTTGGGCTCCATGTAAGTTCTACATCTGCAGAATTGGTACCCGTGTTTCGGGTAATGTTCCAGTATTCACAACTACTGACTGTAACTATGCCGGCTGCAGTAATGGGACCCAATGCGGTTCCACTTGAACGAATATATTCCACTGTAAAATCTCCGCCTACTGCCGCAGTAGTAATGGAGGCAGGATGAAAGCCCCCTACTTTTTTACCGACAGGAAAAGATAATCTGCCAGCAAAACCCGGGGCGAAGCGTCGCATCGGCCCGGCTGCAAAAGATAATGGGTTACCGGGGTCCGAGGTAGGCTGTCCACCCAGCGAACCATCCAAAAATATAGGCAAAGAGTTTAAAACGATCCCGTTTATAAAATCAATTTCCTTACTCACTGTAATAGTGCCGACAACTGTTTTATCTCCTCCGCCGGTGAACTTTACAATTCCGTAAACGCCTCCGGGAACCGTTTGCGGATCGGGTGAATTAAATTCTATGATAGGAGCCACGATATTGAACGGAGCAAACACTTCACCGCCCGTAAGATTGCCACCGAAAGTTGCCGTCGAGTTACCATTCATTGCCACATTACATCCGGTCACATCACCGGGTACAGTTAAACTGCCATTTATCAGAACAGCAATTATGTTCCCGGGTAGAGGGCCCGAGTTAATTCCGCCGACAATGGCCGCACAATTAATGGTACCCAAAGTGATAACACCACGCGGCGCTGTTGCTGCTTCAATAATTATGTTTCCGGTAACGGTAAGCGTAATACCCGGCGCAACACCTATTCGTGTTAACAGGCTACCACCCTGAAATGTAATAGAAGCACAGGTAGTATTGATATCAAGAAACAATGGAACTGCTCCATCCGGTATTATTACATCAGAGGTGGCGGTTGGCGTTCCCACGGGATTCCAATTAGTACTGACACTCGCTAAAGTATCGTTGGCTGTTCCACTGATACCGCCCACCCAAACTGATTGGGAAAAGGATGCATTCGCACATAAGGCGGAAAAAACAATTAATAAAATTCTTAAACGAAAACATTTTACAATGGATAGAATTTTCTTTCTCATAAGCTTAGGTTTTAAAATTCATTTAGTAATTAATAGAACATTTGCTCAGCAAATACAATAAATGCTCAGCTTAGATCTTCAATATGTCAGGGCAGGTAAGTTTTATTTATACACCGGGATCAACATTGAATGACGCGGTGTACGTGTATGAGGTTTGCTTCTGTTATGAAGTTACATGATTTAACGATTCAGAATTCTCATGGTCGAAAAAATTACTGAATGGTATTTTAATGTACTGAAAGCATTGTTGTGTATTGTTGGTCCGCTGTATTTACTTGTAAAATAGTTTTCACAATCAAATTCAAATTTACATTTGGAAGTCGCATTCTCAAGGTTGGTCACAATTCCTTTAAATACCAACAGCTCATAAAAGTTTTAAGAGAATACTTACTGTTTGTTTTAAAGATCGTTTTATTGTATCACTACTTTTTGTATCGTGGTAATCGTTTTTAACAAATAGGTTCCTTTAGCATACCGGCTTACATCAATGGTTTTAGTACCCGCATTTACTTGTTCCCGCCAGAGCAATTTGCCATCGGCTGTGTAAAAAGCAAGGCTGGTTGCCATGTTTACCTGCAAGGTCAATACATCATTGGTAACGGGGTTTCCCAGTATGGTAAATAGCTGCAGGACCCTTGTGAATGATAGCATTCTTATGGGGCTGTAGCTGTAGCGGCTGTCGACATCTGTTTGTTTGATACGGTAATAATTAAGACCCTTTACCGGGTTGGTATGGACATAATTATAATGGATGGTAGAGTTGCTATTACCCGCTGCCGGAAGGCTTCCGATGGTAACCCAGTTTATCCCGTCTGCACTGTGCTCTATGTAAAAATCTTTTGTGTTCTGCTCCTGTGCTGTGGCCCATTGCAGCAGCGACTGGCTGTTGTTTTGTGCTTTAGCCGTAAACGACAACCAGGTAAGCGGAAGTGGGGCAAACTGGCTGGCAAGTGTTAGTTCATTTAAGGTAATGTTGATAAGGCCATCGGTGAGAACATAATTTTCGCTGGGATCACGAAAGCTGGCGGGGTATGCAGCCCAGTTGGTGCCGTTGTGAATATTAAGGGTGAGATTTGCCTCGGCAAGACCGTTCAGTTCCGCACCATCGGTATAGTTTATTTGTATCGATCCTGAAAAAGCGTTGCTGGTATTGCTGAACTGGTACACCCGGGAGATATAAGGGTTAGCCTGGGTGTGAACAACGGTAGCCGATCTGCTCAGTATAACATTGCTCAGGATAAAATCAGCAGATGGGATAAGCGTTAAACCATCCGCATGAACCTGGGCTCCGTTTTGAATAGTTAAACTGGCACCTGGGTCAACGGTTAACAGCTGTGCATGTGCGTTGAAAAAAAACAAAGTGGCCAAACAAAGCATGGGTAGATTTTTCATACCTGTAATTTTTATTAAGGATCGAATTTCAAAAAGGTTCATGTAGCTTTTTCAAATTCATCTTTTAAAATTTAGAGATCACCCACCACTCCACACCATCAGACTGAACAGTTACAGTAGATAACGTAGTGCCATCTATTGCTAATGATGCAGCTCCCTCAACTGCTACTCCGGATTTTAATAAAGTAACTACTCCGGCACCTCCTGCTTTTCGCTTAACGGTAATAGTTTTTCCAACCGGGACGGTCGTAATATCGGGTAAAGTCAAATTAATAGTTGATGTGCCTGGAATGAGGAGGGTTTGATCTGACGAGCTAATAGTCGCAGTGGTGCTAACTTCACGAATTGCATGCTCAGGCTTGTATTTATTTAGAATAACCCAACTCGTGCCATTGCTACGAACAGTTATCGATTCAAAATCATTCTCCATTAAATAAGGCGAAGCAAAAGTGCTTTGATCAAGATTTTCACCACTTGCAGGAACAATCCTTAAAACATTTCCTGAGAATAAAGCGCCATTGGCATTTCTTTTGATCGTGTACAATTTATCTTCATGATCTGCAGCAGCAGGAAGGCTTATATCAATACTCTGGCTAGCACCGGTAAAATTTACCTCAATTATATTTTTATCTGATGCTGTGATTGAAGTTGTAGTGACTTGCGATAGTGCCGTAACCGCGGTTTCAGAAATCACCCACCAACTATCAACCCCACAAACCACTTCAAGAGTTGAATTTTCGGCACCTAAAGTAATTGAACCATTTACGATTCCATTTAATTTTTCTCCCAGGGCAGGCTTCACAATAATTTTACCTTCACCATTATCGTTTCTTTTAAATATATACTCTCTGCCGCGAGAGGTAGCCACGGGAGACAATACCATATCAGAATTAGTATTAGTAGTCTTGTCAATGATCATGATGTGATCATCCTGTTGAATCACATAATTACTAATTTCACCCAGTAATCTTACTTTAGTAGCGATACTACCCATAAGTGTTACAGAACTGGTTAACGGCAAATTGTTTTCACCACCCAGACTTCCGTCTGACTTACCACCTAAAATATTAAACCCAATACGGCCGGTTGTACCATCAATATGCATGAAGTCATATTTATAATGTATTCCGTCCCCGAAAGCGTCAAAAAAACCATCTCGAATAAAAAGGTCTTTTCCGTCTAAGTACCAGTTTACTTCTCCAGTTTCTTTAATTAGTAGCTTAACAAATTCGTCTACCCCCGGTGTGCCATTGTTTAATATTATAAAGCTACCGCCTGTGCCAAGTTTGGCTTTTATACTTTGGGCTTGTATTAAAAGTGGAAAAAAAGCTAAGAGAAGTAGTAATTTTTTCATGGTTAAGTTTTTTTGGGAGTACAATTTAAGTTTTGCAGATAATATTTCCCGAAAAGCCTGATTTTTTTTATCTGCTTTTCCTCTTTATTTTCAATAGTTCTTCCTGCTGCTATCATACAAATCCCCTGGAATTTTATTAGCAACTTCCAATAATGTTTATAATTAAAAAACATCACTCAATATCCCTGCCGGATTTTGTACTGAAAGGTTTATGGTGCATTGAAGGTTTACTCCATTAATCGTAAATGAAAGCAGCCTTTTCTTTTTTTAATTATTAAAAAATTCTACCTTAGTAGTACCGCACCATTGCTCCATCTTTCAGACGTCACTATTTTATTCTGGTTAGTAAGCACTTTTGTACTTGTTGAAGTGTAATTCCCCGTACCTATAGATAATTCTGCTTGCCGGTTTTTCCATAATTCATTGCTATTATATTTCTCCCGGATGAAGCAGAGTCAAACGAGGTCTTGTCATAGTAGCATAAGTTTTCCAAAAATTTGTCTTTTATTATCATAGAACAGATCTTGATCAACCGATTCCGTTATGAAAAAGACAAGATTCACACTACCAGGGTTCGTGCATTTGAAGAGGAGTTGTATTTATATTGACTTTGGAGTGGATAACATTTTAATCAAAACCTAATAATATGAAAAAGCAATTCCTTGTTCTAATGATCGTATTAATTTCCTCGATCACCTATGCACAAAAAGGTAGTTGGTATATTGGTGGTGTAGCAGGTTATGGCACCAATACACATGAACCAACCAATGGGACAAAGTCGACAACCACTTCCTGGGCTTTCGGTCCTGAGATAGGTACTTTCCTGAAGAATGATATCCAGTTGGGTTTTATTCTTGGTTTGAATGGTTCGGCCGATAAGTTCGGAGACGATAAGACCTCTGAGTTCTCAGGGTTTTCACCAACTGTTTATATCAGGAAATTCAAAAAAGTGACTGATAATTTCAGTTTGTTTTCGGGGTTGTACTTCAATTATCTTTCTGGCACACAGAAAGAATTTAACCCTGATGATGAGTCAAAGGCTTCGGGATTTGGTATTAGTTTAGGGATTGGTGCGGCTTATGCCTTGTCTCCCCGTTTTACCGCAGTTGGTCAATATGGATTGCTGGGATATTCTTCAGTGACGTTTAAGGACAATGGCAATGAAACGGGTAAAGAATCTGATTTTAATGTCGGGGTGAATACGGTTGGCTCGAGCAGTTTTGTTCAAGGTAATGGATCCGGTGCAGTTTTCAATATTGGTATATATTATACATTCAAATAGATAAACCATAAATAGATTTCATTTAATAACAAAAAGGAGGACAGCTATCCTCCTTTTTTCATTGCAATAGATCGCCAACCGATGAAAACAATTAATTCTTTTCTTTTTTATTCTGCTTCTTCTTTTCCTTTCTTAGTTCCTTTTTTTTCTCACGATAGGTTTGTTTGTTTTCTTTCGACATGATCATTGTTTCTTTTAATCCGTTTAAAAGTGATCTAATAATAAGATTGACAAATGCTTTATTCATATCCCGTTCAGCATTAAATTTTACAATGCGTTGTGGTTTATCTGGCGAAGCCGGGTTTGATGCTGGCAGAAACGTATTGGCTCCGAATGCAAGGACAGAACTTTTCCATTTTGCTTTTCCCTCAAGATCAATATCCATGTCAAGATCATGGTATAAAAATTTCATGGTGCCGCCTGCACTTGCCCGGTAAGCAACTCCTGAAAAAGTTATTTCATCAACTGTTCCTTTACGAACACTTGCCGGTGTATATGCCTCGATCAATTTATTCAGATCGGGTAAATTAAATTTCTCAATTCTACCATCAAAACTGAACTGAGGATTTAGATAATCAAAACCTAAACTTAAATTCAAATGAGCTTTATTTTCGATATAGGCATTTGCTTTTATCATCAATACTTCATTGAATGAAATATTAGTAATGTTTTTTACTTCCAGTGTGGCCCGGTTCAGGTTAGCCGTTGCAGTACTACCATCCGGATTGCGTTCTTTGTTTACCAGTGTAACATTCGTTGCTTTTACTTGCTTTATCAGTAGCGGGGGCTTTATTGCTTTTACTGACTGTCCCGGGTATTGCGGAAATTTTTTTGTATCGACAGGTTTTGTCATGTCTTTATAAATAGAAGCGGATACTTTATCGAGAATGACCTCATCAATAAATATTTTCCCTTTACGCATCAGCGAATCAAAATTCACACCGGCCATATTCAAACTACCCACAGAACCGGAGAAGTCTGTATGTTGAAATTTATGATCTGCCTGTGATTTTGCCTGGCTAACATTTGGTTTGAAGACAATTTCATTCATTTTTATTGATCTGTCTTTATAAGAAAGATCGAATGATCGCATTGTAATATTAAAGAGACTATCGGCAGTTTGTATATCCAGGTCTTTTAGACCTGTACTAAGATCAGCGAAATGATAAACCGATGTATCGGGAGTTTGCTCTCCACTGAGGGAATCAATGTTTATGTCGAGATCCTTAAGGGTTAAATATTTTAAGGCCCTCTTTTGTATTTTACCAGTAAATTCTCCAACGGAGATGTGAATATTTTTATATGATATTAGATCTTTACCGGGTTTCTGGTCCATAAACAGATCCCTGATCGAAAAATTTAATTTATTAATATTGAATTCCCGATCCCTTGCCTGGTTGTTAGAATGAAAAGAAGCATCCACCAAATCAAATTCTTTAAGAACAAATGATTCGATATATCGTTTATTGGTTTTTTTCGACTGGCCTGCGGTATCTTTTACGGGAAAGAAAACAGGCAATTTATCTTCGATATTGAATTCAACTTCAGGTTCAATTATTTCAATTTTATCAAGTTTAAGAATGTTCGAGTTTATTAATGTTGAAAGCTGAACATTTTTAAGTATCATTTTATGCGTCCTGAGCCGTAATGAACTATTGATATAGGGATAGTTGTTCAAAGATCCTTCCAATTGATTCAATTCTACATTATATACACTAACGTTTCCCGCAAAGAAATTGACACTTAGCTTTTCAAATTTTAATTCATATACCTCTGAAATAATATTTGAATTGAAACTTTTGGTCAGAGCATTTGTAAGGATACGGTTTAGGTTATAGTATAAAAAAACTAACCCTGCGATCAGAAGGAGAAAGAAGACAACAGTTATTCTTAGTATGATCCTTTTTACACGACCTTTTCTTTTTATTGGCTTAGCATCTTTCATCATTAACTGCCGTTATATATGTAAAAGAATCTTCAGAAATTTATTTTCACTCGATCTTTGGTAGCCGGATATTAGCTCCACCTTGTTTTAATTGGAGAGCTTCCACTTTTCCAGCAACATTTCTAATAATAGTAAAAAAAGCATTTGGAACTTCACGAATAGAGAAATTGCTATTGTCAGAGAAGAACATTTGAAAACCAGCCTGACGATTCTCTTGTATGCAAAGATCATCTCCGCAGAAAGAAATGGTCAGCGTATCTTTTTGTAAAAGAAAATTACCTAGGAATTGCTGCATCGTATCTTTTGGGACAGTTACCACCTTTCTATAAGTTGGCTTATAAAATCCCTTCCAACCATAAACAATGGCTACACTGCTAAGCAATTCATTGATCACCGAAAAATTTTCCCCATTGATCATGATCACAACACCATTTCCCCCCTGCATACTTCCATAAGATGTACAAAGAAATGCTTCATTACCTCCATTATGAGTAAAATACAATTGTCCTTCTTTGTTTTCAATAAATACACCCAACGCTGCATTACTATCTATATAGGGCGTTAATCTTTTTTTCATCATTGCTTGCGATAAAACTTTCTTTGATCTTCCCTCCAGCGCCAACTGGCATTCGATAATATATTTTGCAAGATCAGTAGGAGTGGTCCATAATCCGGCAGCTGCCTGCTCAGGATAGATATGATATTTACCTGTCACCGGTTTGCCATTTCCATAATAACCGGTTGCAAGATTTGATACAGCAGTTGGTGGCTGTTGATAGCTGCTGTTTGTCATTTCCAACAGTTGCAATACATTTTTCTGCATCCAGTCTGCATAGTTGCTACCAGTCACATTGGTTAGTATCAGTTGACTGATCGTTGTACCTCCACCGGAGTATTTGAATTTTGTACCTGGTTCAAATAAAGAACGAACAGCCTTTGTATTTGCAGGTCGCTTGCCATCCAGTATTTGTTGCAGCGTAGGTAGTGTATCCGTTTTTTCATAACCAGGAAAACCATGTATATCTAAACCGGCTGTATGACTTAACAGGTTATAGACAGATATTTTTTTATTCTTCGATAAACTGTCGTAAGGAAATTTCCAGCTCGTGAGATAATTGTTGATGTCTGCTTCCGGATCCAGTTTTCCCATCTCCACTAATTTTAAAAAACCCATGCTGTTAAGACTTTTACTGATAGAAGCTGCCTGGAAACGGGTATCGGTTGTTACTTTTCTTTTTTCTTCTATATCAGCCCAGCCATATCCTTTTGCCCATTCAATTTTATAATCACGGATCACAGCAATACTAAGTCCCGGTATTGCCAATTCTTTCATTCGTTTTTCAAGATTCAATTTTGGAATTGTGTCGCCAAAAATTACTGAGGGAGCTAATGAATTTTCAACTGCAGTAATTTTCTTCTGTACCGCAGGATCAATTGTTTGACTACAAACTGTGATCGGTAATAGAAAAAGGATGAGGAGTTGTTTCATTTTTATTGGTAATGTTTTGAATGGCTAAATTAAGTGAATTAAAACCGCTTTACGTTTACTTTTAAACTGTCAAAATACCTTTTATATAAATGGTTGTTTTCAGAATTATTAATATTTCTAA
Source organism: Chitinophagaceae bacterium (assembly GCA_035318985.1). Taxonomy (GTDB): domain Bacteria; phylum Bacteroidota; class Bacteroidia; order Chitinophagales; family Chitinophagaceae; genus VBAS01. The sequence goes on from DATHDP010000097.1 coordinate 25,116, forward strand.
TTTGGGCTGTAACTATACAAGCCTTGAAACGTATCACTGTTGAATTACTATAACCCGGGCTATAAAAACAAAATGATCTTTATGAAAACCTTCATTTTAATTCTCCATGCAATTTTATTTGCAAGCATTATTTCGGCTCAGAACCCCGAATTTCCAAGGTCAAAAAAAACTGATAACCGTTATTGGCTCTTGGGTTTGGGGCTCTCCATCCAAAATATGTATGATGAAGGAATTTCTTATGTGCGGTATAAGGGCACGGGAATAGCTCCGTCAATTGGCCTGATCAAAAGCACCGAAAAGAAATACTGTCAATTTATGCTGCAGCCAACCTTTAATAAATTAACAACTGATAGAAGCAATGAATTAAGGCCAATGGAAGTAAGGACCACGAGGTTTGTTCTGGATTATCAATATTTAGTGAGAGTAAAAGAGTGGAATGAAAAATTAAAATTGTTTGCAGGTGGAAATGCTTCATTGCTCTTTAATCTAAAGAGAGCAGAACAATTAGATAACTCACAGTTAGTGTATGACTATGCATTAAGCATCGGGCCTGCTGCCAAGCTTGATAAAACTGTAAAATGGAATAAACGAGAATGTGTAGCAGCATTTGGTCTTAGTATACCGCTGCTCTCTCATATTGCCCGGCCTTACTATCTGAACCGTATTGAATTTATCGATCCTCAAAATGATTTCCTTGGTGACCTGTTCAGTAACAGTAGTATTGTTACTGTAAATAAAAACTTTCGAATCACCAGCGGCCTGTCATTTACCTATCCTTTATTCAATAAAAATGAATTGAAGCTTGGTTACTCCTGGGATTTTTATAAGATGACAACCATCAATTCAGTGTATGCAGCAGAACATCTTATTACAATTTCGTTCCTGTCAAACTATTAATCTAAAATGATCCGATCATGAAAAAAATACTTTTTCTTTTAACGATAGCCACTGTTTTACTTTCCTGTGAAAAAGCGATCATGCCAAATTCAGGATCTGCTGATGCAGAAAAAACCTTTGAAACTCTTTGGCAAACCATTGACCGTGGATATTCCTTTTTTGAGTATAAGAATATTGACTGGAATGCAACGTATCAAGCTTACCGCCCACAGATAAATAATAACATGACCGACAGAGAATTTTTTAACAAGTGCTCTGAAATGTTGAATACATTAAAAGACGGTCATGTAAATTTAAGAGCCGGTTTTTCCACTTCATACTACAATGATTTTTACCTGAACTACCCAGCCAATTTCAATAAAGAAATTATTGACAGGAATTACCTGCGTGGTTTTGAAGTAACGGGACCGCTTTATCATACTGTACTGAGCGGAAATATCGGTTATATCTATTACGGAAGTTTTGCATCTCCATTTACCGATGACCAGTTAGATGCTGTACTAACAAGGTTCAATTCAATCGCCGGATTAAAAGGGATCATTTTGGATGTAAGAAATAATCCCGGTGGCGATCCTGCCAATGCTTATCGTTTCTTTAAAAGAATTGCGACACAAAATACATTGCTATATAAAACAAAATATAAAAATGGTCCGGCACATAATGATTTTTCTGCCGAACAGGAAAGTATTATTGAACCTACAACTGACAAGGTAAAGTACACAGGTAAAATAGTTGTATTAACCAATCGTAAATGTTATAGTGCCTGCAACTTTTTTGTTGCAGGATGCAAAGCCTTTTCTCAAATAAAAATTGTGGGAGACCAAACTGGCGGTGGGGGAGGACAACCCACAGGTTTTGAATTGCCTAATAGTTGGTCTGTAAATTTTTCAGGTTCAATTACCAGTTTACCCAATGGTTTTATTATTGAGAATGGTGTGTTACCCGACGTTGCAGTTTCATTAACTCCAGCTGATGAAGCAGCTGGAATTGATACGATAATCGAAAAAGCAAAAACACTTTTTTAAACCTGCACCTGGTTTGTGTCGGAATAAAAGAATTTAAAAAGATTTACCATTCCTGGTATATCGTTAGCTTCCAGGATATCATCCCTGAGTACTATGATTCATAGTAATAAATTTCCATCACAACAATGATCAAATAGAACTGGACCTGACCTTCTCCTGTAGATGGCTCAATTTTTTGAAACAGGTCATGGCTGAGAGTAGTGTTATAGTAATCTTCGAAATCTTTAATTACTGTTTCGATCACTTCTCTTTCATCGTATAGAAATGCCAATGGTCTTTTTCCTGATCTCATCTCCAGGTCATCTATCATTTTTTCGATAAAATTTTTTTCAGACGCAAAAAATTCTTTTACTCCAATTATAAATTGGCTATCTCTTTTTCTTTTGTGTTCTATATCTAAAAAAGCATTTTTGCCCGCCACTACAAGTTTTGGAGGAGCTTCATTGTCTTCTGCATTGTATCTTTTTAATTCCCGCCGAATTGTTTCGAATGTAGCGTTCATAAGTTTTTTATCGGGTAAGCAACCTACATAAAAATAGCGTACAATAAAAACCTGTTGGTGCCATCGCTGCTATATCACTTTAATAAGAATACGTTTATTTTATTCACCCTCTTTGCCCGTGGTCTTCCATTTATCTTACATTTGAGAGAACATTTATTTCTAACAACAATCATTCAACCATGGCAACTGTAAATATCTATCTTACATTTAATGGCAATTGCGAAGAAGCTTTTAAATTTTATCAATCTGTATTTGGAGGCGAGTTTCCTTATATAGGCCGCTTCAAGGATATGCCTGCGGGAGAAGGCCCTAAGTTTAAGCCGGGTGAAGAGAACAGGATAATGCATGTCTCATTACCCATCAGCAAGGAAACAATATTGATGGGCAGCGATACAGGTGGTGATTGGGCACCGGGTTATTCACAGGGAAATAATTTTTCAATATCGATAACAGCTGATAGCAAGGAAGAAGCTGACAAATTATTCAATGGGCTTTCAGTGGGCGGTACTGTTACAATGCCCTTGACTAAAACTTTCTGGACTGATTCTTTTGGAACATTTACCGATAAGTTTGGTATTAATTGGATGGTAAGCTTCTATGACGCAAAGGCTCATTAAGGATACAACAAATATTTTTTCCGCATTTTTTTATATTCACTTAACCCGGGTTCCCAGCTTGCCCTGATCACTTCTTCTGATACACCATCAATGATCTGCTGGCGAAAAAGCCCTGAGCCAATTTGTATCTCAATATTATTCATCTGCTTGCTAAGCTTTGAGTCGAAGAATTTTTCCTTGTACGGATGTGCTCTGTACAATTCCATGATCCATTGGATGTTTATCTTTTTCGATTTGCGCAATAGTTCAGTATCATAATTACGCAGGTCCAATCCATAGCAAACCTCGTTCATGAATATGGGTGTCTCAGCCATTCCTTTAATACCAGTAGGCGTATAAGAAAATTCATATTTACCTTTTAACTCAGGACTGCCAAGCACAGTGAAAGGGAACATAGTGCCACGACCATGATTCACATACACACCTTCGAACATACATGTTGATGGATATAACAAAATGGATTGTTGCGTATTTAAATTTGGTGAAGGTTTCACAGGTAATGTGTAAGGCATGTCGTGATTATAATTAGCAACAGGAATTATTTTGATCTTACATTTTACTTTATTCGTCAGCCATCCTTCACCATTTGCCATTTGTGCAAATTCGCCAACCGTTAATCCATGTGACATTGGAAGAGGAAACATGCCTATTCCTGATTTGTATTTCATGTCTAATATAGGGCCATCAATTAAATAGCCATTTGGATTTGGCCGGTCGAGTATCAGCATTTCTTTTCCATTCTCATAACATGCTTCCATTAATCTTGACAGTGCATTAATATTGGTATAAAAGCGGACACCAACATCCTGCAGATCGTAGATCAATACATCTACATCAGCAAGATCTTCTTTAGTGGGTTTGTTTTTTCCTCCATACAACGATACTACCGGGATTCGGGAAACAGGATCTATTTCATCAGCCACATGTTCTCCGGCACTGGCATTGCCACGAAAACCGTGTTCAGGGCCAAATACTTTTACAATATTTACTCCGAGAGTTTTAAGACTGTCAACAAGATGTGTCTTTCCTATTATACTTGTTTGATTTGCCATGATGGCAACTCTTTTTCCTTTAAGCAGCGGCAGGTATTTGCCTGTTTGTTCAGCCCCTGTCTTTATTTCTTTTTTATTTACACCAATCGGGGTTTTTTGCTGCTTCGGTTTAGATGATGAGCAAAAAATAGATGTGCTTGCTATAAGGATAAAAAGTATCGATCGCATTTGTAAAGATTAAGAATGTGAAAATAGTTGTTCAACGCCTGCACACCAAAACAAGTGCAAGCTAATGCAACAACAGTCAATAAATTTCACGCAGCGATCGCAAAGAAAATACTCAAAGTAGCTCAACGCTTCGTTGCGATCGCTGCGAGAAATAAAAGGCCGAATAGGATCACAACTGTACAAGTGTGCGACCCTTCGCTTCGCTCTGGGTAAACTGCGACGCAATAGCTCAATGTTGAAAAGAACGTTGAACGGAGCGTCGCAAGAAAAGTTTAATAGTAATTCAAAAACTGACTACATAAAATAATTCTTACAAGCCATACTTGCTGCCACTAATAGTTTTTTTGATTGTAATCTTTGTTACTGGTTTTCGCTCTTTTTGATCGCATTCACAATTGCTTCTTGCCTGTGCATTGGTTCGCGACTATCATCAAATTCGTGTCCTCCGCTAGTAAGTGCTGTGAAAGCAAAACCTGTAATGGGCTGGCTATGTATCTTTCCAAAATAATAGATCCCCCTTTTTGAATTCATTTTTGTATAATCTAACTGGTACTCTGTACCAGAGATCTCACATGTTGTTGTTGGCATATACTTTTTATTTAAGATCAGAAGCAGCTAAATTAAGTAGAATTTCGATATGCTTCAGGTCATACTGTTACTTTAGAAATTAATTATATGATCGGTAACTAATCGTTATTCTTTGGTGCCGGGCTTTACTACAAGAATTCCGAAATAAGCAAACAAAGCACTGATAACAAATACTGCTATCTCATTGAAGCCAGCGGTGAAACTAAGACCCAGGAGATTTATTCCAAGAACATAATAAGCGGCAGCACCGATGAATCCTGTAACGATACCCACTAGAATAACTTTGGATGTTATTTTCTTTCTTGTTGATTTTGAATTTTGCTTAATAAAACTACCGGCTAATCCACCTAAGATCGTTGCCAATAAGAATGGCCAGGGAAAAATGTAAGTGAAAGTTAATGGATTTGATTTAATAGAATTTGCAGTGGCAGTAAGCAAGCTCTTTCCCATTCCTTCCGAACGCAGATAAGCTGTTGCCGTTTCATTATATCTCATTCTTAACGGATTGGGACTTACAGTTCCCTTTTCGGGACTGAAAATTACACTCACGCTGTCAGATGATTTTGAACCGCCAAAGCTTATAGTAAAAGGTATTTGTTGTATTCCCAACCCTTGTAGTTTACTGCGATTGGATGACAATTCTAATAATGGTTTTACTTTAAGATATGTGATATAGCCCGAGGGATTAGATACTGTAATAACTTTTATACTGGCAGAGTCATTTACATTGTCGGCAATTAATTCAACGTTTGAAGACGGGATACTCAAGTGATTTATCTCGAAAGATCCGGGCTTTATCAATTCAACTTCATTTGAATTTACTTCGATCTTTACCGGCTCAATGTGAGCATTATTATCTCCTGATTCGTTTATCAGAAGAAATGCAAGCTTTCCACTGAATTTTTTCAATGTGTCATTGTAGCGTAATGGCTGCAGCGAAGTAAAAATAATTCTGTATGCAACTTGCTCTCTTTGGCCGCTGTCGGATTCTACGTGCAGTTCAGGGATCACTTTTATTTCTTCCTTTGTAGTAGTTGTATTTGCTGTTTCTCTGAATTTTTGAATAGAGGAATCATCTAACACTGCTATTTTATTTTCATATTTTATAATATTTTTTTTATTTGCCTGTAGCTGAATATTATTTACCTCTGAAGTATCTGTTTTTCGTATTCTGTCTCCTTCCAGCGTTTGTATTTTAACTGTAGAGCCCGGCCTGATATAGTTTTTGTAAACGGAAGACCTTAGTCGGGTTGTTTGTGCATTTGTTGTAAGACAATTAAGAGCAAAAAGGGCAACGCTCAAAGATCCGGCTTTGATGATCTTTTGAAAAATAATGGCTTGAGGTTTCATGGTTGAGCAGTTTTTTATAAGAAAAGCAGCAAAAAAGTTCTACAAAAAAGAGCCAGGAAAGGGCAACTGGACTTGTAATCACTCAGCAATTAATAGTGAATCTAAGCTACGATTTTTTTGCTCGGGTAAATATGAAATTTTATCCATGCACTTCAGCTTTTACAACATCAATTGCGGTTCTTTAGAAATTTCTATTATTTATTCTTTCCTGTAAGAATTCATTACCTTATTAGTACTAATAGTATAAACTACCAGGAAAGTGACTGAAAAAGAGCAGAAACAAATTTTTGAAGAATGGCTTAACCAGCACAAAGCACTGATCTTTAAAATAGTTCGTGTTTATGGATTTACAGTAGCGGACCAGGACGATCTTTTCCAGGAGATCATTATCCAGGTATGGCATTCAATTCCGGCGTTTCGAAAAGAGTCTTCTGTTACTACATGGTTGTATCGAGTATCGCTTAATACTGCAATTAAGTGGACAAAAAAAGAACGCAAGCATTATCAGTCAGAAGCGATCGATGGCGCACAACATATTTTAGAAGAGAGCAGGATACGAACTGATGAACGATTGACCTGGCTTTATGAAGAGATCTACAAACTGGATGAAATTGATCGTTCCATTACTTTATTGTTACTGGATGGATTTAGTTACAAAGAAATGGCTTCTATCCTTGGCATCACTGAATCGAATGTAGGAGTGAAGATAAACAGGATCAAAAAACAACTTATCTCTAAATCAAAAAAATATGATCATCATGGAATTTGAAGAACTAAGAAAGATCTGGGACGCACAAAACAATCAACCTCTTTACGCAATAAATGAAAAAGCTATGTATAATCTCATCTTGTCAAAAAAGAAACAAGCTTACCATATTACTAATATCAGTGAGCTGTTATTGATCTTCGTGAATCTTGGTACAGGGTTAATGATCCTTGCGATGAATCTTTTCAGGCAAAGCGTGAACATATCCCTGTATGTTTTATCTGCCTGGACGCTTGCCACCGCTTTGTATACTTTGGTGCGTCGTACTCAAAGAATAAAAGGCAATCAACAGTTTGACCGGTCTATAAGGGGTGATCTTAATCATGCTATTTCAATGGCATCGTACCAGGTTCGTATTTCTCAAATAATGCGATGGAACATTCTGCCGATCGCAACGCTTACTTTTCTCGGGCTTTGGGAAGGAGGGAAGCCAATCTGGATAGCCATAATTGTACTGTTATTTTTTGCTTTGACCTATTATGCAGGAGGATGGGAGCATAACATTTATAAAAGGAAAAAACGTGAGCTAGAGATCTTACAAAAAAAATTAGGTAATGAAAGCTGATGAAAGGCTAACCTTATCAGTTTCAACAGAGAACTGTGATACTTTAAAGCCGCCAATGCCAATCTTATTTATAAGGACAGTTTGTTTAGCTTCTGCCTTCAATTCGTTCTAAGTACTCTTCCGTATAGTGTTTTTCCTATGGGGAAACATCAATAAGTATGCTTAGAGGAAAATTTCAATACAGATTGAATGAAAAAAATATTGACATTGATTAATTGCATATTTTTAGTGTACGGATTTCATTAGTCAACCTCGCATTCTTAACCTTATTAACTTTTTATGAGAAAACTTTTACTGGTAGCACTGGTGCTATTGTCATTTTCTACCCTGGCCTTTTCACAAGCAGATAGATTTTGGTCAGCAAATAATGGAGATCGAAATGCTATTCCAACTGATAAAGCTGTTGGAAGGCTTACTTATCCAAAAGACTTCAAATTATTTAATTTAAATCTTGAGCCTTTAAGACAGGAGCTTTTATCTGTTGTTGACAGGTCTTCAAAACATTTGTCGGTTATTACTTTACCAAATGCAAATGGAGAACTTGAACAGTTTGAAGTTTATGAAGCTTCAAATTTTGAACCCGATCTGCAGGCGAGGTTTCCTGAGATAAGAGCTTACTCTGGTAAGGGTATTACAGACAAGTTTGCTACAGTTAAATTGAGCATTTCTCCACAAGGAATTCAAACAATGGTTTTCAGAACTGATAAAGAAAATGAATTCATTGAGCCCTATTCTAACGATCATAGAGTTTATTCCGTTTACAAGTCTCATAGAGATAAAGGAAAATTCGGATGGATCTGTTCTACAGAAGAACAACAATTGTCTTCAGATATAAATTCTGCTATATCTGGTAGAATAGAAGGTAGCTCAACAGGAAAAATAAAAACATTGCGACTGGCTCAATCTTGTAATGGAGAATATTCTAATTGGTTTGGAGCTACAAGCTCTTCCCAGGTAGGGTTGGTTTTAGCCGCATTTAATGGAACACTTACACGTTGTAATGGTGTTTATGAAAAAGATCTTGCTGTACACCTCAATCTTATTGCAAACACTACAGCTGTTATTTACTATAATCCATCAACTGATCCTTATACAACTTTATCAAGTTGGAATAAACAATTACAAACAACTTTAACTAACATTATTGGAGCAGCAAATTATGATATTGGCCATATGTTCGGCGCTTCCGGTGGTGGTGGCAATGCCGGTTGTATTGGTTGCGTTTGTGTGGATGCTTCTAAAGGAAGTGGTATCACTTCCCCTGCAGATGGAATTCCGCAAGGCGATAATTTCGATATAGATTATGTAGTACATGAAGTGGGTCATCAATTGGGAGCGAATCACACTTTTTCAATGTCACTTGAAGGAACAGGGCAAAATAAAGAAATTGGTTCAGGGATCACCATTATGGGTTATGCTGGTATTACATCTCAGGATGTAGCACCACATTCAATTGATATTTTTCATGAGACATCTATTGCTCAAATACAGGCTAATTTAGCAGCTAAGACATGTCCTGTTTCTACAACTATGACTGCTAATCATGCACCGGTTATTGGTGCTACAAACAATTATATTATTCCGATCAGTACGCCATTTGCACTTACGGGTTCTGCAACTGACCCCGAGAATGATGTATTGACTTATTGCTGGGAACAAAATGATAATTCAACAACATCAGGAGCAAGCAGTGTTGCATCGCCAACTAAAGCAACCGGTCCAAATTGGTTATCATTTAGTCCAACTGCGTCTGGCACAAGAACCTTTCCAAAATTATCAACTATCCTGGCAGGTTTAAATGTAAGTGGTCCTTTGCCTGGTGGTGATGCCGGCGCAAATACTGAAGCATTAAGTTCTGTTTCAAGGACGTTGAATTTCAGATTAACGGTAAGGGATAATCACCCTTATGTAGCTGGTAATACAATTGGCCAAACTGCTTTCGCTGATGTAGTGGTTACGGTAACTAATACTGCAGGGCCTTTTACTGTAACAGCGCCAAACACAGCTGTAACATGGAATGCTGGTAGTACTGCAACTGTAACATGGAATGTAAATGGTACCAATGCCGGTTCAGTAAATTGTGCTAACGTAAATATTTTATTATCTACTGATGGTGGTGCAACATTTCCAACCGTATTAACTGCTGCTACTGCTAATGATGGTTCACAATTAATTACAGTTCCGGCATCTCCGGGTTCATTATGTCGGGTAAAGGTTGAAGCAGTTGGAAATATTTTCTTTGATATTTCTAATGCCAACTTTACGATTAGTGGAGCACCTGCTTGTGGAACGCCGACCGGATTATCGAATACAACTCCAACAGAAACTTCTACAACTGTAAGCTGGGGTGCTGTTAGTGGAGCAATTAACTATGATGTTGATTATAAAACTAATGCTGCATCACAATGGATCAATGCTGCTACAGCAACAACTAATTTGTCAGTTGGCCTTAATAGTTTAACAGGGGCTACGTTATATAACTGGAGGGTGCGAGCAAATTGTAGTGGAAGCACTAGCAGTTATATTCAGGCAAATTTTACCACAGCTACACCACCACCTCCTCCTTGTGGAGATCCAACCGGATTATCCAATACAACTCCAACAGAAACTTCTACAACTGTAAGCTGGGGTGCTGTTAGCGGAGCAGATAATTATGATGTTGATTATAAAACAAATGCTTCAGGTACATGGATCAATGCTGCTACAGGAACAACTAGTTTGTCAGCTAATCTTTCAAGTTTAACAGCGGGTACATTATATAACTGGAGGGTAAGAGCAAATTGTAGCAGTGGGGCTGGTAATTATGTCCAGGCAAACTTTACAACAGCTACACCACCGCCTCCTTGTGGAGATCCAACTGGATTATTGAATACAAATACAACAGAAGTTTCTACAACTGTAACCTGGAATCCTGTTAGTGGAGCAAATAATTATGATGTTGATTATAAAACAAATGCTTCAGGTACATGGATCAATGCTGCTACAGCAACAACTAGTTTGTCGGCTAATCTTTCAGGTTTAACAGCTGGTACATTATATAACTGGAGGGTAAGAGCAAATTGTAGCAGTGGATCTGGCAATTATGTTCAGGCAAACTTTACAACGTCTACACCATCGGTACCATGCCCTGGCTCTTATGATGTTGGTAATAATGATATCATAGCAGGAGCTACCACAATACCACTAAACACTGATGTTTATGGTTTGATAAATGTCAGGGGTGATAATGATCATTACAAATTCATTGTTACAACCGGTGGTACAATAACTATATCATTAACCAACTTGCCTGCAGACTTTCAACTTGCCTTGCTAAACAGTGGTGGTACTACATTGCAATCATCAACTAATAACGGCACTGCTAGCGAAACGATCAATGCAACGGTTTCACCAGGCACTTATTATGCAAAAGTTTATCCAAAAAGCAATGGAGCATTTAATGCAAACTCCTGTTATACGTTAACAGTGCAAACTGGTACTGCCACCAGGATGAACCCTGAATTGGTGCAACTTTTAGAAAACAAGCTTTTTGTTTACCCTAACCCGGCAGGCTTCGAAGCAAATCTTGCATTTAAGTCAAAGACGAACGGCAATTCTGTGATCACGGTTATAAACCAATTAGGCAGTGTAGTTTTAAAACGGACAATTGCAGTATATGAAGGCGATAATATTAGAAGATTAGATGTGAGCTCATTGCCAAGCGGCATGTATTATATTAAAATGCAAAATGGCAGCGAAATACAAACTGCAAAAATTATTATCACTAAGTAAGAATTATTTTATACTAAAAGAGGCTGCAATTTTGTAGCCTCTTTTTTTATCCTGTAACTATAAAATTATTTATGCTGCATATGCAACTGCTTCTTTCACCAATTGAATGTTGGCATTGATTTTCACTTCGTCACCCAATAACACGCCACCCGTTTCTGAAGCAGCGCCAAAGCTCACTCCAAAATCATGCCTGTTGATCTTGCCACTTACAGAAAAACCTGTTCTTGTATTTCCCCATGGATCTTTTGTTATACCGCCAAAGTCCGTATTTAGAATAACTTTTTTGCTTACACCCCGCATAGTTAATGTGCCATAAAGTTTGTATTCATCTTCACTTGTCTTGTCCATTCTTTCGCTATCAAAAGTTATTACCGGGTATTTTTCTGAATCAAAAAAATCTCCGTTCTTCAGATGTGCATCACGTTGTTCATTATTGGTGGAGATGGAATCCACTGTTGCTTCGAAATGCACTTTTGCTTTTGTGAAATCATCATTATCTGTTTCAACAGTTGCTTTAAACTCGTTGAATTGTCCGGTTACGGTTGATATCATCAGGTGCTTGATCTTGAATTGAAGTTCTGAATGTGTTGGGTCCAGGGCCCATGTTTGATTTGCCATAATTATTTTTTTTGTTTCGGACACAAAGATACATACCTTTACTATACTTTTTATAGTACTATACCAAAGTATAGCACTATACTTTTGGAAAGCGACCTAAAAAATCAAAAAATCATGGTATCAAAAGTTAAGGAAAACGAAAGAACGCATGAAACTTGTACAAAAGCATTGATTCCTGTGCGGGATGCATTGGATATTTTAAGCGGTAAATGGAAATTGCCTATTATTCTTGCTTTGCAATTTGGCAATAAGCGGTTTAGTGAACTTGCTAAACAGGTGCATGGCATCACTGATAAAATGTTGTCAAAGGAATTAAGAGAGCTGGAGATGAATGAGCTTGTAAAGCGGACAGTATATGATTCCGTTCCAGTAGTAGTAGAATATTCGATGACGCCTTATGGCGAAACGCTGGAAAAATTAATTGAAGAATTACAGGTCTGGGGAACCCAACATAGAAAACGAATATTAAGAAAAGGAAAGTAGTAGAAAGTAATATTTATCTGTATTGTCTTTTTCTTTTATGCATATTCCTGGAAAATATTTCTTTCGGGATCATCATCAATGCATGCCATGTCCATTTTAAAGATACCCGTATTAATCTGATTATGTAAGGCAATTTTTTCCTTCTCATCGTAATAATAATTTAGGAGATTGACGTTAAGGTTTCTAAAAAGTATTAATTGAAACTAAAGACAACAGTGGAGTATTATCTGTATTGTCTTTCACTCACTTTTTTTCTTTTCGGCATGTTCCAAAAGTTTACTTCTTTTTCATGATATGGATCATTCGGTATTGTTAATGCATACCACACACTCTTGAATGCAAGCCTCGTGAGTCTTATGAAATGAGGCATTTTTCTTCTGCGCATAGGAATTTAGTTTACAAGTGCAATTTACTTTCAAAAAGAAATGAACCCAATACCACTTTGGTGGTAAGTGACGTTAAAGTTTTCTAAATGTAAACTGCTTGTTCCAACGCAAAAGACAATAGAAGCTACCCGAAAATTGAATTTAGCAGACCGGCAAGACGAACACCGCCTTTTAATAATTGATTGTTCAGCATTTCGATATAGTCAAAGTTGTAACGAAAACTAAGCTTTGGTTCTGGTTGAGTAACACTATTATAAATTTTTCCGGCAAGTTGATATGATTCAAAAAACCACTCATTCATCGGTTGTTCCTGCCATTGTTTGCGTTGTTCTTTGGTTGTATGATTGATCCAAGTAGCATATTCGGTGTAACTGAGTTTTTGGAATTCAATTAATTTTTCATCCCATAAGCTATGCAGGTTTGTTGATTCACCAAACCATTGTAATCGAATGCGGTTGCCACCCAGGTCTTCAAACTGTCCAACATGCAGAGGCTGGTGTATATCGCCGGCTATGTGGATCAACAGGCGCAGGTACATTTGTTTTTTCTCAAGCGGTAATTGTTTGTTTTTTAATTCGGCGATCAGGAAGTTAAGTTTCGTGTATGCATTTGTCAAGGTATCATTTCCTAATGCAGCATTGAATTCAGTTTGTGATAAACCTTGTTTTACATTTATATAATGCCAGGTACTTAAATAATTAAACGTAGAATCAGATTTAATAAAATCCGGCCAATTACTTGTGATGGCTATGGATTCATCACCTAATATTTCACGGATAGCTTTCCTTGCCTTATTGCTGAGATAGCTGTCAGCGATCTCGCCTACTATACGATGACCATTCTGTCCCCACCATGCAAAAGATGAAATAGAAACTGCAATAAAAGTTGTGGTTAGTAGTAAAAATTTAAAACGCCTCATGTGGTTTATTTTGCCGCGAAGGTAATAGCTATGCCATTATCAACAAAGAAAGAAGAAGGGAAGTAGAAACTCATCATTATTTTATCTTTAAATAATGAAAAAAATTTGGAATGGAATAAAAGGAAGCACAAGAATAGCTATCAGGCTCATTGTCGAAACCGTTCATCGGCTTGTTATAAACGTATTTGATACATTATTTGGATTTTTAAATTGGCCCGAAAAAAATTTACGTGTCACGATCTTTATTCTGCAAAATACGCAAGCTAATCCTGTTGTTTCGCCAGATGATCTTGATACGGCAATAGAATATGCAAAAAGATCCTTCAAAAAAAACTTTAATACCAGGTTGCTACCATATAAAACCGGTCAACAATTTGCTGAAGTGTTACAAGAGAAAGCACCACATGAAGCATTATATACAAAAGGAAGCATTGGCGCATTAGCCGAAGAGTTTACCGTTACCGGTAGTTTTTTTGCGTCTAACCTTAGCGGATCATTTTATCCTGTCACAGCATTTGTTGTTTTTGATATTGATCATGCATCTGGTTGCTCTCTTGGACCTCTTACTGATTATGTAACATTAGATCCCGATGGAGCAAAAAATGCTTCAACATTGGCACATGAGATCGCACATGCTTGTGGTTTATGGCATGTGTCGTCAAAATCAAACCTTTTGTGGCGAACTTCTGACAGGGGAGATGAAGTGAAATGGTGGCAAAAGAATATCTTTCGCAGCTCGAGGCATGTCACTTATTGGTAGAATGATGGTGTGTATTAATTAATTGTTTACAGCAGAATTTTATTTAAATTCATTTCTTATTGTTTGCCATGGATCGCCGCAAAGCCATAAAAAATCTTGCCATTGTTTCAGGTGGATTGATCACACTTCCCCAGTGGATGGTGAGTTGTGGAGTAAGCGACACAACTATTCATCAATCTTCTTTCTCAATTGCCGAACAAAAAATTCTTGCAAGTATCACTGATACTATCATTCCCGCTGGTAATAGCATTGGCGCTTTATCAGTTGGCGTTGATAAGTTCCTTCAAAAACTTATTGATGATTGTTATGAAAAGGATGTGCAGGACAATGTAAAAGCACAATTAAGATCATTGGACGAATCAGCAAAAGCAGCAAATAAAAAATCATTTGCTGATTGTACACAAGCCCAGCGGGAAGAATTACTATTAAAATTATCCGCCTCAGAGATCAAACCAGAAAAAGATTTTTTCGACTTAATAAAATCAGAGACAATAAGAGGGTTCAATACATCGCAGAAAGTAATGCAGGAATATCTTGGCTATCAAGTAGCACCGGGGCATTACTACGGTTCTGTAGATGTAAAAACATCAGATCATGCCTGAAGATAAAAAAAGAACATATGATGCTATCGTCATTGGTTCCGGTGCCAGCGGTGGTTGGGCCGCCAAAGAACTTTGTGATAAAGGATTAAAAACATTGGTGCTTGAACGTGGCCGTAATGTTGAGCATGTAAAAGATTATCCAACTGCATCTAAGGCTCCATGGGAGTTTGATCATCGCGGCACTGTCTCAATTGAACAACGTAAAAATTTACAAGGCGCAAGAAATCTTCGGGAAGAAACTTTGCATTGGGCATTGAAAGATGATGAACAGCCTTTCATCCAGGAAAAACCATTCCGCTGGGTTCGGGGTTATCATGTAGGTGGCAAATCATTATTATGGGCAAGACAAACACAGCGATGGAGTGATTATGATTTTGAAGGCCCCACGAGAGATGGTTTTGCTGTTGACTGGCCCATCCGCTACAAAGACATGGAAGAGTGGTATAGTTATGTTGAAAAATTTGCAGGCATTGCAGGCAACAGAGATGGTTTGCCTGAGTTACCCGATAGCATAGTGATGCCTGCTTTTGAAACAAGCGCCATTGAAAATTATTTTAAAGAGAATTTACAAAAGAATTTTACTGACCGTCATCTTATAGCAGCAAGATGTGCACACATCACCGATCCACAACAGATACATGTTGAACAGGGTAGAAGTAAATGCCAGAATCAAACAATGTGTAACAGGGGTTGTATTTATGGCGCATACTTTAGCAGTAATGCATCCACAATTCCATGGGCATTAAAAACAGGCAATCTAACTATCAGGCCACATTCGGTTGTTCATTCAATAATTTATGATGATAAAAAAGGTAAAGCAACCGGCGTAAGGATCATTGACGGCACTACAAAAGAGATGATTGAGTTTTATGCAAACGTAATTTTTGTAAATGCATCCGCATTAAATAGTAATGCGATCTTGTTGAATTCAACCTCAACCAGGTTCTCAAATGGTTTGGGAAATGACAGTGGCTTACTTGGGAAATATGTTTCATGGCATAACTATCGTGGCAAGGCCAATGCTACATTTGAAGGACTTAAAGACAAAAAAACCGATGGCCGTAGCCCGAGCTATAGTTATGTACCACGTTTTAGAAATGTATTCAAACAGGAAATGGATTTTTTAAGAGGTTATGCGATCGGAGTTGCCGGAGGACGAGGAACGTTTTCAAATACCGACATGATCGGCGACCAATTAAGAGAAAATTTATTAAAGCCCGAATTGGGCGGTTGGTATATCAGTACCTGGATGATGGGTGAATGTGTGCCGTTGGAAAAAAATCATGTTCGGTTATCAAAGGATCTGAAAGATAAATATGGCATTCCTCAATTGATCGTTTCATGCGAATGGAGTGAGAATGATGATAAAATGGTTGCTGATTATATTGAACAAACAAAACTGATGTTTGAAAAAGCCGGATTTATAAATATAAAAGCAGAAGATACGCAATCGCCGCCGGGATCTGATATACATGAAATGGGTGGTGTTCGCATGGGGCATGATCCTAAAACTTCTTTATTGAATAAGTGGAACCAGCTGCATCATTGCAAAAATGTTTTTGTTACAGATGGAGCTTGTATGACGTCGACCGGTTCACAGAATCCAACTTTGACATATATGGCAATAACTGCAAGAGCGGCTAATTATGCAATCGAAGAGTTGAAGAAAGGAAATATTTAAACCCCTGTCCCCTAAAGGGGTGATTTAGATACAATAGTTCTTTTTATTTTTTAATTTAAGACAGATGAAAGTATAGGTATGTTACCAGCTTAAGTAATTCTTTTCAACTTTGGTTGCACAGTTTACCCAGAGCGAAGCGAAGGGCACTCTTATACATTTTGTTCGCTATTCAACTTTTGACAAGTAAAAGGGCTAAAGCCCGGTACACTTTGATTTGATTTAACCCCAGCCTTAAGGCTGGGGTTGTAAAAAATATGATCGAAATGGGCTTTAGCCCACAAAAAAATAAAACAATGAAAAAAAATTTCTTTCTATTAGTGTTAGCCGGTTCGTTATTCACGGATGCAGCCATGGCGCAAAAGCCATTATTTACTGCACCAATTGGTTTGCAGACCTATACTTTTCGCAGAAGTATTGGAAAAGATCCGGCTAAAGTTTTAGACACGATAAAAATGATGGGAATTACGGAGATCGAAGGAGGAGGTGGCGGAGGTTTAACATTGCAGGAATTTAAAAAATTGTGTGATGACAGAGGAATAAGCATACCATCTACCGGGACAGGATATGATCAGTTAACAACCAAAACGGACTCGGTGGTTTACAGGGCAAAAACATTAGGAGCAAAATATGTTATGTGTGCATGGATACCACATGATAATAATGTATTCACTTTGGAGAATGCAAAAAAAGCTGTGGAAGATTTTAATAAGGCCGGAAAAATTTTAAAAGAGAACGGACTTACTTTCTGTTACCATGCACATGGGTATGAATTTCAACCATACGAAAATGGAACTCTGTTAGACTATCTCATCAAGAATACTAATCCTGAATACGTTTCATTTGAAATGGATATCATGTGGATTTATTTCGGAGGTGGTGATCCCGCAGCACTTCTTAAAAAATATGGCGACCGGTGGAAACTGATGCATGTAAAAGACATGAAGAAGGGAACAAAAAGAGATCTGACCGGTGGAACATCTCAAGAAAATGATGTTGCCGTAGGTACAGGTGAACTAGACATACCAGCCATTATGAAAGCAGCGAAGAAGGTTGGTATAAAACATTACTTTATTGAAGACGAAAGCAGCAATATTATTATTCAAATACCTCAGACCATAGCTTATTTAAGAAGTTTGAAAGAGTGAATAGTGAGTGATGAGTGATGAGTAGTGAGTAGTAGCTGATCACTTTCATTAGCCACTCATCATTGACCATTCACAATTCACTTATAAGTTTGCGGGCAAAGGATGAACCCACGGTCCCCGATATTTTCTTTGTAAGAGTTTTGTTGCTTCTGCATCACCAACAACTTCTCTTTTAATTGGATCGTAGATCAATGCTCTTCCATTCAACTGCATCGAGATATTAGCCAGGATACAACTTGCTGTGGAAATATGTCCTTGTTCGATGTCTGCAACTGGCTTACTATTTTTATCAATTGCTTCAAGAAAATTTATCATGTGTAATCTTGTAGCTGGTGCTGCGTTTAGTTCAATTGCTGGTTCAGTCAGATCTTCCGGATATTTTACTTTTTCAAACACGACATCGCCATGAATCTTTTTTCCATCACCATCAGGAATAAAATCATATTTCATAGTACTTCCACACAATGTTCCTTTCTCACCATATATTTTGAATGCCCATGGATATTCAGGATCTGCAGGAGTGCCCCAGCTTCTGTGTTGCCAAACACAATTCAGTCCTTCGTATTCAAAAATTGCATTTTGTGTATCAGCGATATTACTCTTACCTGTTTTATCAACATAGATCCCGCCTGTCGAACTGATGCGTTTTGGCCAGCCAAGATCTAGCATCCATCTCACTGTATCAAACATATGAATACACATGTCACCCATAATTCCATTCCCATATTCCATAAATGTTCGCCACCAACGTATATGCGGTAAACCATCATAAGGACGTAGCGGTGCAGGGCCGGTCCACATTTCATAATCAAAAAAATCAGGGACTGGTTCTACAGGCGGATTACCATTATTGCGCATATGAAAATAACAACACATTTCTGCATGTGATACTTTACCCAGCAATCCTGCATCCACAATATTTTTCTTTGCCTCTATAAGATGTGGTGTACTTCTGCGCTGTGTTCCTACCTGCACTACACGTTTATATTTTCTTGCAGCGGCAAGCATTGCTTCACCTTCCATTACATCCACGCTGATCGGTTTTTGTACATACACATGAGCCCCGGATCTCATTGCATCAATTGCAGTTAATGCATGCCAGTGATCAGGTGTTCCGATCAAAACAATCTCCGGTTTTTGTTCTGCTAATAATTTCCTGTAATCACCATATAAAGCCGGCTTCTTATTATTCTTCTGACGCTGACCTACCATTTCAGCGGCTTTATTCAATTGCTGTTTGTCCACGTCACAAAGTGCAACTACATCTACCGGCGCCACTTGCATTAGCCGGAACAGATCACTTTTGCCGTACCAACCCGTGCCGATCAATGCTACTCGTCTTGGTGTTGCCTGTGAAAAGAAATTAAGACCACTTGGTTTAAATGCAGCAAGTGTCAATGCTGCTGAGGTATCGAGTATGAACCGGCGACGATGTATATTTTGTTTCATAAAACAAAAATTAAATATGTGCAGTGATACATTAAAGGTAAAGTTTTAGCTGCTCACTTCTTCCGGATTCTAAAGACAATCGCCAATGTTCAGATCAAATGATTCGCACAAATAAAAGCTCCAGGTAAAACCGGAGCTCTTTGATATATATACAAGAATTTCTTTTATTCTTTTAAAACATTCTCAAACAACTTAAAAATTCTTTTATATTCATCGGTCCAGCTACTGGGTTCAACGAAGCCATGATCTTCCATTGGGTAAGATGCCAGCTCCCAATTATCTTTTCCCAATTCGATCAATCTTTGCGTAAGTTTTACGGCATCCTGGTAATGAACATTCACATCCACCATACCATGGCAAATCAGTAAATGACCTTTTAACCCGTTGGCATAATAATATGGAGAGCTTTTCCTGTAAGCAAGACTGTCATTGAACGGCTCATTAAGAATATTCGCTGTATAGCCATGATTATAATTGGCCCAATCAGTAACAGGTCTTAATGCTGCGCCGGCTGTAAATACATCTGGATCATTAAACATTGCCATCAGTGTGATAAATCCTCCGTAAGAGCCGCCATATAAACCTATATGCTTTGGATTTACTCCATAAGTTTTTACTAAATAATTTACGGCATCTACATGATCACTTAGATCTTTGCCACCCATAAAACGATAGATCCCCGTTCTCCAATCTCTTCCATAGCCTGCGCTGCCACGATAATCAACATCCATCACGTAATAACCATTGTCAGCAAGCATATTGTTGAACATGTATTCCCGAAAATAACTGCTCCACCATTTATGAGCATTTTGCAAATAACCTGCTCCATGTACAAACAGAACTGCTGGTTTATTCGGATCGGGATTAGCAGGCTTATAGATCCTTGCATAAACTTGAGCACCATCGCTTGCAGTAAAAGTTATCACTTCTGGATCTCTCCATGAGTATGATTTGAATTCATCGCTTTGTGCTTTGTTTGTTATTTGCTCAATTTTCCCTCCGGGTTTATTTTCCTGCAAATACAATTCCCATGGTTTGGTTGAATATGAATAAAGAACAGCAAGATATTTTTCGTCAGGTGAAACGGTAATCTGGTTAGCACCCGTCATTGTAGTGATACGTTCTTTTTTCCCATCTGCAATTGTTAAGCGATAAAACTGTTGTTCACCCGGATGCACTTCATTTGTGATGATATAAAAGAATTTCTTGTCGTTGCTTAACTGTACTTGTTGCACCTCATATTTACCGGACGTTAATGCTTTTCTTTCATTTGTGTTTATATTGATTGAATACAAATGCGAATAACCAGTGGATTCAGATTGAAACCAAACAGTGTTATCATCTATCCAACCGATATTGCGACCAAATCCAATGCCCGGGCCACCAACCCATGCCTCATCTCTTTGACGATCCAATAATTTTAATACATGAGTAGCTGTATCCCATAGCATCAACCACCGATCTTTATTATCAGTTGAACGAATTTCAAGTACTGCGTTTGCACCGGTAGCGGACCATGCAAATGAATTAAACGTAACTGTTCTGTTTGTAGGTCTTCTGTTTCTTCGTTCCAATTGTTTTGGATAGTCTTTTACATAATCAGGCAGATCTCTTATACCCGGAAAAGTTGAATCGATCTTTACTGCAAAAACAGTATCTCTTTCACGATCATAAATAAAAAATTCTGAAGTGCCTGGTGGTGTACCTACTTTAGTCCGGCCTGCAATGTCAGTAGTAAAACCAGTTTCAGTTACATAACTTGGAACGATCGTAGTCTTTGCAGCCGTGGCGGTTTTAAATAAACGATAGCTGATAAAACGACCATCGGGACTCAGGCTAAGACCTTGCAAGGCTTTATCTTCTATATTTATGTTTCGAAGCTCTTTTGCTTTCGGTATTGTTTTATTATAGGCTTCGCCTTTATCTCTTTTTTCTTTTCTTGATTTTAATACTTCAAAATAAGTCAACTGGTCATTTTTTAGCCAGTCTTCCTGCGGATTGCTGCTTGCGTTATTATTACTTGCAGCCTGGTTATTTCCCCTGCCACCAAAACCAGTAGTGGGTGGTGCAGCGGCAGCAGCACCGGTTTGCAGGTTAGTAAGCTGCATGGTTTCACCAGATACAATATCCCATGCATATAGATTCTGGTTACGGGTATAAGCGATCTTTGAATCTTTAAAGGAAAACTGGGGGTTGGTCTCCGCATCTGCTGTTTGAGTAATGCGTTTTGTTTTACCGGTTTTTAATTCTGTGTAAAAAATATCTCCGTCTTTTGCAAGCACATAAGCTGAACGTGAAGTATTGTAAACATAGTTTCCTGTTGCACGAACAACCTGCATTTCAACAGGAGTGACTTTAACCGGAGTTTTATTACTCAGCGTTATATAATAAAGTGAATCGGCAAGTCCTTTTTCAGGATTCCAACTAAAATAAATTGACTTTCCGTCATTGCTCCATTCAACATTAGAAGGAGAGGTGCCGATCCAGTTCGGATCTCTCATGATCTTTTCTACAGTTAGTTTGTCTAATTTTTGTTGCCCAAGACTTTGGAAAAAGAAGAAAACGAAAAAAAGAAAGCTTGTCAGTTTTAGCATAGTAATAATTTAAGGGCCTAAATATATTGATTAACTAAATAAATTCTTCAATCAATACAAATAATAACAGCCTGTCATTATTGCTCAATAACTATGAAGAGGGATTGGCTTTGTATTCGTATAAATAATAGCTTCGGTATCGGATATAGAATAGTCCGGAGATGGGTTTAATAATTTGAATTTGATACTATGTTTTCCTTGCGGCAGATCATAATTCCAACAGAGTTCATGGCGACGGGTGGTGAAGTTCACAGGGAGTTTAATTATTTCAGTTCTGTTTCCATCGACATATAATTCGGCATTTATAACAACTGCATCATGATTTCCCCAATGACCAGATTCACCTTTTAATACAAAACCTGTTCCTTCATACTCAAAACTGATCTCATTAGGAGCTGACCAATTCACTTTCTTTTTTTCTTTGACATACAGCCCTGCAAAACTTTTTTCAAACTGAACTGCTTTGGGCTGCTGAATACGGATCGTTATTTTATCGCTATTGACTTTGCCACCATTTCTTTCAATATTTTGTAAAGCATGTTTCAATCCAATTTCATAAACACTTTTCAGGCTCATCGTTGTGTATTTGAAATTTATTTCTTCTGCTTCTTTCAATCCTTGTTTCCAATAAGCAGGAATACCATCATAACCAAGCAATGTTCCGAGTATTCCTCCAGCTGAAGATGGATTACAATCAGCATCTTGTCCGCAACGGGTAGTAATTTCTATTGTATTTGTAAAATCTCCTTTGCCATAAAGCAAACCAATTACCACGTAAGCAGCATTTATTTTAGCATCAATATTAAATGGTGCAAACACACCATCGGGACAACCAATCTCATCAGCCCATTTCTTTTG